>NZ_CP011304.1:3987662-4294213 GCF_000981785.2 Microcystis aeruginosa NIES-2549 | reverse complement strand
TTTTTCGTCTCCCCCTTGCGGGTTTGACTTCTTTGTTATAGAATTGCTTCTAAACGAGGCTGTTTTACTTGGCTTTCAAACTATTGTTTTGTCTAGGTTCCAGCGTCGTTTGTTTCGCTTCGCTTTCGCTTTGCTTCAACCGCGCATTTACCAATGTATCTAACTTCCCCAGGTTTGTCAACCCCTTTTGGCAAAATTTTTTGATCTTTTTTCTATCCCTTGCTACATCAGCCTTTCGGCTATTTCCCCTTTTTCTGGCGGGGTATTTTTGTATAGTAATTTTGTTCTAATTAGCTCTTGATGGTGGTGACAGCGTTTCTCATAAGTGGGAACTGTTTAGGCATCAAATAGGGATGCAATGGCTGAAATAACTGCTTAGTAAGGTTTTTAGCCCCGTGGCCGAACGAGATTGAATGCCCCGCTCAAATCCCAGTCCAGCAACTACCAACCTGATTCAGATCGGTTCGATCAGTTAGAATCAAGATATAGAAAAAAAATTATTTATTTTCGGGAACCTTTGCTAACTTCTCCCGTCCTCAAGCCCTGAGTGAGGAGTTTATACCCTTGAGGAAATCCCATGAGTCAATCGATTCCAGCATCTTGGTCACTTGAGGCCAAAAAGTCTCAAAACCCCTTGTCCCCTGACAAACTCTCCAACTACGATCTGATTGCACGCTGTCAGGAAGGGTGCCAGCCCGATCGAGCAGCCTTTGCGGAACTGCTGCGGCGCTATCAGGCTCATGTTGATAAATTACTCTATCATTTGGCTCCCGATTGGCAAGATCGCGCCGATTTGGCTCAAGAGGTCTGGATTCGCGTCTATCGCAATATTAACCGTCTCCATGAACCCCTCAAGTTCCGTGGTTGGTTAAGTCGCATTGCTACCAATCTTTTTTACGACGAATTGCGGAAACGCAAGCGGGTTAATCACCCCATTTCTCTGGATGCTCCCCGGCGCGTGGAAGATGGCGAAATCGATTGGGATATCGAGTCCGATTACCCCAGTCCCGATGAACATCTCACCACCCACGAATTCTACGATCAATTACAGGCTGCGATCGCTGATTTACCAGAAGCTTTTCGGACAACTATTATTCTCCGAGAAATTGAAGGCATGGCCTACGAAGAAATTGCCGAGATCACAGGAGTTTCTTTAGGAACTGTTAAATCTCGCATTGCTCGCGCTCGCGCTAAATTACAATCTGTTTTACAGCCCTATTTTACGGAAGGCTAAGGAAAATTGTGGTGATTCGGCACTAAGGGTCGAAGTGAGGAGTCGTTAAAGTTAACTAGCTACGTGCTGGTGAAAAGTGATTGTATACCGATCGCTTCTGGTCGAGGTCAACCATGAATAATTATCAACCCGAAGACGTTCAATGGATCAAGTCTTTGTTACGTCACGATGAGGGCGATTCCAACCCCGCAACCGAGGATATTTTATTCTTAGATGAGGATAACGAAGAAGCTCATCGTTTCGATTTAATTAGCGCCTATATTGATAACGAAGTAACGGTAGAGGAAAGGAAGCTAGTTCAGCATTGGTTAGACCATGATGCTGCCGCTAAAAAACTCTATCGGCAGCTCTTGGGATTACAAACTAATTTAAAGCAAATCCCCGTACCGGTTGCTATGGCCGGCGACCGATTGGCAGAACAGGTGTTCAGAAAAGTCGATGGTCAGCGTCGTCGGCAATATTATGTTTATGGTGGCGCAATTTTTACCGCTATGGCGATCGCTGTTAGTTCCTACTTCATCTCGGGACGCAATGATCCCCTCTCCCAAATGGCGAGCGGGCCGGGAAGTATTAGCCAAGAGGGAGACCATTTGATGATTGCTCTCAACCATCCGATTATGGAGATTCCCACAACGGAACAGCCAAAAGAGAATGGCCAAAGGTAAGGAGCTATGGGGATAAATGCCAGCATTCTCTTGCGATCGCCGAATCTTCCGCCGTAGCAATTACCATCACTCTTACTTTAGATGTGTCGGTGGCGATATCCTCATCGCGGGGATGGGCGGCATTTTTAGCCAAATCTAACTCTAAACCCAAAAAAGACCAGCCTTGACTGGCTTTTTCCCGTACTAAAGCTGAATTTTCGCCGATTCCTGCCGTAAATACCAACACATCCAACCCCTCCAGAGAAGCAATCATCGATCCGATTAAACTTTTCAGACGATGAATATACATCTCAAATGCTAATTTTGCCCTCTGGTTGCCTTCGGCCATTGCCGTCGTAATTGCCCGCATATCCCCAGAAATACCCGAAATTTCCTTTAAACCAGATTCTTTATGCAGTAAAATCTTTAAAATATCGGGATTATATTGGTATTCTCGCTCTAGATAAATCAGAATCACTGGATTGATCGTACCGCTGCGGGTTCCCATCATCAATCCCTCTAGGGGAGTAAATCCCATAGTGGTATCGATACTTTTACCCCCCTTGACTGCCGATAGGGAAGCACCATTGCCCAGATGACAGATCACCATTTTCAAGGATTCTAGGGGTTTTCCCAACAATTCGGCGGCCCGTTGCGAGCAGTACTGATGACTGGTGCCATGGAAACCATAGCGACGGATTCCCAGTTCAGTCCATTGGCAGGGAATGGGTTGACACTCCCCGAAGCACTGAAGCGAGGGATTCTTCATTCACGGGGAGATGCCTTGCAAAAGCAGTGCCTTTACTTGGTCTTACTCTCCCTCCAGAAGCAGTAGCGGTATGCCCTACCGCCAAAATTCGTAAACCTTCATCTCGAATATTCTTAGCGGCATTGATGTCTCTATCGTGGGTTTCTCCACACTTAGGACATTGCCAACTACGAATATCTAAACTCAAACTATCAACACGATTTAAGCAGTTACTACAAGTCTTGGAACTAGGAAAAAATCTATTTACTTCAAGATAAATTTTCCCTTCCCATTCAGCTTTATATTTCAACATGGTACAGAATTGACCCCAACCAGCATCACTAATTGACTTGGCTAGATTTTGATTCTTGATCATGTTTCTGACTGCCAGATTTTCTATCACTATGACTTGGTTTTCGTCAACTAATTTACGACTTAGTTTGTGCAGAAAATCTTCACGACAACGAACAATTTTAGAGTGAACTTTAGCAACTTTAACTCTAGCTTTATTGCGGTTGTTAGACCCTTTTTGCTTGCGACTAAGTTTCTTTTGTCTCCTCGCTAATCTCTGTTCGTACTTACGGTAGTATTGAGGATTCCCGTGTTTAGTCCCATCTGATGTAATAGCAAAATGGGTTAGTCCAACGTCTATCCCGATAGTTTTTCCTTCTGTTAATTTTTGGGGTAAATCCTGACCATCATCATAAAGACAAGATGCGAAATATTCTCCTGATGGATTAACTGAAACCGTAACAGACTTTAAGTCTCCCTCTGGTTGCCGTGAAACTTGGCAATGGACTTCACCAATTTTAGGTAAGTACCTAAGCAACATTAATTACACATTTCGATAAAGCTTTTGCCTCTTGCCTATTGCCTCTTGCCTATCTTCACTAGGAAATTTATTTTGCACGACTACTTAATACCAGAACATCATTTTTTAACTTACAGTGCTGAGGAAATCTAATCGACTGCCTATTCTGTTTTTTCTTGAAGTTAGGATATTTAGCTCTACCTTCAAAAAAGTTAAGGAAAGCACTAGAAAGATTTAAAGCGGCTTGTTGTAATACCTGCGATGGTACTTCGCTTAACCACTCATACTTTTTTTTAGGGAAGGCAGCAGCTTAATTATTTCGTCTCTGCTTAATCCTTTTCCAGTTTGCTTGTAAGTTTCGGATGTCAAGTTTAGAGCGTAATTGTAAAACCATCTAGCACAGCCAAACGACTTGGCAAGCAAAACGGATTGCTCACTGGTCGGTTGCCCTAAGCCAGATATGTCACCATTCTGGCTCGGCTTCAAAACGGTGCGTGAGACTTTCACCTCACACCGCTCCTCTCTCCAATGGCTCTTTGTCATGAGTACCAGTTTTATCTAATGCAGTTTTAGAATCGTGGCAATGTCGATGGAGTAACTGTTTATTATCTCGATTGTTTTTACCCCCTTTTGATTTAGGGATAATGTGGTCGGTTTCGAGTATGTCTCCATCTTGGAAATATAGTCCACAATATGCACAACGTCCTTGCTGTCTTTTGAGTAGAATAGCTTTTTCTGGTGGCATTTCTGGGTGTTTACCCATTCGACTACTCCAGTATATTAAATCCCCATCATAGGGACTTTTATCCCCTTTCACCTTGACGTATCTTACGATTTTTGTATCTAGGTGTCTTGCCAGTTTGAAGGGGTTTTTACCTCCTCTTGTGCTGAATACCCAATTATCTTTTCCCTCAGTATGCCAATATTTACGCATTATCCAAGTTTTGTTTTTCATTGGGTGTCGTCTGTATGCCCATCTCTTGAGTTTTTCAAAGAAGTAGTAATCACAATCTGTGAATGTTTTTGAGCTTACTACTGATGAATAGTAATTGCTCCATCCTCTAATGATTGGATTGAGTCGTTTGATTAAGGCATCCTGTGGGGATGACTTCTGACTATTTACTACTTCTCCCAATTTCTTTAGATGGGACTTGACTTTTTCAGCACTAGGCTTGATTAGGGTTTTAAAACCTAGTTTGACTCCTTTACTACTTTTTGCCCCGTGATGTTTTCCGACTTGGTATTGCCTGATGTTGAATCCGAGAAAATCAAATCCAACGTAATCATCATAAGTTTCAAGAGTATGGGATATTCTTGTTTTACTAGGCTTCAGTTCTAGCCCCATTTCTGCTAACCATTGTTTAATGATTTCTTGACATTCCTTTATTACCTTTAAATCTTCGTGCAGGATAACAAAATCATCTGCATATCTGATTAGGGTTAAGGCTTGTTCATTTTTGGATTTATTGCCTTTCAGAGTTTTTGCATATTGCTTAACTCTTTCTTCCATGCCGTGTAAGGCTATGTTAGCTAGTAAAGGGGAGATTACACCTCCCTGTGGTGTGCCTTCATTGGTAGGGAATAGGTTTTTTCCATCCATGACTCCACTCTTTAGCCATGCTTTGATTTGTTGTCTTAGCTTGGGGTAAGTTTGAAGTTTTGTCAGTAGTTTCTGGTGGTTTATTTTATCAAAGCATTTACTTATGTCCGCATCTAGCACATATTTGGGCTTTTTGTTGATGCTTATGTAGATTGCTCCGATTGCGTCATGGGCTGAACGTGCTGGTCTAAATCCATAACTGTTAGGTTCAAATTTTGCTTCCCATTCGGGTTCTAATGCCAGTTTTACTAAGGCTTGTAATGCCCGTTCGTACATGGTGGGAATCCCTAGAGGTCGCTTTTCATCCGTATTGGGTTTTGGTATCCATACTCTACGAGTTGGTTTTGATTTATTGCCAGGTTTTAGATTATTGACAAGTGCCATTCTTTGTTTGGGTGTTAAGGATTTTATCCCATCTACCCCTGCGGTTTTCTTGCCTTGATTATCTTGGCTAACCCGTCTGACGGCTATCAGTTTGGCGTACCAGCTTTTTAGGAGTAGCCTTTGTAATTTGTGGACTAATTTGACATCACCCCGTTGACTGGCTTTGAATATTCTTTTTGATAACTTAAAAACACATCTTTCAGCTTTTCGCCAGTTGATGTCCTTCCATTCATACATCGGTTTTGTTGCCGTGTTCATAACTTTTTCATTACTACTTAAGACCATTCATTCCATTGAACAGTGTGTACGTCAGCATATCCTTATCTATTACAGATAGGCGTTGGCTTCTTACACAATCCTTTCCTATATGAGTCTTACGCTGGTTACTACTTAGATTTCGACCTATCTAAGAGATTCATAAGGATTACTTCGTTCCCAACAACCGTATTCCTAACTTTAGTGTCTTCCTCTATACCGAAGCTGTGTAGATGATTCTGGTTGAACTCTATCTTTTCCCAGTACGTTAGCTTGTTAACATTTTGTTGCCAGCCAATAATCTGTGTAGGCTAGGTTTCAGTGACGATACTTCTGACGGAAGTTCTTATTCATACACATAGTTAGATGCTAGACAGGTTTTGATGTCAGATTCATCTTTACTGCCATTTAACCCCGCTTTTCCCATTTTGATGACCGTTCTCCACAGGAAGGGGTTATGCTGTCACTCCATCATCTGGAGGGAAGGACTTTCACCTTCACGGTTATTGAGTTATCAAGGTTCTCAACCTTGTCCTACCCACGTCTGTTAGACTTTTGGTAGGAACGAGTCGCACGATAGATTCTGTACTTAAACGCTTTTAACATTTTGTTTATCAAACCATATTTACTATGATAAACTATGCAAGGCTAAACTGTCAAGGATTTAATCGTGCTTCGCTGTTTTATATTAGACCTCTCCATAATTTAATTAAATCACAATATATAGGATATAATAAAACAAATAGTAACTCAAAAAAGCCATGAAAAACTACACTTGGGAATACATTCAAAAATATCCGAAACAAACTAAAAGACTATTAGGAATTGACTACCAACAACTAGAACAACTGATGGCACTTGGAAAACTTATACATCGGAAAAACCAATCAGAAATCGAAAAAACCAAAATTAGGATTAATCAACCAGGAAGCGGAACACCTCCTAAATTATCAGAAGAGGAACAAATTGTTCTAATGTTGGTTTATTTAAGACATCATCTAAGCTTTCAAATCTTAGGACTAATATTTCAAGTGAGTGAATCAACGGCTCATAATATCTTTACCTATTGGCAAAAACTTTTTGAAGGAGAGTTACCGCCAAGTTTGTTAGAACAAATAAAGAAGTGCCAAGAAGAGGAAATAATAATTGAACAATTAAGGGATTATGAGTTGATTGTCGATAGCGCAGAACAGCCCGTGGAGAGGCCGACCGATTATCAAGAACAAAAAATATATTATTCGGGAAAGCAAAAAAGACATACTTTAAAAAGTCAATTTATTGTCTTGCCAAAAGCTGAAGATATTGTTGATGTAGTTATTGGTCAACCTGGTCCGACGAGCGACATAAAAATCTGTCGGCAAACTTTAAGCAAATTCGATTCTCAACAAACTTTTATTGGAGATAAAGCTTACCTAGGAGAAAATCAAATCAGAACTCCTGATAAAAAACCTAAGAATGGAGAATTAACCGAGAATCAAATTAAAGAAAATAAAGTTTTATCATCTCGGCGAATTTTTGTTGAGCATTTAATTCGAGTTGTCAAAGTATTTAAAGTAGTTCAAGAAAGATTTAGATTAAATAAAAGTCGATATAAATCGGTTTTACTGACCGTTTGTGGCTTAGTAAGGTTGAGAATTAGTGCGCTAATTTTAGAAGTAATAGAAGGGGAGCAATCAGGGGAAGTAATTGACGTTATAATTAGCCATAGTTTTCCGTCAAAATTGGATTTTGTCTCTTCAAACCCTGATTAATCGGTTTTGAGAGCTAATTTTGACTCTTGGTCTAATCTGCCTCTCTTCCTTGCTGTGACTGACTTATAAATTTTTGGAGAGGTCTATTGGTCGGGGCTTCGGCCGTGAGATCAGCGTTCGACAAAAGCTCACGCCGATGTCGGAACGGTTTCATCCCGTCAGTACGAGGGTCTTCACCCCGACATTTTTGATAAACAACTTTTTTGACTGCTCGATCCCGCATTTAAGACCAGAATTTTCATAGAAAAGCTCAATTAGGAGGTGGCTTGTGCCAATCATAATCAAACTCAGGTTAAGCCTAGATAAAATCGATGACTTTTGGGGTTTTTCTTCAAGAAAATTTTATCTGGCTCCCATCACCCATGCTTGACTCCGGCAATATTACAAAACTTTATCAAAAAAAAGTCAAAATAGAGCCTCTAGGGTTATAAAATAGAAGAATGCCCCTTGTGAAATTGATCCAAGAAGCTACCTCTGATGCAAGTTAAGGCCTTTACATTGGATTTAGAGCTAGTTCTCGTCCTTTTCACCAGTGGAATGTCAACATCGCACCACGAATCTCTAGAATGAAATTTTTGCGTATTCTAGATAACCGTGATTACTAGAGGATTTCTTAAGTATGTCAGAGGTTCCTGCAGTTACAGATGCCAACTTTAAAGTCGAAGTTTTAGATAGTACCGACCTTGTCCTAGTGGATTTCTGGGCTCCTTGGTGCGGTCCTTGTCGAATGGTGGCTCCCGTTGTCGCAGAAATTGCCGAAATGTTCATAGGGAAAGTCAAGGTGGTGAAACTCAACACCGACGAAAACCCCAATATCGCTAGTCAGTACGGGATTCGCAGTATTCCTACTCTGATGATTTTCAAAGGAGGTCAAAAAGTTGATATGGTGGTCGGGGCTGTACCGAAAACCACTTTAGCTAATACCATAGATAAACACCTGAAACCTGATGATCCTCAAAAGGGGTCAAAAAGTTGATCTAGTGGTCGGGGCTGCACCGAAAACCACTTTAGCTAATACCATAAATAAGCATTTGGGGGTTAACTAGGTTTTCTGGTAACGCATACCGGGTAACTGAGTCACTAAACCTATTAATTCTAATTCCAATAAAATCCCCGCCACTTCTGAGGTGGGGATTTGCATTTTTTGAACAATAATGTCAAACAACAGGGCATCTCTGTCAAATAACTGATACACTTGTGCTAGTCTAGGTTCTAGATTGACTGGAGGAGCAGCATTAACGGCCGGGGATGTCTCTAGAGGGAGTGAAGGGGAGAGATTAAGCGGTGCAGATTGGTTCGTGGTGGGAATTGCCCCCAACATTTCTAATAATTTCTCCTCAGAAACGATAATTTCTGCCCCCTGATGAATCAGTTGTAAACAACCTCTAGCGGCAGCAATATCGGGAGAATTGGGTAAAGCATAGATATCGCCGCCAAATTCGTTAGCATAACTAGCTGTAATCAGGGAGCCAGACCTTTCGGGGGCCTCGATAACAATAGTCGCGCGACTTAAACCAGCGATAATGCGATTACGACTGGGAAAATGGGCTTTATTCGGCTGAGTTGCGGCGGGATGTTCACTAATGACTAAACCCTGCTTTTGGATGTCCGCGTGTAGCTGCCGATGACGACTAGGATAAACCACATCGACCCCTGTTCCCAAGACGGCAATCGTCCTTCCCCCGGCTTTTAAACAGCTTTGGTGTGCCTCGCCATCAATTCCTTCGGCCATGCCAGAAACAATAGTAAATCCCTGTTGGGCCAAAAGGGTACTTAAGCGCCGCGCCCAGCGCCTGCCGTGATCCGTGGGGTTACGAGTACCCACAATGGCGACGGTGGGGATATTTCCCTGATTTTCCTCTAAATTGACCTTTCCTTGATAGTAAAGTAAGGGGGGAGGACTGGGAATTTCCCGGAGAAAGCGGGGATATTCTGGGTCGCTAGGAGTCCAAAAAAGGGGATTTTTCTGGATATGTTCGGCGAAAAGAGCTTCTGGGTCAATTTGCGATCGCCCTTCCCGTACGGCTACCATTAACTTTTTGCCAAATCCCGCCCCTTCTGCGATCGCAGAATCGGAGGCATTCCAGGCCACAGCGACACTGCCAAAATGTTGATAGAGTCGCTTCAGGGAAATTGGCCCAACTCCAGCAATACTTGACCATGCTAACCAATAAACGCGATCGTCTGTCAATTTGAAAAGCTCCTCAAACCAAGTAATATTTTCAGTCAGTTTTAACCAACTGCGGCCAGATGACCTTAATTTATTTTAATCATGCCGGAATCCCTTCCATTAGTTGTTGAGGTATTGTTGAGCCTCGTCGTGGGCGTAGCGTCGCCGTCAACCCCCCCCGCGCATTAGCTTTTCGGTGGGATGCTTACAGGCAGCTGCTGATACATTTGTCATCATTTAAGAGTCACTGATAATTGCTGATTGTCGGTATTTCTGCAAATGTGAGATGCACTCGGTAGGGGATAGAGAATTTAACTTAGTGTCTATAGAGTTATTGCGGTTTAGTTTTACTAGGAATCAGAATTAATGACCAGTAAGTAGCAGCCTCTGGATCGACTTCTGTAATCGGAATAATTTGCTGATTGGGTAAGGTTGCTCGTTCGATGTAGAGGGCGCGTTCTAATAATCCTAATTCCTCGAGAATATCGCGAACTTTAGCGAAATGTCTGCCTAATTTAATAATCGCTGCTGCATCGATAAAGGCTAGGCGATCCCGCAATATTTCCGCCTTTAAAGTAGCGGGCATAATACTAAATACGTCATTTCGATAAGTGATAGGTACACCCAGCATTGCTGCACTTGCCATCACTGAAGAAATACCCGGCACGACTTCAATGGAAAAGCGATCGCACAAGCGATTAAAGATATACATAAACGTGCCATACAACATCGGATCGCCCACACATAAAACCGCCACATCTCGACCTAAGTTTAAATGTTCGGCGATATTTTCGGCGGCAATATCATAATGAGGTTGAGAACTGCGCTCGACACTAAAAGGTAAAGGCATGGGAATTTCTATCTGCTCGGGACGGATAAAATCCGACACAATTGCCCGTGCCAAAACTTTGCCACTTTCTAAGGTAGGATAGGCAATTACCGGAACAGTTGTGAGAATTCGGTGTGCTTTTAGCGTCAACAATTCGGGATCACCGGGCCCGATTCCTAATCCATAAAGTTTGCCTAATTTATTCATAATTCGTTCTCTTTTGCTAAAGCATTGACTGCTGCTGCTGCGATTGCGCTTCCTCCCCTGCGTCCGTGCAGGGTAATAAATGGCACGCCACGACTATTAGTTGCTAATTCTATTTTCGACTCTGCCGCTCCTACAAATCCCACGGGAAAGCCTAAAATCAAAGCCGGTTTATCTACATTTTGATCGAGCAATTCTAGCAGGCGAAAAAGTGCGGTTGGTGCATTACCAATGGCCACCACTGCTCCAGCTAAATGACGTCGCCAAAGTTCTAAAGCGGCAGCGGAGCGAGTATTATTAATTTGCCGTGCTAATTCGGTCACTTCTGGATGATTGAGGGTACAAATAATCGGATTATTTTTAGGTAAACGGGCTTTGGTAATGCCATTAGCGACCATTTGAGAATCACAGAGAATTGCTGCACCCCCAGCGAGGGCATTTCGTCCGATTTTAACTGCATCCGGTGATGCTTCTAAATCTTCTGTTATGTCTGTCATCCCACAGGAATGAATTAGACGAACCGCCACATGAGCTAAATCATCGGGGAGATTTTCCCAGTTAGTTTCAGCCCGAATAATAGCAAAAGATTTGCGGTAAATTTCCTCACCATTCTTAATGTATTCCATTCTATTTATCTAAATTTTCGATTTTTGGGAGCTTAAAATTTGGGCTATGAGGGGGGGAATCTTGGTAAATTCTCCCTCAAATATGGGTGTTTCTAAGAATTTTTGACTATCACCCATATAGACTTGATAAGCTTCTAGTATTTGGCCATTTTCCTCGATGGTAGTTCCTAAAAGGGTAATTTCGGCCGGACCCGGTTGAGCGCAGGATTTAGCACAACCTGTCAAGTGAATATTAACAGGAGAATTGCAGGTTAAGTGTTCTTTCAAATAATCTGCCAAGAGAGAAGCATGAATTTGAGTTGCAGTGGCCGCCGCCGCACAGCCCGGTTTACCGCTACAGGCAACTATCCCCGCATCCCATCCGGGAGAAGCGGATAATCCTAAGGATGCCAGTTTTGGCAACAATTCTGAGACTTTTTCATCGGGAATATCGGGTAATATAACAGTCTGCCAAGGGGTTAATCGTAACTGACCACTGCCAAAAGTTTCTGATAGTGCCGCTAATCCCCATAGTTGATTAGCCGTCAATTGTCCTAATCTTAATGATAGACCAATATAAGATAATCCTGGTTGCTTTTGAGGATGAATTCCCAGATGAAAATAGGGTTGAGTAGAATGGGCAGCCTGCTGGTATTCTTGCCCTTGTATTATGCCGGTAGAAGTCCGATGTAATTGGTAGTTAACTTGTTCGAGATATTTTGTCAATCCCCAATCTTTGAGCAGGTGTTTCATCCGAGGTTTTTTACCCTTGATATTGGGGTTTTGTTGAACATAATCGATATAAACTGTGACTAAAGCTTTGACCACAGCTAAACAGTTTTCTGGCTCAATTAATAAGTCCGTGTCATATAATTGTTTATCTCCTCCGAGGGCTAATCGAAAGCAAAGAATAGAAGTTAAATTTTTCGGATTATTGAGGACAATTGCTGATAGCTGAATCTCATTATAGCGGTGTTGCCAGGCCATAGTTGAACCGGTGCCAATTCCCACTGCACCACCGCCATCGATGCCGATACTAAATTTAGGACTTAGTTGGGCAATTGATGGATAATTTTGGATAAAATTATCTAATTCTTGGACTAATGGACGAGTATCGATCGATTCTTGACAGTCAATTCCAGCCGTGGGACTGGACATGATATTACGCAGATGATCGATACTGGGATTATGGGCGGCTAACCCTAATTTTTGCAGGGTTTGAAATTCTTCTAAACTGGGGGATTTTTGCAGTCCGCGAATTTGCAGATTTGCCCGATTGGTAACTTGTATTGTCGTCTGCCATTGTTCGAGCCAAGTGGCGATCGCTTTTCCCTGTGGAGAATTGAGCCATCCACCGGGGGTGCGGAGACGAATTAAAAACCCATCCTGGGCAGCAGTTCCATAAAATAAACCAGGACAAGCATTTGCTTCAACTAACCAATTCACCGTTGTTTGTTCTCCATGCGACGCAGAGAAGTAGTTAGAAAATATTTGTCTATCTACCGATTAAAAACTTGTAATTGGCATTCTGACTCGCAAGGAAAAAGGGAAGATGTACTCTTTTTACTTTTTACTTGATTACAGCTGCGGCACAGTACCAGAATCGCACTGGACTTTCCCAAAGACAAGCTTAAGGATCATACCACGTTTTCGGTTGAAACTCAGTATCGTTAAGAATTGCTACATTTTCCCCCCTTTGTGCCAAGACAAATAAACCTTGACGATAGGCATATTTATCTGCTCCTTCTTCGATTTCAATGCCTGCTACTGCCCCATATAATTGTTTCTGGTTATATTCTGGGAAAAATTGCCTAAATTCTGTTAGATTCTTGATTAATTCTTTGACATCATCTACACTTAAACTACTTTTGACTTCCACTACCAGCACATGATTTTCATTAGTTACTAACACATCAATTTCTAGGGTTTTACCGTCGAGACGTTTTCTGACTCTTTGACTAACTTGATGTACGGGAATCTGACGATTTAAAAATAAAGTCTCACAAGCTGGAGCTACCATATTTTCGACAAAACGTCCCCATTTACCGCCAAGATTACCAATTTCTTTACTGAGTCTAGTAATTTGGCGATCGGTTTTTAAAGATTGTTCTTTGAGAATCCGCTCGGTTTCTAACGATTGTTCTTTGAGAATCCGCTCGGTTTCTTGAAAGCGTCGCTCGGTTTCTTGAAAGCATCTTTCTGTCTCTTTTTGAGCTTCTACTAATTCGGCTAATAATTTCCAAACGTCATCGGCGGTGGTGGTCATAATTTTTCATCTGAATTAACTTGACAATAACTTGATTATATCTTGTTTTTAAAGCCCCTACCACGTTTTCGGTTGAAACTCAGTATCGTTAAGAATCGCTACATTTTCTCCCCTTTGTGCCAAGACAAATAAACCTTGACGATAGGCATATTTATCCGCTCCCTCTTCGATTTCAATGCCTGCTACTGCCCCATATAATTGTTTCTGGTTATATTCTGGGAAAAATTGCCTAAATTCTGTTAGATTCTTGATTAATTCTTTGACATCATCTACACTTAAACTACTTTTGACTTCCACTACTAGCACATGATTCTCATTAGTTACTAACACATCAATTTCTAGGGTTTTACCGTCGAGACGTTTTCTGACTCTTTGACTAACTTGATGTACGGGAATATCACGATTTAAAAATAAAGTCTCACAAGCTGGGGCTACCATATTTTCGACAAAACGTCCCCATTTACCTCCAAGATTACCAATTTCTTGACTGACTCTGGTAATTTGGCGATCGGTTTTTAAAGATTGTTCTTTGAGAATGCGCTCGGTTTCTTGAAAGCGTCGCTCGGTTTTTAAAGATTGTTCTTTGAGAACACGCTCGGTTTCTTGAAAGCGTCGCTCGGTTTCTTGAAAGCATCTTTCTGTTTCTTTTTGAGCTTCTACTAATTCGGCTAATAATTTCCAAACATCATCGGCGGTGGTGGTCATAATTTTTCATCTCAATTAACTTGGCACTAACCCAATTATATCTTGTTTGAAGGATAGAGCCTGATGGCAGATAATGAAATAGTAGCGATTTTTTTTAATATGGCGGATCGCAATTGTAAGTCGAAATGGCTATCGATCATAGGAATTGGTGAAGATGGCTTAGAAGGTTTAAGTTCGGTGGGGCGAAGTCTGCTTTCTTTAGCATCAGTTATTGTCGGTGGTGAACGTCATCTGGCAATGTTACCCCCTGAGGATCAACGGCAAAAACTGCTCTGGACTTCTCCCATCCAAGACTCTGTTAACGAGATTATCCGCCGTCGTGGTCAATCCGTCTGTGTTTTGGCCAGTGGTGATCCCATGTGCTACGGGATTGGTGTCACCCTCACCCGTCAGATTCCCCTTGAGGAAATGACGATTATTCCCTCTCCTTCTGCCTTCAGTCTTGCCTGTAGTCGTTTGGGTTGGTCCCTGAGTGAAGTGGAAACTTTGAGTTTGTGCGGTCGGCCCCCAGCCTGCTTGAATGGGGTGCTTTATCCCGGCGCTAAACTGCTGGTACTGAGTGCTGATGCCCAGACTCCGGCGCTCGCTGCTCGGCTGCTCAGGGAGGGAGGTTTTGGCGAGAGTTCCATCACGGTTTTAGAACATCTAGGGGGAACCCGAGAACGCCACATTCAAGGCATCGCCAACGATTGGCAGTTTACAGATCTGGCGGATTTAAATGTCATCGCCATTAGCTGCATCTCCTCCCATCCCCCCACCCTGGCGCCGCGCCTTCCAGGACTGCCGGATTCTGCCTACCATCATGACGGACAGTTGACAAAAAGAGAAGTTCGTGCTATCACGCTGAGTAGATTGGCTCCCTTACCCGGACAATTGCTCTGGGATGTGGGGGCAGGTTGTGGTTCCATTGCCATTGAGTGGCTGCGTAGCGATCGCCGTTGCCAGGGGATTGCGATCGAACATCATCCCACCAGATTACAATACATTGCCGATAATGCCGCCGCCCTGGGAACGCTCCATCTGCAAATCGTCGCCGGAATCGCACCGAGTGCCTTGGAAGATTTACCGCAACCGGACGCTATTTTTATTGGTGGCGGTATCACCACACCCCACCTATTGGAAACCTGTTGGTTAGCCCTGCGCCCCGGGGGTCGTCTTGTTGCCAACACTGTTACAATTGAAAGCGAATTAGTCCTCTTGCAATGGCATAGTAAATTAGGAGGGGAACTGCTGCGGATTGGCATTGAAAAAGCCGAACCGGTCGGTAAGTTTTTAGGTTGGAAAGCCATGGCCCCCGTAACCCAGTGGACTGTTCTGAAACCGAGATTGTAAATCCTTGATTTTCTCCTTGATCTCTCTTGTAAAAGTTGTCAATAGAACTTTTTGGGTATTCTTTTCCTCTCTAATTAGTTAGGTGTTAAAAATTGTCAGATCCCCCTTAATAAGGAGGGATCAAAGCCCCCCTTATCAAGGGGGGTTGGGGGGATCAAAGCCCCTTAATAAGGAGGGATCAAAGCCCCCCTTATCAAGGGGGGTTGGGGGGATCAAAGCCCCTTAATAAGGAGGGATCAAAGCCCCCCTTATCAAGGGGGGTTGGGGGGATCAAAGCCCCTTAATAAGGAGGGATCAAAGCCCCCCTTATCAAGGGGGGTTGGGGGGATCAAACTTCCAATTACTCCACAAACTCCCTCAAAATTACTCAAAACTTCTTGATTAGTAAAGCGGATTACTGTTAATCCATAACCTGATAAAATTTGGGTTCTTTCTAAGTCATAGTTCTGAGCATCTTCCCTATTATGAATATCACCATCAATTTCAATCACTAATTTTAATTCGGGGCAATAAAAGTCAACAATAAATTGATCAATCGGTCTTTGACGATGAACTCTATATTGAAAATTTTTTAAGTATTCATACCAAAGTTTTCTTTCAGCTTTGGTCATATTTTTACGGAGTTCTTTGGCTCGTTCTACGAGTTTGGGATTGTAGGGTAGATGATGATGATTGGTTAATTGCATAGGTTTGATCCCCCCAACCCCCCTTGATAAGGGGGGCTTTTTACTGGTTTAAGATGATTGGTTAATTGCATAGGTTTGATCCCCCCAACCCCCCTTGATAAGGGGGGCTTTTTACTGATTTAAGATGATTGGTTAATTGCATAGGTTTGATCCCCCCAACCCCCCTTGATAAGGGGGGCTTTTTACTGGTTTAAGATGATGGGTTAATTGCATAGGTTTGATCCCCCCAACCCCCCTTGATAAGGGGGGCTTTTTACTGGTTTAAGATGTCTAAATCTGTGATATATTACAGGTTACAAGTCGCTGCGCGAGAAAAGAGATACCCTCCACCACACGCGGCGACCAACCCCCCCCCCTGGTGTGCGCCCCACGACCCTCCACCAAGGTGACGGTAGGTATGCGTGTTGACTACCCTCTAATGAAAAAGTTAGCTCATCATAGCTCAACCAGTTTCCGCTCCTGCGCCAACCCACCTCGTCAGCGAATTTTTTATACACATCATAATCGTATTCCCCTGGGACACCACCGCAATCCAGCCAGACTTTTTTCTGCACAGAAAAGCCAAATTTGCTGCCGCTATTATCTACCCAGAGCTTGTCAATGGTGCGTAATTCCTCACAGGGAAAGTTTTCAGCACTTTCTTCATCTAGCCAGCCTTCATCTTCCCTTTTAGCAATTAACAACATTAACCGCGCCGTTTCTTCATCGGCTTCGCGCCATTGGCCATTTTTCAGATAGGTTTCTAGTTGAGTAAAGAGAGAAGTCTGTCGTCTTTGTTCTAAAAATTCCAAACCTCGACGTTTTTTAACAGGTAATTCTCGATAACATCGCTCCGCTAATCCCTGAGCTTTAGGATTAGATTGATTATAAAAATAGACAATAAAATCAGTCGGATTAGTCAATAAAGTTGCATACATAATGCAAGTCTCGTACCAGAGATTTTGTTCCCAATTTTCCCAGAGTAAATTTTCTTGCTTTAACCGTTTAATCTCCAAAGCAATTAAATAGGACTGAAAAAGATTATGGGCAAACTCATAGTATTCATCCTTTTTCAAAATTAACTCGCTCACATGAATTAACCGCTCTACAAAATCCTTAGCCGAAGTGCTTTCAGGATAACCCAATTCCTGAATAAAATTTTGTATAGAACTCAGTAATTCTGAATATTCAATCGTGGTTGTATTTCCCATTTTCAGGGCTAACTGTTGCAATACCCGTTGACGATGATTTTCCTCATTATTATCTAAAATCATATCAATGCCCCTAGCTTGAGGGCGAGTGATCAATTGCAGATCAAAAATTCGGCGAAATAAATCCACTCGTTGCTGAGGTAATTTTTGTTCCGAGCCAAAGTTTGCCCGATGTAACTGTACTATCATATTCAGATTTAAGGGATTTCTCGCTAAGGCTAATAGAGTAGAACTTTCCCCGGAATCATCGAGAGCAAATAACTGATTAATTAAATCCTTTGCTTTATTGTCGGCAGCTTCTTGTTTAGCTTTTAAACTTCTGCTAACTCTGGTTTCCTGCTCTTGCCAGAAATACCATTTATAGACAAAATCATGAATATTTTTATCGGTAAATTCATTAATAAACACCTTTTGTCGAGGTTTATGCTCAGAGCTAAACGCTTGATAGCCTTTGGGACGAGAGGTTAAAATAAAATAGTTTTGGCGAAAATCATGCCACTGTTTGCCAATCCATTGACTGATTTTTTCGGCATATTCGGGTTTAACTTCATCAAAACCATCAAACATCACTAACATTCGCTGACGGGTTAAATGACTTTTAGCCCAGTGCTGAGGTAAATCTAATTCTTGAGAAATATCTTGTTTAAGATGTCGCTCAATTAAGGTTGGTAAATCCAATCCTTCTGTGGTGGTAATCACTTCCTGCCATCTCCGTAAACGTAAAAAGACAGGAATTAAAAAAGGTGCATTTTGTTTCGGTTGTTTTAGAGCGTAGTTATAGGCTAAATGACGCAATAAAGTCGTTTTTCCTCGGCCACCAGGAGCCAGAATTAACAACCGTAAATTTGTCCTCTTTTTAGCCCGTCGCAATAAATCCCAAATATCATCCCCCGTACCTTTAGACTCTTCTTCTGAGCGCAGTTCTAATTGACTCAGATCCAAATTAATAAAAATTTCTTCTAGTTCTGGGGTAGAAAAACCAAAGATTGCATCTTCAATCCCTTCAATATCATCATAACGACAATCTGAATCCCGTAATTTAATTAAATATTTCCCGTCAGGATTAGCTAATTGCCAACGTATTTTTTCCAGTCCTTTGTCTAGCCAAACAAAAAAGCTTAAAGCTGAACCTTTACCATGATTTTTACCTTTGGTTCTTGCTATTTCTAAAAACCCTTGACTCCAGGCTGATCCGTAGGTAAAAAAGCCCGTGACGATAAAGGTGACTCCCCCGACAATAATCGCCTTAACCGTGTCATGTTGACTAAGCCAAGTTAAGATACCTGTAATGCTACCCCCGATAATTGGAAGGGAAGGAGCGGAGGTTCGGAGTTGATGGGCAACAAAAGCAGTGATTTTTCCCGTCCAAACTTGAGCCTGTTCCTTTTCCTGGTCAAAATCTGATTCTTTTTTCTCTTCAGATTCCGATGCTTCCGGCTTTGTGGTTTTATCGTCCATAAACCCCCTTTGATCAACCTCTTCTAATTATACTAGACCCCTTTGGAGTGGTGTTATTGGCTTATAAGTAGGTAGGCGTTAAAAATTATCAGACACCCACCTTATCAAGGGGGGACTAAGGGGGGATCGACACCCCCCTTATCAAGGGGGGACTAAGGGGGGATCGAACCCAAAATCCATTTTAAATTTAATTATAACCAGCTACTTACCATTTTTCAAAAATCAATTAATAAATTCAATTTCAGTTAGGGGAACCGGAAATGTTGCTTTTTTATCCCGATGGACAAGCTTTCACTAGCTATAATCAGGAAAAACAACGAGCGGAACGATTAGCGAACAAACTGCGGGAATTAGGCATTAATCCTGACGAAATCTAAGTTTACCCCTTGATCTCACTTTTATTGCCGAGTATTTCAATTAAAGTTAACTCTATTGCTGGAAAGGATTCAATAAAAATAATTTCACCTCGATAATATTTCTGAATAGCTTGATAACTACCATGCAGCGGATGGCGATAAACTTCTAAACATTCTTCCTTGAGATTAACGATCCAAACTTCTTGAATATTTGCCTCTGCATAAAGAGGGATTTTAGTATAGCGATCATAATCGAGGGTAGAATCGGAAACTTCAATAATTAAATAGATATCTTGAGGACAAGGATAGGCAGCAACATAAAAATCCGATCGAGGTATTAGTAAACTTAAATCTGGTTCTGGTTGAGAATTATTATTTAATCTAATCGGGTTTTGCACTCCTAACAGAATAAGATCACCGAATTTTCGATAAAATAACTGTGTTAATCTAGCTATACAGGCAGCATGACGGGTTCCCATCGGTGACATTTTGATAATTTCTCCTCGAATTAATTCCACTTTTTCATCGGGTTTGATTATTCCCTCGGTTGTCATTTTTTCGTATTCTTCCACCGTAAACTTACGAGTAATCAGTGATAAAGACATTTCAACTAAACTCCTGCTTTTTCTTTATTCTATCTGGGCAGCCTTCCAACGGGTGAATTATCGGTATTTAAACCATTAATCGGGGGGATAAACTAACTTTTTGGGGACTTGTACTGATTCTTTGGGAAAAATCAGTGCTTGCCATGGCGACAAAACCGCTAGATCCAACGTCTAGAAAGCTGGGGTCGGATCGAAACTGCCCCAAAAAAGCTACTATAGGTCAGTTGTCGATGTTAAAAAAAATAGCCGTTCCCATGGGGAACATTAAGTCGAGAAATTTTATGGTTAAACGAAAACAGCCTTATAGTTTAATTTATCTGCTCACTCTGGTGATCGGTTTAGTTATTGCGATCGCACCTGACGGACAAGCACAAACCCCCGACTCTAACACTCCTGCCAGCGATCCTAACGAATTAAAACCCTTAAATCAAGCCGATAGTGTCCTGAGTCTTCAGGGGGGACAACGTTTAGTGGAAGAAGCGAACGCCGCTATTAATGCCGCTAAATACAGTGTCGCTGTGGACAAACTCAATCAAGCGCGCCGGATTTTTAACCAACTATCTAACTATCATCTGCAATTAGCTAATAGTTTCTCAGGAATTGACCCGAAAGTATTCGATTCTCAGCGTCAAAGTGCTTTAAACACGGGACAAATGCGGGATGAAGCCACCTATAAGCTTGCTTTGGTCCATAGGGCGCAAAATCAGCCAGAATTGGCGGTTCCTTTGTTAATTCAGGTGATTCAATCCCAAAACCCCACCAGTGAATTAGGACAAAAAAGCTATCAACAACTCTACGAGATGGGATTTGTCAGCACACCCATCTCCGCACCGACTCCCACCTCGGCAACTCCTAACAACTCCCCCCCACGGCAGTAAATTTTGTCCCTATTGACGAGCTTTCGGTAACAATGGGATCAGAGTATCTTTAATTGTTTTGAGGAGTTACGATGGTTGACTTTCGCCAAGTAGAAGCGATGATTCAAGAACAAATCCCCGATGCACAAGTGATGATTCGGGATTTGACGGGAGGTGGCGATCATTTGGAAGCGGTGGTTATTTCTGGCGAATTTGCTGGCAAAACCCGCGTTAAACAGCATCAAATGGTTTATGGCGCTTTACAATCGGCACTGGCTACCGAAGCCATCCATGCTTTGGCATTAAAAACCTACACTCCCGACAGTTGGGCAGCAGAAAAATAACAGTTATCAGTTATCAGTTATCAGTTAAGTAGCTGGTTATAATTAAATCGAAGATGGCTCGCCCCTTAATACTAGGGTCGTTTCATTCTCTCAAATGTCATTCTCTCAAATCCTTATCTGGCAACGTTTTTAGTCGATTTCTCGGAATAAATATCTGAAAATTTTTCGTATATCCTAGACTGATTATAGCAAATTATTGCCTTTTGCCTCTCCTCATAAGTGGCCTATACTCAACGGATTTAGTATCAAATCCGATCCCTGATGGCTCTCTTATTCTTTGTGTGATAAGTTTAACTTATATAGTAGTGATCGGTCTTTGTGTCCTTTGTGTCTCTGTGGTTCGTTCCACTCACTTGCCCGCAAGAATGTATCTTAGAATACATTTTACCCAGCAAACCTAAGAGAGCCTTCCTGATAGCTGTTCCCTGTCTCCTGACTCCCGACATATCTTAAGTTAGGTTTTTTCCTTAGCCAGAATAAAGACGCTGCCCTCGCTGCCGCGGCCGATGCGGAGATCTTCATCGAGATAGGTGATATCGAGCCAACCTTTTTGTTCACGATTATTGAAGGAAAAATCGAGGGGAGGAAATTTTTTGCCACTTTCGATCGCGTCGATAAATTCTTGGGGAGAATGATAATTGAGAAAACGTTGCAGACCGAGGATCGATCGCTCAAATTTGACCATGACCCGACGCTCGGAGGTGGGTTCAAAGGTAGCGGCGACGATCACTGCTCCTTCTAACCAAGGTACGCCCGTAATTTCAGCAATATTATAGAGTTTGGCCTTGTTCAGGTCAAGATATTGATAAATTTGCCCCAATTGAAAAAAAGGTAGGCGATCTAGTCCCAGAATGTCGCGACTGCTGGTGAATAGTAAACGCCAATTGCCCCCTAATAGTTGTTTAACTTCGAGGGGATGAGGATGGGGATTGTGGTCCTCCAATTGTTCGATCGCCGCCAAAATCCGCACGCGGTCGCTTTCCGTGGCCAGGAGTCCGCGATTTCTACCAGCGATCAATTCTAGTAATTTCGCTTTGGCATCCATAGAATCTCCCTCATTTTATAAAGTACCTCGACCCGCCAGGCACTCGATCGAGGTTTTTGGTGGCCCTAAGAGGCCCACCCGCGCCGATGATTTCATGGGTTCAACGGAGTTTTAACCTCGGTGAGCGGCATTTTCAACCGTTGACCTTATTATTTTAACACAGATTAAATGCCGCAGTTTTAAAACTTTTTCATAACCGTAATTAAGTGATCGAAATAGGGAGCAATTGCGGTTTTTTCTGAGTCGCTAAAATAATCTAAACTGTATTGTTTTAAGGCTTCTAACCCCGAAATCATCGCCCCTAATGGTACTTGTAATTCTTGGTAAAGAAGACGCATATTTTCCAATCCCTCGGCACTGGTGTAGGGAATCTGCTGTCCGGCGACACCGTAGGTAATACAGCGTAAAAAGTTCCAGAAATCACGCCAACAAGCTTCGGCGCGGTGGGGTGGATGAAGATCGCCTCCGGGTTGGAGAATGGTAGGAAATTGGCTTAATAAAGCCTGACGAGCGTTATCGACGATGCTATTAGCATTATACCGCAGTTTTCGAGCTTGCTGACTAGAAACCAGTAAATCAGGCTCTAAATTGACGATAGTATCTAAATCGCTGTCGCTGAGATAGCGATTTAGATCATCCGCTTGTTGCCAAACAGCGATCGCTGCTTGCTGATAGGGCCAATTGGCGAAACTGATGATTCTCGCTTTTGGGATTAATTGCTGGGCGCGCTCACTCAAAGGCATCGATCGCTCTCCGTCGGGTCAAATTAGGCGGTTAAGATCACTTTTAGCATAAATGATCGAAAAATTAGCGATAACTAGAGATTTTTTGCAATCTGCCCGGGAGGATCGCTTACAATTAACAAAAGCTAATTCATTATATTTTGATCATCATGTCAGTTTTAATAGCGATCGGTGTCCTTGCCCTATTAATTGTCGTTCACGAATTAGGTCATTTTGCCGCTGCTCGTTGGCAATCTATCCATGTTAATCGCTTTTCCATCGGTTTTGGTCCAGCTTTAGCTAAATATCAAGGTAAAGAAACAGAATACGCCCTCCGCGCCATTCCTTTAGGGGGTTACGTTGGTTTTCCCGATGACGATCCCGATAGTCAAATTCCCAATAACGATCCTGATTTATTACGCAATCGTCCCGTTTTCGATCGAGCTATCGTCATTAGTGCGGGAGTAATTGCTAATTTAATTTTTGCCTATTTTTTGCTTGTTACCCAAGTCGCTACGGTGGGTTTTCCCCAAATTAACTATCAAGAAGGGGTAATTATTCCAGAGGTTTTCACTGCTGAAAATTCCGTCGCTAAACAAGCGGGAATGAAAGCGGGTGATATTGTTCTCGCTATCAATGATCAGCCCCTTGGTGCTTCTCAAAATGCCGTTATTGACTTCCGTGACATTATTCAATCTTCCCCCGATCAACCCCTAAAATTAACCATCAAACGCCCCACAGAAACTCTCGATTTAATTGTTACTCCTGAATTGGGCAGTGATGGTCAGGGTAAAATTGGGGTGAGATTGGCTCCTAACGGTGAAGAAACTCACCTGAAAGCCGATAATTTTGGTCAAGCTTTTAGCTTGGGTGCGGGTGAATTTCAACGATTAATCCTATTAACCATTCAAGGTTTTGGGCAGTTATTTAGTAACTTTAAAGAAAATGTTCAACAGGTAGCCGGACCGGTTAAAATTGTTGAATACGGAGCAGCAATCGCTCGTAATGATGCGGGTAATCTTTTTCAATTTGCCGCCCTAATTAGTATTAACTTAGCGGTGATTAATATTCTGCCTTTACCTGCTCTTGATGGTGGTCAGTTGGTATTTTTATTAATCGAGGCTTTAGTAGGTAAACCTCTCCCAACTAAACTGCAAGATAACATCATGCAAACAGGTCTAGTTTTACTCTTAGGATTAGGAGTTTTCTTAATCGTGCGCGACACGGCTAACCTAGCAGTTTTTCAGGATTTATTCCAGTGATGGCCCCTCGAAAAAAAACTCAGCTTCAACTGCACGTCCTAGAGATTTTAAGCAACTTAAAGCGATTATATCCAGAGGCAACCTGTAGCTTAAATTATCAAACTCCCGTGCAGTTATTGGTGGCAGTGATCCTCTCGGCACAATGCACTGATGAGCGGGTAAATAAGGTGACTCCTGCTTTATTTGCTCGTTTTCCCGATGCTAAATCCTTAGCTTTTGCCGAGCGAGAGGAGTTAGAAACTCTGATTCGTTCCACGGGATTCTATCGCAATAAAGCCAAAAATATTCAGGGTGCTTGTCAAAAAATTCTTAAGGATTTTCAGGGGGAAGTACCCAAGACAATGGAGGAATTATTAACTTTACCCGGAGTAGCTAGAAAAACGGCTAATGTGGTACTTGCTCACGCTTACGCGATTATTGAGGGGGTGACAGTAGATACCCACGTTAAGCGCTTAAGTAATCGTTTGGGTTTAACTACTAATAACGATCCGGTGAAAATTGAACGGGATTTAATGGCTTTACTACCTCAACCGGATTGGGAAACTTTTTCTATTAGTATTATTTACCACGGCCGGGCGGTTTGTAAAGCAAGAAATCCCGCTTGTTTTTCCTGTCAATTAGCCTCTCTTTGTCCCGCAGCAAACAGTAAACAGTAAACTGTAAACTCACACCTGATAACTGGTAACTGAATCACTGATAACTGAGAACTGAATCATTGATAACTGATCTGGGGGCTATCTCAATGGAGCGAGATGAATCGCGACCAGAATGAAACTAACGCGGTAGCGTTTCCACTTTCGGGTAGTTTTGGTTATCGACGTATTTTTTTAGTTGTTCGATGGTAACGCCGCGACAACTGGCCACGAAATAACCTCCCGTCCAAAAATAGGGTTTGTTGTAGAAATACTTTGCCGCTAAGTACGGAAATTCTTTTCTAATTAAGCGACTACTAACTGTTTTAAGGTTAGCGATTAATTTGGATAAAGCGATCTCAGGTTTGTAATCGATAATCCGGTGAACGTGATCCGATTCACCGTTGAAATCAAGCAACACGCTTTCCCATTTTGTCAGCGTTGACACCAAGATTTCTTTAAGTCGGGCTAAGATTTCATTGTTAATAGCAATGGTCGGTATTTGATGACGAATACGACATGAGCGGTAAGTCTATAAACGGAGCGAAATCCATGATTATAATCGGTTGACATATTAGGCGATAAGTGTTATAATCTAATTCTACATCACGAAACAAACGACAGTGATAACGCTTACCTACCAGTACAAACTAAAGGTAAACAGGCAACAGGAACGGGAGATCGTCCACATTCTTGATGTTGGCAAGAGCGTTTACAATTACGCGCTCTCGGAACGGAAGGATTGGTTGAACTCTCGAAAGTGTCTTGCGGATCGCTGTTCGCTAGTTTCTGAGTACATAATTCCTGCGGATGAACCCTATCCTAATTACTTCGTTCAAGCTAAAAATCTAACGGAAGCTAAAAAAGTTTACCCGATATTAAAGACGGTTAACGCTCAAGTCTTACAGCAAGTCTTAAAAACTTTAGATAAAGCGTTTGACCGCATGAAATCGAAAGGCTTCGGCTTTCCTAGATTTAAGAAAAAGATGCGAAGTTTTGTTTTCCCCGCGCTGTCAAAAAACTTTCTAGGTGACGAATACTTAAATTTTCCACAATTGGGAAAAATTCGGATTAGGAAATCTAGGGAGTACCCGTCTGGGTTTGAGCCTAAACAAGCTCAAATTATCCGCAAAGCGTCGGGATTTTACGTTTCGGTTTCCTTTAAGTCCCAAGAATCCGTCCCCGATATAACGGCTGGGAAAACCTGTTTAGGAATCGACGCAGGAATTGAGAGTTTTGTCGCTACTTCACAGGGATATTTAATCAAAGCCCCTCGATTTTTGTTGAAAGTACAGAGTAAGCTTAAATTGCTACAAAGACGCTTGAAACATCAAGTCAAAGGCTCTAGCAATTGGTTAAAAATTCAGGAGAAGATAGCAAGATTACACGAAAAAGTGTCTAATACTCGTAGAGATTGGCACTTTAAACTAAGTCATTACCTTTGCGATCTCGCTGATAACATCTTCGTTGAGGATATTAACTTTGTTTCCTGGTCTAGAGGGATCGTTAGAAAACAATCTCTGGATTCAGGCATCGGTAGTTTTATTAACGAGATACTACCGTTTGTCGTTTGGAAACGGGGAAAATATTATCTTAAGGTTGATAAAAACGGAACTTCGCAAGAGTGTCCTAATTGTGGCGCGATTACCGGCAAAAAAGCGTTATCAGAAAGAGTTCACCGATGCAATTTCTGCGGCCACATTGAACCAAGAGATACGGCATCAGCGAAGGTAATCGAGAACCGAGGAAAAAACGCGGTCGGACTGACCGTGTTAGAAAACGCTCGCGGAGGCGATTTGACGGGGATCGACCGGTTAAACCAGGTCGATCTAGTTAAAAGCCTAAGAACCGAGAATCCCCCGCTACACCGCGCGAGCGGTTAGCGGGGGAGAGTCAAAATGGGAAAAAATAGCTCATCCATCAATCTTATGAGTCAAGGATCACGGCAAGAAATAAAAACCCAAGCAATAATCCTCGCTACCTTTGTGGCGATTTTTTGGCTGTTAGAGATTTTAGATCAATTTGTTTTTCGGGGCAGTTTAGACATTTTCGGGATTATTCCCCATCAAGTCATCGGATTGCGGGGTATTCTTTTCGCACCTTTCCTACACGGTGACTTTCCCCATCTTATTGCTAATACGGTTCCTTTCCTGATTCTCGGTTGGTTGGTGATGTTACAGGAAACCAGTGACTTTTTTATTGTGACTGGGTTGACTATGCTGGTGGGGGGGTTAGGAGTCTGGTTATTTGCTGCTCCCGGATCCATCCATATCGGGGCAAGTATCTTGATTTTTGGCTATTTAGGTTTTTTATTACTGCGGGGCTATTTCCAAAGAAATATTCCTTCTATACTCTTGTCAATTCTAGTCTTTTTACTCTACGGTGGCACAATTTGGGGCGTTTTGCCTTCCCGTCCGGGGATTTCTTGGCAAGGACATTTATTCGGTTTTCTAGGCGGGGTTTTAGCCGCCAAATTAATCGCCACCGAAAAGAAACATTATCCCTAAATGGGGGACCCTTCTATCTCGCTACATACTTCATAAAAATCGGTCACAGGCGGTTTCGCAAACAGAGGAGCCATGGATTTCAGCAATAATTCATGGGCTTCGCTTTTATTTGCCTCCATATCATCGATTTTATCCCAGATGATCACGGCAATTCCTTCATCGGTTCCGGGTTTTTGCAACAGAAAAGCCCCCTGGAATCCCGTGGAATAGGTGGAAACGGCCTTTTCGTAGAGTTTTTGGGCCTCGGAAAAACACCCCGGTTTGAATTCACCAATAGCCACATAGGCATATTTATGTTTGAGAAAATCGAGAAATTCTGGCATGGCAATCAGGGGAAATGGAATAAATCTTTCTTTCTACTCCCATTAAAACTTAGATCGATCGCTCCCTCCGCCCCATCGACATATTTTTTTAACTAAGCTTGCCCCAATTGTCTCTTTTTTTGTTAGCTTATATGTAGTCGTTATGAGTTTGTATAAGTTCTATGATCAAAATCGTTGGTATTAATGGCAGTTTACGCAGCGGATCCTATAGTGCGATGGCGTTAGAAGTTGCTATCAGTCGATTAGGGGCGTTAGGAGTAGAAACGGAGATAATTGACCTAAGAAAACTCTCTTTACCCTTCTGTAACGGGGGAGATGACTATTCTGACTATCCCGATGTAGCCAAAATGCAGCAAACGGTTAAATCGGCAGCAGGATTAATTTTGGCGACACCGGAATATCATGGTAGTGTCAGTGGTGTGATGAAGAATGCCCTAGATTTAATGAGTTTTGAGGAGTTATCGGGAAAGGTTGCCGGGTTAATCAGTGTTTTAGGCGGCCAATCCAATAGTAACGCCCTCAATGATTTAAGAATAATTCTCCGTTGGGTTCATGCTTGGGTAATTCCGGAACAAATTAGCTTAGGACAAGCGTGGAAAGTCTTCAACGAAGAAGGAAAAATCCTTGACGAGAAGCTTTCCCAACGTTTTGACGCTTTTGCGCAAAGTTTAGTCGATAATACGCGTAAACTCAACGAGATCTAGTGATATCGATGGTGATTTTACCGGTAAAGTTGGGAATTGGGGCGGCGGGTTTTGATAATTGTACTCTTACCTGTCGCACTCCCTCGAGTTTTAGGATATCCTCAGCGATAACCGTGGCCAATTTTTCCACGAGGGCAAATTTGCTGGTTTCAATCTGGTGTTTGACAATTTCGATCGCCTGTCGATAATCTAGAGTATCTTCAATTGCGTCACTTTTGCCAGCAATGCTGATATCAACTTCTAGGGATAAATCCACCTCAAACCATTGACCTAAAACCTGTTCTTCGGCCAGATATCCTGTGTAACCGTAGGCACGAATTCCTGTAACGTGAATAGTATCCATAGATAGTTAAATTAAAAAACTGGTAGCGTTGGTCACAAAGATGAAGTGTAACCTAATTTGGTATGGAAAACCCACTCTCCAAAACGAAAACTTCCTACCCAACCAGATAAGATAACTGCTATAAGTTATAGTTTATACGGCTCTGACCTGTTCAGCGTAATCTTTAGGACGTAGTTGACGGAAACCTTGAAAAGCCAATTGTCTCAAGTTTAGAGGTAAATAGGAAAGCAGTAAACCCAGTCTAGCTCGTCGGGATTTTCCTGACAATTTCGAGGCTTTTTCTATTAAAAATCGCCCAGCTTCGGTTTCTCCCTTTTCAATTAATTTTATTCCCAAAGATTCCTGTAAAAAAGCCGCCTTTTTTACTCTTTCTTCTTCTAATTTTAGATCATTAAATTGATAACTTTCCGTACAAAACAATTTTGCTTGCAAAAAGTGAACCGCTTGTTTTAAGCTAGTTTGACCGCCATGAAAACGATATTCCATTAATAATTCTGGCAGAAAATAAGCTTGTTTTCCCACTAAGGCTAAACGCACTAATAAATCAAAATCTTCACAACCATCCGCTTGAGGGCGCATATAATCCACATCGGCTAAGGATTGATAACGAAAAAGAGTCGAACCCACCTGTAAACTTTGATAGGAAAAAGTTTGTCTTTCTAAATCGGGAATAATCCCTTTTTGTAATCTGTCCTTGCCCCATTTGGCTGAATTTTCTTGGGTGGCAGCCGTAACTTTTTGTCCAAATTTATCAATAATCCAGTGATCGGTACAGACAAAATCAACGTTTTTTTCTTGATCTAAAATAGGGACAGTTTTCGCTAAAAATTCGGGAGTTAGTCCATCATCATCATCGAATTTAATAAAATATTCTCCCCGAGCAGCCGTAAAACCCGATCGCATATTTAAACTTCTGCCAAGATTTTGGGGATGACGCAGATAAATTATTCTCGAATCCTGAAATGCTGTCACCACTTCTGGGGTACGATCAGAAGAACCATCATCACAAACAATTAACTCAAAATCTTCATAAGTCTGCCCCAAGACACTATTAATCGAATAGCTGAGATAATCGGCGCGGTTATAGGTGGGAATACAAACAGTTACTTTCGGCATAATATTTTCAGTAATCAGTAATCAGTTATCAGTGGAGAGTGTTATAGCAGTTATCTTAATGGTGAGATAGGAAGTTTTCCTTTTGGGCAGTCGGTCGTCAATACCAAATTAGGTTATACTTCATCTTTACGAGAAACGCTATCAGTAAAAAGCAATCTCCTGTCTCCTGTCTCGGAGTCTCCTGTCTCCGGGTTAAAAAAGCATTTTTACATTTTTGCAAAGGAATGTTAAGTTTTAGGGTATTGAATGAGTAACCTTGATAGCCATGGCTCCTAAAATAGCAGGGATTATCTGTACCTACAACCGCGATCACTACCTAGCAGCAGCGATCGATAGTCTTTTGGCGCAAACTTGCCCAGATTGTGAGATTTTAGTGGTTGATAACGCATCTACCGATAAAACCCGTCAGGTGGTCGAGTCGCGTCTGGGAGATGGGCGGCTAAAATACGTTTACGAACCTATTTTAGGGCTATCTACCGCCAGAAATCGCGGGGCGAAGGAAACTAGAGCGCCGATTTTAGCCTATTTGGATGACGATGCGATCGCTAGTCCTCAATGGTTGCAAATTCTGTTAAATGCCTACGAAAATAACCAAAAACTGGCAGTAGCTGGGGGAAAAGTCACCTTAATTTGGCCGCAAGGCTACAGTCAACCCAATTGGTTATCCGATCAGTTAGCCGGTGGTTTAGGGGCCTTCGATTTGGGCGACAATGTGGTATATATCAGCCAGGCGGATTTAACTCCGCGAGGGGTTAATTACTCAATCCGGCGAGATTTCTGGGAGAAGATTGGCGGTTTTGACCCTAATTTGGGAAGAATTGGTAAAAAACTTCTTTCTAACGAGGAATTATACACTACAGAACTAGCACTCGCCCAGGGATGGCAAGTAGGCTATTTTCCCGCAGCATTGGTGGAACACAATGTTGCCCCGGAAAGAATCAATCGTCAATGGTTTATGCGTCGCAGTTGGTGGCAAGGCATCAGCGAACACTACCGGGAAGAAGTGGCAGGAAAGACGGGATTGGCTCAATTTGGGCGAGGAGGTGAGCGTTTGGTGAGAGGATTGGTTAAATCTGTCAAATTTATCAATGATCCCGCTAAAAGCTTTGATAATCTTCTCTATGCCTATGGACAAATCGGTTATTTAAGCGAAGCCGCCAAGGCGATGTTAAACCCTCAAAAGTAAATTATTGTAAATAAATGAGTAAAAAAGCGTTAATTTGTGGTATATCGGGGCAGGATGGAGCCTACCTCGCCGAATTACTGTTAAAAGCTGGCTATACAGTTTGTGGCACCTCCCGGGATGCCCAAATGTCCTCTTTTAGTAATCTGAAACGTTTGGGAATCAAGGAACAGGTAAAACTAGAATCAATGGCACTAAATGACTTTCGCAGTGTCCTACAGGTGTTAATTAAAATTCAGCCCGATGAGGTCTATAATTTGGCTGGACAAAGTTCTGTGGGTTTATCTTTTGAGCAGCCAGTGGAAACCTTAGAAAGTATTGCCACGGGAACCTTAAATCTCTTAGAAGCAATTCGATTTACCGGAGCAAAAATTAAATTATATAATGCGGGATCGAGTGAATGTTTCGGGGATATCGGCGATAATTCTGCCGACGAAAATACCCCTTTTCGTCCTCGCAGTCCCTACGCTGTTGCCAAATCGGCGGCTTTTTGGGAAGTAGCCAATTATCGAGAAGCCTACGGAATTTTTGCCTGTTCAGGCATACTTTTCAATCATGAATCTCCCCTACGCCCCGAGCGCTTTGTTACCCAAAAAATTATCGCTGCCGTGGCTAAAATTGCCCGGGGAAGTCCCGATACTTTACACTTAGGGAATATGGACATTCAAAGGGATTGGGGTTGGGCGCCGGAGTACGTTGAAGCGATGTATTTAATGTTGCAACAGGAGCAACCCGATGATTACGTCATTGCCACGGGAGAAAGTTCAAAACTAGAGGATTTTGTCGCCACAGCTTTTGCTACTGTTGGCTTAAATTGGCAAGATCATGTAATTTCTGATCGAAGTTTATTAAGACCAACAGATTTAGCCATTAGTCGCGGCAATCCCCACAAAGCTAAGGAAAAATTAGGTTGGCAAGCACGATACAAAATGACCGATATTGTCCGCATGATGGTAGAAAATCGTTTAGAGGAATAGCTATGAATATCTTAATGATTAGTTCCACCTTTCCCTATCCACCTAGCAAAGGAGGAACTCAGGGCAGAACTTTTAATTTACTCAAATATCTCAGCAAAAATCATGATATTACTCTCATCGTTCAGCGTACTGCTGATGTCAGCGATGAGGAGGTAGAAAAGTTAGGTAAATTTGTTAGTGAATTGGTAGTTTTTCCCCGTCCTCGCGATGCCAAAACTGGAATAATTTCTAAACTGCACAGATTAGCTCAATTCCTGCAAACGGGAACACCTCCCAATGTACTTTTTGGCTATTCTCAAGAGATGCAGAACTGGATAGATAGGGCAGTTAAGAGTCAAAAATTCCCAGTAATTACCAGTGAACATAGTGTTAATGAAATTTATATTCGTCCTCAATGGAAACAGCAAATTAGGACAGTAATTGATGTGCATAGTTCCCTCTATCAAACCGGCAAAAGTCAATTAGAAATTGGGGTTTCTAGTCAAGAATTACGGGATCGTCTCTACCTTCCTCTCCTGCGTCGCTACGAACAAAAAACTGTGCAGAAATTCTCAAAAATTGTCGTCACTACCGATGATGATCAAAAACAAATGGAAGAATTTGCTCCCAATGGAGAAATTTATTTAATTCCTAATGCAGTAGATTTAGATTTGTTTCCCTATCGTACCGAGGATCCTTCTGGACACAATTTAGTGTTTATCGGTGGGTTAGATTATTGGGTTAATATCGATGCGGCCTGTTTTTTAGCTAGGGAAATTTTACCTCGTATTCAAATTACTTATCCCGATACTACTTTAACTCTAGTCGGTGCTAATCCATCCCTAGAAGTGCAAGAATTAACTAAGTTAAAAGGAGTAATTGTGACGGGACGAGTACCGTCAATGACCACCTATCTTCATCAGGCAACTGTGGCAGTTATTCCCCTAAGAACAGGTTTTGGAATGAAGTTTAAAACCCTAGAATCTATGGCTGCGGGGGTGCCAGTGGTAGCCAGCGATCGAGGTTTAGAAGGATTAACAGTGGAAGGAAATAATGTTCCTCTAGCAGCCTTAAGGGCTAATAGTATTGAGGAATATTGTACGGCGATTAGTAGTCTTTTTGAATCGGCAGAGTTGCGAGAAAAATTATCTAGAAATGCTCGCAAGTTAATCGAAGATAATTATACTTGGCAGCAAGCAGCCACTAAGTACGAACAAGTTTTAGTTGCTGATATTTGTTAGAAAATTTTTCTAGTTTTTTGTTAAATTAATATGCTATCAAATCAAATACCTGTGAAAATATCTGTTGTTGTTCCTCTGTATAACGAAGAAGAAAATATCGATGTTCTCTTTAGGCGACTTTTCGCGGTTTTAGAGACAATAAATACCAGTTATGAGGTCGTTTGCGTCAATGATGGTAGTCGTGACAATACTCTCAAAAATCTCGTAGAATATCATCAACGTTACCCACAAATTAAAGTGGTTAATTTATCGCGTAATTTTGGTAAAGATATTGCCATGTCAGCAGGAATTGATTACAGTCAAGGAATGGCAGTCATTCCTATTGATGCTGATTTACAAGATCCGCCAGAATTAATTGCCGAAATGATCGAAAAATGGCAGCAGGGTTATGATGTGGTTTATGCGTCCCGTCGGGTTAGAATTGGCGAAAGTTGGTTGAAACGTTTCACCGCAGAAGGTTTCTATCAAGTCATTAATAAATTAAGTCGGGTTCCTATTCCCCCTAATACGGGAGATTTTCGCTTAATTGATCGCCGAGTGGTAGAATCAATTAAAAAGATGCCCGAACGTCAAAGATTTATGAAAGGTATATTTGCTTGGGTAGGATATAAACAGACATCAATTTTATTCGATCGAGAACCCCGGTATCAAGGACAAACTAAATGGAATTACTGGAAATTATGGAATTTTGCCATCGATGGTATTACCTCTTTTAGTTTTTTACCTCTGAAGGTCTGGACCTATGTAGGGTTTATCATTGCATTTATTAGTCTTGTTTATGCTAGTTTTTTAATTCTTAGGACTATTATTTTAGGAATCGATGTACCCGGATACGCTTCTCTGATGGTTACTGTCTTATTTTTAGGAGGAATTCAATTACTCACTCTTGGTATTATTGGCGAATATATTGGCAGGGTTTATGAGGAAGTAAAAGGCCGGCCACTTTATCTGGTTCGAGATTGTTATGGTTTTGAAAATAGGGAACAAGTTACTGATAAAATAACTCAAAATTAAAATACTGACAAGAGGAGAATTAAGTCTATGAATACCGAAATTTTTCAGCAATTTTTTGCCTATTGTGTCGGTAGTTGGCAAACAGAAAGAACCTATCATTATCTAGCGGATCAAGAAGTGGAACGTTCCCGTACTGAATTTCTTATCCAACCCCTGACTAGGGAGATTAAACAGAAAGTTCTAACAGATAATAACTATCCTGATATTGCGGATTTAGAAAGTATCCCCGGGTTTAATTTAGGTTTCTATACCATCTCGGAAAAAGGGGAAGAAGTGCGACAAAATCTTAATCTTTTATTTGTGGTTAAAGCAGAAAATAACGGTTATTTAGAAGGGGATTATCTTCGTGATCGCGCCTACGAAGAAGCAAGACCAATTATCTCCGCTTTTCGCTTTGATTCCACCACCAGAGAGTTATTAATGACCACCAATTACACTCGCAGTGTTTCCGTGGATTCAATTACTTTAATCAATCCAGACCTGCGAATTCGCAAAATTATTAACTATCAACGTCCCCAGCAGGGGGAACCCTTAGAAAAAGTTCTCTTGGTCGGTTTTGGGGTTGAGTGTAAAGTCAGTTAAAAAAATATTTCTTTCCCCCCCCTTGATTCTCCAGTCGGGGGGAGATTTTATAATAGGGTAACGATAGGATTAAGAAGCAAAAATAATGCTCAAAATCGGTCAACTTTCCCTAGAAAGTGGTGTTTCAATCGATATAGTCATTTCAATTAAGATTGAGAATTTCATCGGTCTAGATTGTAAGCTAAGACGCATTTAAACCGCTTATTCTTAGATTAGCCGACTCTCCCCCAATCCCTTTACTGTTGCAAGAGTGCAAGAGTGCCTCTTGCCTCGTCTCAACAAGCAATTTAAATGCGCGGGCAGCTTATCAGACTTATCTGAAATGACTATAGCAATGATCAAAGTCAATTAGAGCTAAAAATTGGTTATTCTTTCGGATTTTAGCCTAGCAAACTGAAGATTAATCTTCAGGTTAGAAAATCTGATTATTTATTCCCGCTTTTGCCTCTTCTCATAAGTAGCCTATACTCAACGAATTTAGTATAAAAAAGGAATAGAGCCTGAAACTCTATTCCTGAATCAAAATTTTCAGTTAATTTTTAACCCTATACCACCGCAGAAGTCAAAGCTTCTTTGAGGATAGCGGCTTTATCGGTTTGTTCCCAGGGTAAATCGAGATCATTGCGACCAAAATGACCATAAGCGGCTACATCTTGGTAAAAACGCTCGCCTCTTTCACTGGGTAAACCGCGCAGGTTAAAGGTTTGGATAATACCGGCCGGACGGAGTTCAAAGTATTTATTGATTAAGTCCAGAATCACATCATCGGCGACTTTGCCAGTGCCAAAGGTTTCCACGAAGACACTCACCGGACGAGCTACCCCAATCGCATAACCCACTTGAATCTCGCACTTATCGGCCAAACCAGCAGCGACGATATTTTTGGCCACATAACGGCAAGCATAGGCCGCGGAGCGATCAACTTTGGTAGGATCCTTACCGGAGAAAGCACCGCCACCGTGACGAGAATAGCCACCGTAGGTATCGACGATAATTTTCCGTCCCGTTAATCCCGCGTCGCCTTGGGGTCCACCAATGACGAATTTTCCAGTGGGATTAACCAGATAACGGGTATTGGCATCGGGTTTAATTTCTAAATCGCTGAAGACCGGTTGTACTACTGCTTCCCAGAGATCACTTTTAATCTTTTGTTGGACGAGATCATTATCGGTGATATCGCCGATAGTGGCATCGTGTTGGGTAGAAACAAGGATAGTATCGATACCCACGGGACGACCATCTTCATAAATGACCGATACTTGCGTTTTACCGTCGGGACGCAGATAGGACAGTTCACCCGTTTTTCTGACTGCCGCTAAACGGCGAGCGATGCGGTGGGCTAAACTAATCGGTAAGGGCATAAATTCGGGGGTTTCATTGCAAGCGAAACCGAAGACAATACCCTGGTCTCCCGCACCAATTTTATCGAGTTCATCATTACTGAGAAGTTCGCGATTTTCCTGAGCAGCCGTGACACCCTGGGAAATATCGGGAGATTGTTCGTCTAAAGCGACTAAAACGGTGCAACTATTCGAGGAAAATCCGTTATCTGCGTTGATATAACCGATTTCAGCGATTTTACTGCGAACTAAATTGACGAAATGAACTTGCGCTTTCGAGGTGATTTCACCGGTAATCAAGACTAACCCTGTATTGACAACCACTTCAGCCGCTACACGACTGTGGTCATCTTGGGATAACAGAGCATCGAGAATGGTATCAGAAATCTGGTCACAAATTTTATCGGGATGTCCCTCTGTAACCGATTCGGAGGTGAACAAATAACGTTTAGACAAGTGATGTCCCTCACATAGTAGTACATTTGAACATGAAAAGATTCTCGGAAATCTTTGATCATACAGTGTAACAGGGAATTTGTAGAGATCGAATATTTTCCATAAGAAACCGCCCGAACATTGTCCGGACGGAGTGTGGTGTGAGGAGTGAACGGAAACTTGCGTCTCCGCTAATTCCATTGTAGATGACAACTTAGAATCTTGAGCGATTTGAAACAAACTAGCCAAAAAAATTTTTATCTCTGGAAGGGGTTGACTAATGCCCGATCCCCGTCTCGATGATGTAGCCTGATTAATAGAGGTCGCAGAGCTATATGGAAAGATTATGACAGTCACAGCCGATTATTTAGAACAACTCAATCCTTCTCAGCGCCTTGCTGTCGAGCATTTTTGCGGCCCCCTGTTGGTGGTTGCTGGGGCAGGATCGGGAAAAACCAGCGCTTTAACCTATCGTATCGCCCATTTGATCCGTCATCACGGGGTCGATCCAGAAAATATTCTCGCGGTCACTTTTACCAATAAGGCAGCCCGGGAAATGAAAACGAGAATTGAAAAAACTTTTGCTCAACAGAAGGCACAGGAAAAATACGGTCAAAGATTAGAACTTTTAGAAGAATACGAACAGAAAAAACTCTTTTCTCAAGTTTATCGGAATTATACTAAAAAACTCTGGATCGGGACTTTTCACAGTCTTTGCGGTCGGATTTTGCGCTATGACATTAATAAATATCAGGATGAATATGGTCATAGTTGGCAAAGGAATTTTTCAATTATGGACGAATCTGATGCCCAAAGTTTAGTGAAAAATATCGTCACTAAACAGATGAATTTAGACGATAAAAAATTTGATGCTCGCAATCTACGTTATGCGATTAGTAATGCCAAAAACTTAGGGTTAACTCCCAGGGATTACGCCAGAGAAAACCCTCATTTTCGGGGAAAGGTCATTTCTGAGGTTTATCAGGCTTATCAGATGCAATTAGCCCAAAATAATGCCCTAGATTTTGATGATTTGATACTGGTTCCAGTCCGTCTTTTTCAGCAAAATGAGTCTATTCTCGGTTATTGGCATACGCAATTTAAGCATATTTTAGTCGATGAATACCAAGATACTAACCAGATTCAGTACGAGTTAATTCGGCTTTTGTCCACCAATGGTGAAACGAAAAAAAGTGAGTGGAATTGGACGGATCGATCGATTTTTGTGGTGGGTGATGCCGACCAATCTATCTATAGTTTTCGGATGGCAGATTTTACTATTCTGCTCAATTTTCAAGCGGACTTTGGCGATGGTTTACCCGATGACGATACTCGCACGATGGTGAAACTACAGGAAAACTATCGTTCACGCGAGAATATTCTACAAGCGGCAAATAAATTAATTGAAAACAATAGTCAAAGAATTGATAAAGTCCTTGTTCCTACTAGGGAAGGGGGCGAGAGTATCTATGTTTTTAAAGCCAGAGATGAACAGGAAGAAGCATCTTTTGTTATCGATAAAATTCGAGAATTTACCCAAGAAAACCCCGAATTAAATTGGGGCAGTTTTGCCATTCTCTACCGAATTAATGCCCAATCTCGTCCCTTTGAAGATACGTTAATTCGCAATAATATTCCCTATAATATTGTCGGGGGATTTAAATTTTATGATCGACAGGAGATTAAAGATGCGATCGCTTATTTGCGAGTGATTGCCAATCCTGCCGATACCGTTAGTTTACTGAGAATTATTAACACTCCCCGGCGCGGTATCGGTAAAACCACAATCGATAATTTGCTCAAAGCTGCCCAAGAATTAGGAGTACCTTTATGGGAAATTATCAGCGATGAAACTTCCGTTAATACTCTCGCCGGTCGTGCCACTAAAAGCATCAATAAGTTAGCTAAAATTATCCAAAACCTGCAAGAAAAAATCACCGATTTATCCGCTAGTGAAATTTTAGATAAAATCATGGAAGATTCGGGATATATTGATGAATTAAAACAGCAAGGAACCGAGGAAGCTGATACCCGCATCGAGAATATTCAAGAATTGTATAGCGCCGTGGTACAATTCCAAGAGGAAAACGAAGAAACCAATCTCCAGGAATTTCTCGCTAATGCTAGTTTAGCCTCGGACTTAGATAATCTTCAGGAAGGTCAAGAAAAAGTCTCCTTAATGACCCTTCATTCCGCCAAAGGTTTAGAGTTTCCTATCGTCTTTTTAGTCGGTTTAGAACAGGGCATTTTTCCCCATAATCGTAGTTTAAACGATCCCATTGCCCTTGAGGAAGAACGCCGTTTGTGTTATGTGGGAGTAACTCGGGCCAAGGAACAATTATTTTTAACCTACGCAAAAGAAAGATATGTCTGGGGGAATAAAGAGACGAAGGTAGCTTCCCAATTTTTGCAGGAATTGCCACCAGAATTGCTCACAAGCAACCTGAAACCGAAAAAGACCCCAAAAGTGGTTCCCATTCAAACAACCGCCTCTAATCAAAGAAAATGGCAGGTAGGCGATCGAGTGTTACACTCTACTTTTGGAGAAGGAGAAGTGACCCATATCCTCGGTGCGGGCAAAAAAATGAATCTAGCGGTCAAATTTTCGGGTTTAGGTCAGAAAATCATCGATCCTCGCACCGCACCCATGCAACTTATCCACGAATAGGTAATCATCTGTAGTGGACTGTTTCAGCTAAAATAGGGCAATAGATTTCGGCTTAAAGTCTTAGATTATAGAATTTCTAGCATTTTTCTAATACACCAAATTAGCTGAAACAATCCAGTAGGGTGGGTTAGGCGAAAATAAGTTATACTCTGACTAAAAATTGAGTATTCGCCGTAACCCACCAGATCAGCACATAGGTAATCATCTGTAGGGTGGGTGCGGCGAAAATAAGTTATACTCTCACTAAAAATTGAGTATTCGCCGTAACCCACCGGCTTTTTTCTCCCTATCTCCCCACTGATAACTGATTACTGTTCACTGATAACTGACCCCCCGATTCCTCAACTCCGATCGCTACCTGCTGTTAGAATAGAGAATTGCGGTCAGACTGACGATAAAATTGAGAAGCTAAATCCTTGATTCTTAATAGTTGTTGAGAAACTTTCCGCCTACTATCGAAATTATCCGATAATATGGGCAACAGCGAGTTAGTCTATTCAGTCTGTTAAAATTGACCCCCGTTGGTCGTATTCGCGCACTGTCTAACCTTTATGATGAGGATCAGTTAATATGGAATCAATGCAACCGACCGAGACCAAAAATCCGATTAGAACAGATTTACCCGGCTCTCTGAGCAAACCCAGCAGCAGCACCGAACAGATTTGGTCTGAATATGTAGAACCCGTTTGGGATTCGGTGATGTCCTATCTGGCTAATGTCCCCGATTATATCGGTAGTTTCTTCTCTGGATACAAAAAACCTTTAATCGTTCTGGGGGCAATTTTAGCGAGTTTTGTCACCGTGAAAGTTACCCTTGCGGTTTTAGATGCGATCGATGATATTCCCCTCCTTGCTCCTATCCTACAATTAGTTGGGATCGTTTATACTGGTTGGTTTGTCTGGCGCTATCTGCTCAAAGATGAAAATCGCCGCGAGTTATTAGCCGAAATTGATGCACTAAAAGCGCAGGTTTTTGGCAGTCACAATAACACTTTATAGATAGAATCAAGCATAAAAAACAAAGGAGTTGAGTGTTTCCGCTCAACTCCTTTGTTTTTGCACAACAGCTTACACTAGAGTTCTTGCATAAGTAGGGTTTGCGGCAAAAAGTACGGGCGAAGCATTCGGATAGAAAATCTCCGGTTTCACCGATAGGTTATTGCCCGAATGCTTCGCCCCTACAGGACGCGGGCCGATGAAGACGCAAGGTTTTGAAGCACGATTCTCTCAAAATCTTGCACTTGTTTCGCGAGAAAAGCCACAAAACCGCTACCTTGCCTACATTTCACATTTATTCAGCAAACCCTAATTAATTTTTGAGAGGGCAAAAATGAGAAAAATAGGCATAAAATTGCCTAAAATCCCTAAATAGAGCATTTAATTGATTAATGCTTATTCTTAATTCTCCTGACTCGGAGAATACTGACTCCTAAGGGACTTGCGCTTTGATAATGTACCTTTTGGGCGAACGCAGTTCGCCCCTACATTGTGGACAAAATCCGTTACTGTAGGGGCGCAATGCTTGCGCCCTCCGATCGATCAGGTTTGCTGATCACCCTAAGTAGGGGGAGAGCCTTCGAGATGTTAGGGACTTGCGCTTTGATAATGCGCCATCTGGCTGGTCTGGTTCTTCTACAGAGCGATTTTCTGGCTGGGATATTATTCCTACGCAAGTCCCTAACCCCACCAACAAACTTTTTGCCGCAAACCCTAGCTTAACACCATAGTTCGGGAACCCGTACCGATCGAGCCGTTGTCAGGGGGCCTCGTATTTCGGTAAATTAGCACTCGGAAGGTAAGAGTGCTAATCTGGAAAAAGCACTTACCAAAATACAAGACAAACGGAGGATATTCCATGGCTGCAGTCAGCATCAACGTAACAACTGTTAAACCCCTAGGCGATCGAGTTTTCGTCAAAGTTAGCCCCAGCGAAGAAAAAACCGCCGGTGGTATTTTCCTTCCCGATGCCGCTAAAGAAAAACCCCAAATCGGGGAAGTTGTGGCCGTCGGCCCCGGCAAACGCAACGATGACGGTAGCCGGACCCCTGTAGAAGTAGGTGTGGGTGACAAAGTTCTCTACTCCAAATATGCCGGAACCGATATCAAACTTGGTGGCGAAGAATTCGTTCTCCTCTCCGAAAAAGACATTCTCGCCGCCGTTTCCTAATCATCTACCCTTGAAAACCCCTATTTTGCACGAATAACGATACATTATGGCTAAATCTATTATCTACAACGAAGATGCTCGTCGCGCCTTAGAAAAAGGCATGGATCTTCTGGCCGAAGCGGTAGCCGTCACCCTTGGCCCCAAAGGTCGTAACGTCGTCCTCGAAAAGAAATTTGGCGCACCCCAAATCGTCAATGATGGCATCACCATCGCTAAAGAAATCGAACTGGAAGACCATATCGAGAACACTGGTGTGGCTTTAATTCGCCAAGCCGCCTCAAAAACCAACGATGTAGCGGGTGATGGTACAACTACCGCCACCGTTCTCGCTCACGCTATCGTTAAAGAAGGTTTACGCAACGTCGCCGCCGGTGCTAACCCGATTTCTCTGAAAAAAGGTATCGATAAAGCTGCCGATTTCCTCGTCAGTCAAATCGCCAAACACTCGAAACCCGTAGAAGACTCCAAAGCGATCGCACAAGTGGGCGCTATCTCTGCCGGTAACGATGATGAAGTCGGTCAAATGATCGCCTCGGCCATGGATAAAGTCGGTAAAGAAGGCGTAATTTCCCTAGAAGAAGGGAAATCGATGACCACCGAACTAGAAATCACCGAAGGGATGCGTTTTGACAAAGGTTATATCTCTCCCTACTTTGTCACCGACACCGAGCGCATGGAATGCGTTTTTGAGGATCCCGCTATTCTGATTACCGACAAAAAAATCGGTTTAGTACAGGATTTGGTTCCCATTCTCGAACAAGTTGCCCGTCAAGGTAAACCCCTAGTAATTATCGCCGAAGACATCGAAAAAGAAGCTTTGGCAACCCTAGTGGTTAACCGTCTGCGCGGTGTTCTTAACGTCACTGCGGTGAAAGCTCCCGGATTTGGCGATCGCAGAAAAGCGATGTTAGAAGATATCGCCGTCTTAACTGGTGGTCAAGTAATCAGCGAAGATGCGGGTTTAAAACTGGAAACCACTAAAATTGACAGCTTAGGTACGGCCCGCCGTATCACTATGAACAAAGATACCACCACCATCGTCGCCGAAGGCAACGACGTGGCAGTGAAAACCCGTTGTGAGCAAATTCGCCGTCAAATCGAGGAAACTGATTCTTCCTACGATAAAGAAAAACTGCAAGAACGTCTAGCTAAATTAGCCGGCGGTGTGGCAGTGATTAAAGTCGGTGCCGCTACCGAAACGGAAATGAAAGACCGCAAATTGCGCCTAGAAGACGCAATTAACGCCACTAAAGCAGCCGTAGAAGAAGGTATCGTCCCCGGGGGTGGTACTACTTTGGCTCACTTGGCTCCCCAATTGGAAACCTGGGCCAAAGAAACCCTACACCATGAAGAATTAACCGGTGCTTTAATCGTTTCTCGCGCCATTGCTGCCCCCTTAAAACGGATCGCTGAAAATGCCGGCCAAAACGGTGCAGTTATTGCCGAACGGGTGAAAGAGAAGCCCTTTAATGTCGGTTATAATGCCGCTACCGGTGAGTTCTCCGATATGTTCGAGGCGGGTATCGTTGACCCCGCTAAAGTGACTCGTTCTGCCCTACAAAATGCCGCTTCTATCGCCGGTATGGTTTTAACTACCGAGTGTATTGTGGTGGATAAACCGGAAAAAGAAAAATCCGCTCCTCCCGCTGGCGGTGGTGACTTCGACTATTAATAATTAGTCTGTTTTTTCTTGACTCGATCACTTAAATGCGATCGAGTTTTTTTTATGAAAAAACATCACTTCGGGTTAATACGGAGTGAAACCCAACCACCGAGGATCTATTACCCTCTCCCTAAAGGAATCGCACTTGGCACGACCAGAAACTGCCCGATGTTGCCTACCACTTTCTAGCCCTTTTGTCAACACCCTATAGAATTAAATATCATACCAGACGGTAAATGATAACGATAAATAATCAATGCTTGAACAGAAGAGACAGCTGCCATAGAATTAAGGCAATCTTTCTGAACTTTTTTAGAGATCATGAAAACCTCATCTATGTCTTTGGTGTTAGCGGGAATTAGTAGTTCACTTGTACTAATGGGGGGGGTAAACCCTGTCCGCGCGGCGGTTCTGATCGGGAATCTCCCGCAAACGAATGATAATAATAGTAATAGCATTAGCACCAGCAACGTAAAAGCGCTCGCCTTTACCCTGCCCGCGGGTAACAATTACAGCCTCGACAACGCCATCCTGCGACTCGGTGGCTACGCTACAGGAGAGACTCCCCTAGTCCAGATCCGCAATGATGTCGGGGGTAGCAATCCGGGCAGTACCGTCCTCGCCAGTTTCACCAATCCCACCCCTCAAGGAGCGGGAAATTTTAACTACACCTTCACTCCCACTAGCCCCCTCACGTTTACCGCCGGTACTAAATACTGGTTATACGTTGCCAGCACCAGTGGAGGTTTCGACTGGAACGCCTCTTCTCCTAGCAAAACCCCGACGGGCATCGCCACGTCATCAGGAACCCAGTTTAGTAATAACAGTGGAACGAGTTTCTTTCCCGGTGGCTCTTTTAACAGTTTCCAGATCAACGCAACCGAGATAACTGGCCCGGTGGCCAGCACTCCCGAACCCAGTGTGATCGCGGCGTTGTCCCTGTTCGGATTGGGTTTACTGGGGGTTAAAGGTCGTCGGAACGAGGGATAAGTTGCCGTAGGTTGATTCATCAATCAACTCTCATAGTAGCTTGATTCAACAATCAAGCTACCGTCGCTCTGTAGAAGAATCAGACCGGCCTTAAATGGTACATTATCAAAACGCAAGTCCCCCAGTTTGACGGGAGATAGTTCTTCTGGGTCAACATATAGACTAAAATCTATGGTCAGGCTTAAAATTATTTGTTAATTGAATCTATACAACCAGCAAAACCCTTGCTATAATCGCCAATATATGGTAGAGAAACAAATTCCATCCACTGCATCGGCATCCTCAAAGTTGATCAACCTCGCTTTGTTTTAAGGTAGGCTAAGGCCTGCCTTACTTTTTATCAGTGATCAGTAACCAGTAAGCAGAAAATTGCCATTTAATACCGATCACCGCTCAGACTGTTCACGGAAAACCCAAATCTGATCACTGATCACTGGTAACTGATAACTGATAACTGATCTGATCCCCTAGCGTGATAAGCTGAGTATTGGCTAATTTTACAAAAAATTAAGACTTTCCCCTTGTGGGAGTTATCAGCTAAAACCCAGAGTAGACATAAACAATGGTAGCGACAACAGAAACTAACGTTGGTAAAATCGTCCAGATCATCGGTCCTGTCATCGATGCCGAATTTCCCAGTGGCAACCTGCCCCGTATTTATAATGCCTTAACCGTAAAAGGAACTAACTCCGCCGGTCAAAATTTATCCGTTACTTGTGAAGTACAACAGTTACTCGGTGACAACCAAGTGCGGGCCGTTGCCATGAGTACCACCGATGGTTTAGTGCGCGGTATGGATATCGTGGACACCGGCGCAGCGATTAGCGTTCCCGTGGGTAAATGCACCCTCGGTCGGATTTTTAACGTTCTTGGTGAACCCGTGGACGAAAAAGGACCGGTTAACGTCACCGAAACCTCTCCTATTCACCGTCCCGCTCCCAAATTAGTCGATCTTGAAGTAACACCGACGGTTTTTGAAACCGGTATCAAGGTAATTGACCTGCTCACCCCCTACCGTCAAGGGGGCAAAATCGGCCTCTTTGGGGGTGCTGGTGTGGGCAAAACCGTCATTATGATGGAATTAATCAACAATATCGCCATTCAACACGGTGGTGTCTCGGTTTTTGGCGGTGTGGGTGAAAGAACCCGCGAAGGAAACGACCTCTACAACGAGATGATCGAATCGAAGGTAATCAACGCTGATAACCCCGAAGAATCGAAAATCGCCCTCGTTTACGGTCAGATGAACGAACCCCCCGGAGCGAGAATGCGCGTCGGTCTCTCCGCTTTGACCATGGCCGAATATTTCCGCGATGTCAACAAGCAAGACGTACTCTTATTTGTTGATAATATCTTCCGTTTCGTGCAAGCTGGTTCGGAAGTATCGGCGCTCCTCGGTCGGATGCCTTCTGCGGTAGGATACCAACCCACCCTCGGCACGGACGTAGGCGACCTGCAAGAGCGGATTACCTCCACCAAAGAAGGATCGATCACTTCCATCCAAGCGGTCTATGTACCGGCGGATGACTTGACTGACCCCGCTCCTGCTACTACCTTCGCTCACTTGGACGGAACAACTGTACTATCCCGTGGTCTGGCTTCCAAAGGTATCTATCCGGCGGTAGATCCCCTCGGTTCCACCAGCACCATGCTCCAAGCTGATATCGTCGGTGATGAACACTACGGCACCGCTCGCGCTGTTCAATCTACCCTGCAACGCTATAAAGAGTTACAGGACATCATCGCTATTCTCGGTTTAGACGAATTATCGGAAGAAGATCGTCTCACCGTTGACCGCGCTCGCAAAATTGAGCGTTTCCTCTCGCAACCTTTCTTCGTGGCCGAAGTGTTCACCGGTTCTCCGGGTAAATACGTTACCCTCGCTGATACGATCAAAGGCTTCCAGATGATCCTCAAAGGTGAACTCGATAGCTTACCAGAACAAGCGTTCTATATGGTCGGCAGTATCGATGAAGCGATCGCTAAAGGCGAAAAACTCAAAAAAGGCTAATTAAAAGTCAGTAGTAACCGCGTTTAGCGGTTACTTAACCCAGAAATCTGCCAAAATTATCGTTATTATCACCAATGAGCATTACAGTACGGGTTATTACACCCGATCGCATTGTCTGGGATAACGTGGCTGAAGAAGTAATCCTACCCAGTTCCACGGGACAATTAGGTATTCTTAGTGGTCACGCTCCTTTATTAACTGCCCTGAATATTGGCGTAATGCGAATTCGACCGGGGAAAGACTGGGAAAATATCGCGGTTTTGGGCGGTTTTGCCGAAGTCGAAAATAATGAGATCAAAGTCCTCGTTAATGGGGCGGAATTAGGCTCAAAAATCGATAAGGAAAAAGCTCGCGCTGAATACGAAAAAGCGCAAACCCGTCTCGATGAAGTCAGTAAAGGGGATGACCGTCGCAAAACTATCCAAGCGCAACAATCATGGCGCAAAGCTCGCGCTAGATACCAGGCCGCTGGCGGTTTAGTATCGGTTTAAACCAAGCCAAATCAAATTAAATTCAAGCAAAATCGGGCGGGTTTATATAAACCTACCCGATTCTTTTTCAGTTATCAGTTATCAGTTATCAGTTATCAGTTAAGTAGTCGGACTTAACGTAGGCAGGGGGCAGGAGGCCGTTTTTGTAACGGGGATTTATGCCCCGCTCCAAAAACTTTTCGCCTTAAGGCGAGGTTTTAGACCCGATTTTTTCGATAAATTAATTGCTACCACTAAACACAACTTCGGGGAATTTTAACTGTGCATCGGCCATGGGGATTTGTCGGCCTTGATTGCGTAACTCTTGCCAAAAATTAATTACTTCTGTGGCTTTGTTGAGAACATCAACGCGATCGGACTCATCAATCCAGTGTTTTGCTTCTAACTCCTCTTGCAGTTGTTGCCAAGCATCATTGCGCGGCCAGAAAAAATAAGCGGTGAGGGGGCTAGTTCCTTTGCCGACCACCTGATCCACAGCGATCGCTACGTTCTGATCTAACCACAATACTTTTAAAATAAACTTTGATTCGGAACTGACTGTCATTGTTAATCGTTAATCGTACAATTCTCGATTATATCATCTTTTGACTCAATTTTCCGCAGTCAGTTTTTAACTATTTTTTCCTATTTTTTCGCCAATAACCGCTATGATTCCCGAAACAGACTCTTTAGCTTCTAAACAAATCGGTGTGGCCGTAATTAGAGATGATCGAGATTTAATTTTAATCGATCGCCGTCTGGCCAAGGGACTCCTGGGCGGTTTTTGGGAATTCCCCGGCGGCAAAATCGAAGGCAATGAAACGGTACAGGAATGTATTAAACGGGAGATATTAGAAGAAATTGGCATTGAAATCGCAGTTGATAGTCATTTAATCACTATCGATCATACCTATAGTCATTTTCGGGTTAATCTACAAGTATATAACTGTCGTTATCTCAGTGGCGAAGCAAGGGCGATCGAATGTGAAGAAATCCGCTGGGTAACTATCGAGGAACTAGATCATTTCACTTTCCCCGCGGCCAATCAAGAGATTATCAGAGCCTTAAAAGACATGGTAAACTCGAAATGATTGCTGTTAATCGTCGAGTGATTATGCTTAATCCTTCTATTCGTCAAGAACCCCGCTACGAACCGGCCGCGGTTATTCCCCTAAAAAAAGACGCTTCCATTGTCGAGTGGTTAGAAAAAAATAATCGCATGATTCCCCGGGATAAAATCGCCGAACCGGATCTGACTCTGGAAGAAGATGTGGAACTATCTGAACTCATGGATGTCGATGATATCGGTTATGATGACGACGAGGATGAATTAGTCTTAGATGAAGATTAATCCCGTCTTCTTTGGCAAATTTTCCCTTTATCTGACGCTTTAGTCGTGAACGCTAACATTTTTTCCGCCCCTATCTTTAAAAAACCCACTGGAACCCATCTCCTGATTCTACTAACGGGATTACTATTTCTGTTAGTAGTTTTTTTTCAGTCCACTAATTCCCTGTTACTCCCCCTGATGGCCACAACGTTAATCAGTGCTGGTCTTGGTTGTCAAGTAGTACCGATGCTGCGGCGCTTGAAAATGGGTCAGATTATGCGCGAAGATGGACCCCAGGCTCATTTAAAGAAAGCAGGAACCCCAACCATGGGAGGCAGCTTTTTTGTGCCAGTAGCCCTTATTTTCGCTTTAATCTGGTCTAAATTTACTCCTAATGTGGTGGCGGTTGCTTTGCTGACTTTTGCTTACATGGGTATCGGTTGGTTAGATGATTGGCAAATTTTGCGTTATAAGTCGAATAAGGGCCTATCTCCCCAGATGAAGTTAATTTTACAGATAACCGGGGCGGTGCTTTTTTGTCTCTGGATGTCGTTCAATCAGGTGAGTACCAATATCGGCCTTTGGGGTCGATTAGTGATTCCTTTGGGCTTTTTCTTCTGGATTTTGGCGGGATTTGTCCTTGTAGCTGAAAGTAACGCCACTAATCTCACCGATGGGGTGGATGGATTAGCGGGGGGAACAGGTGCGATCGCTTTTTTGGGTTTAGGTATTATTATCGCTCCTAGTCATCCGGATTTGGCGATTTTCTGCACTTGTTTTGCTGGTGCTTGTCTAGGCTTCATTTTTCATAACCGCAACCCCGCTAAGGTGTTTATGGGTGATACGGGTTCCCTCGCTTTAGGAGGCGCTTTAGCTGCGGTGGGTTTAATTACTGGACATCTCTGGGGATTATTTTTAATTAGTGGTCTCTTCTTTCTGGAATCTCTCTCGGTAATCGCTCAGGTTATCTATTATAAAGCCACAAAAGGACCAGACGGCAAGGGCAAAAGATTGTTAAAAATGGCTCCTTTTCATCATCATTTAGAATTAAGTGGTTGGACGGAAACCAAGATTGTGGGAGCATTTTATCTGGTTAATGCGCTTTTAGTTGTCTTGGCTATTTGGACCAGTTAACTAAGCACTAAAGGAAAGACCACAACCGCAGGTATTTTGGGTGTTGGTATTGGTAAAACGGAAACCACCACCCATGAGATCTTCTGAATAGTCTAATTTTAAAATTTGTAGGTAGCGATCGCTGTCAGGATCGACTAAAATATTAATACCCTGACTTTGATAAAAGCGATCATTTTCTGCCGCAATATCGGTTAATTCGAGATGGTAGTGAAGTCCCGAACAACCACCGTTTTTTACTGCCAAACGCAGATAGGAACCAGTCAGGCGACGGCTTTGACTCCAACGTTCAATTTCTCTAGCGGCGGCGGGACTTAATTCGATCATTGTTTTTGAGACTATTGTAATAATAATATCAAGTTATTGTGAAGTTATAGTTAGTAAAAGTATAGTCAAATATAGACAGACTGAATTCCATTTCAGAAATTCCCTTCACTTTTACTTCGAGAGATTAATTCTCCTTGGGTGAACTACGCACCTCTCTATCCCATAGCGGTTAAACGCATTTGGGAATGCTTTTCGCAAAATGTTGTAGGAACCTATGACATCAGATTGAACCAGAATCCCCTTATCTGTACGATATAACCCTTGAAGCGGCAAAAAATGATTTCCAGTTTTGGTCTAATCCTCTTAAAACTTGTTGGGAAACTTTAGCGGGTAAAGCTTGATACTGTTCTGTCTTTGACCTCAGAGAAGCCATCTGATTATAGGTCAAATAGCCATGGCCATCAATGAAGTTTTGTCGGATTAAATAATTGGCTGAGTTGTAAAGATTTTTAGACTGCCAAGATAAATTATCTATCTCAGCCCAAAATCGATGTCCTTTCTTGATAATGTGTCTTTCTGCTAATAACATTATTATCCGTTGTCTTTTAACTCAGCGTCGGGTTTTGAAGGGTTGTCATCCGTTATGATAATTGTACCAGAAGGTAATTGATAACCTGTTAAATTCCCTTGTTTCCACCACCTCCAAGCCGTTCGATAACTTATTCCTGTTTTTTTTGCCTAGTCTGATAGTTTAATGTCTATATATTACCATGTCTGACTATATCTGAATATATTTGTATTGAAACTTTACAATACTAACCCGGCTAGAATTGCGGTAGATGCGGCCAGATTACTTTGTTCTCAACTATCGCTGATTTGCTCGATTTCTTGGGCAATTTGCCGCAGTAAGTTTTCTTGTTTCTCAGCTTGAGCAAGTATAGCAAAGGGAAACAGTCCGGGGGCCTTTAATAAGGGTTCCGAGGGTTGTTCCCAGAGTCTAATCACTTCAAATTGATGAGAGGTTTTCCCTTGTTTATAATCATTCTGTCGGACTGTGGGGGAGCCACTTTTCTTTAGATAAATAACCACTTGATGGATAGGTTTGCGGGGATAGCGTCGATAGAGTCTGGTGGCATAATCTAGCATTCTATAGGGAATATCTTCTTTAGAGTCGGTTTGGAACTTTTTATCACCCTATCCCCAAAAATAACCAAAGGATTTTTATTCGGGGAAGGGTATATCTAAACTCATTTGTTGTCCTTGGGTTTCCCTTTGTTTTTCGGCAGCTTTCAGGACTTCAAAGGTGAGGATAACATCGAGACGTTTTTTCTGTTCAAGGATTTCTTGTACTGTCACAATCTCAATTTTATCGACACTTTGACTCCTATAGGGACTGCGATAAATTCCCGCAGATTTGGCTGTTTGAACCATATCTTTGCTAGGGGGTTTCAAGGTGATAAATATACCCAGGGCTGCCCCTTGTAGTGTCATGGTTCCCTGTAGATCTCTGATGTCTCCCGATTTGACATTACCGGATTTTACTTGAAAAATAATTTTCTCCCGGTTGTCCTTATCTCCCTGAAAATAGGCAATAGCATCGATTCCTTTATCTGCCCCTTTTTTGTCATTAATCACGGCCCGGTTATTACTATAGGTTAAAACCGCCCATTTCTCAAATTCTTTGCGGGTACGATCATCGGGTTTAGTGGCTAATGCTTTGGCTGATTCTAGATCTTTAGGAATACCATTCAGTTCAATTTTATCTAAAACATTTTTACCAAAGGAGTCCTCTAATCGCTTTAACATTAAGCTAATACTCTGATAGGTTATATCAATTCCAATCCAGTTTCTCTCTAATCTCTCTGCTACAGCGATAGTCGTTCCACACCCACAATAGGCATCTAAAATTATGTCTCCTTTATTGCTACTTGCTTTGATTATTCTTTCTAACAATGCCTCGGGTTTTTGTGTGGGATAACCCAGACGTTCTTTGGCACTTGAGGTTAAGGGAAAAATATCATCCCAGTTATTTTGTAAGGTAACTCCAGGCATTTCATCTAGGTATCTAATATATCGTGGTGGACCACCATTTTTAGGAAAATATAAGCGTCCTTCTGCCATAAATTTTTCCATGTTTTCTTTAGAATATGCCCAGTAACGACCCTTGTAAGGATAAGTTCCATAAAACTCATAGGAAACGTCACCACCTGATTTAGCTGCTGTCAAATTATCTAAACAGTAACGTCTACCTGTTTTTTCTTCCACTAATCTATAGTTTTTTTCAATATATTCCTCGCTGTAAGATGAATATTGGCAATCCCAATTCCATCGATTCGATTTGGTATAAAAAAGAATGACATCTCGAATATTGCCATATTGTTTTTGTCCTTGCTTTGCATCATTATGAGCAGTGGTTCTTTTCCAGCTAATCTCATTTTTAAAATCACCCCCCTGAGAGCAAAAAATAGCATCTAAAACTATTTTTAAATAATGACTAGCAGTAGGATCGCAGTGGAGATAAAAGCTACCAGTAGATTTTAAAACTCGATGGATTTCCACAATCCTCAGAGTCATACTCACCAGATAAGCGAGAAGACTACCTTTACCTAAAACTTTAGTTAAACCGTCAATTAAATCGATAGTCTGACTGGTAAATTTACCTTGATAGTTGCTTTGAATTTCTTCTAAAGCTTCGTTAGCGTGATTATCCCATGTCCAGGTATCCACAAACGCTTGTGCTTGTGCTTGATCTTCCTTGCCTAAGTTGTTATAAATTTGGTTGTAATTGCGTTTAGAATTAAAGGGTGGATCGATATAACAAAGATCGATCGATTCATCTTTGATATACTTCCGCAGCACTTCTAGGTTATCACCGTAGTATAGTTTATTGACCATAGAGATTGGGGGGATTGACTGCATTCTCAATTGTATTATTATTCCGTTCTGTTAAACCTACTCAAATCTACTCATGAGCAAATTTGACGTTAACTTCCTGCTTCACTGTAGTAGTGTCGGCACTATCTACTCCACAAGCTGACACGGTGGAACTCACCGCCAAAGAAGCTAGATTCAGACTAGCGTTCAAGTCTCGACCGCAAACTGCATGGCATTGTTCACACTCAAAAACTCTTTCAGTTAAAGATAGAGACTCTTTCTTGTACCCACAATTAAAACAGGTTTTACTGCTAGGAAACCACCTATCAGCTATGATTAATTCCGAACCATACAACTGAGATTTATAATTAAGTTGTCTTCGGAACTCGTAAAAACCCATATCCTGAATGGCTTTAGCTAATTTGTGATTAGCCATCATCCCAGACACATTTAAATCCTCAATTACTATCTGGCCGTGGTTCTTGGCTAAATAAGTGGTGAGTTTATGTAACGTATCTTTACGGATATTAGCTATTTTAAAATGAAGTTTAGCTATTTGCCGTTGGGCTTTATTCCAATTATTTGAACCTTTTACCTTATGTCGGTTCAAGTATTGAAGTCTGGCTAATTGTTTTTCGTATTTACGATAACTTTTAGAGCCTTCAAACGTTTCACCTGTCGATAAAGTAGCCAAAGATTTAATTCCCAGATCACAACCAACTACATCATGAGTTTTATTGGTTGTTTGTGGTTCAACTTCCATCTTAAAACTAATAAACCACCTATTAGCTTTTTTACTAATAGTAACAGATTTTGGCTGGTATCCATCAGGTAGCCGCTCGTAAGTTTTTAACCAACCAATCACAGGAACTTTTATCTTTTGATGGGCAATTTTAATGCTCCCATCTAAAGTGAAACTATCCTGTTTACCTTTCTTCTTGAAATTTGGTGGTTTGGCTATCTTCTTGAAGCATCTTTTCCAAGCATCGGATAAAGCTCTTAACGCCCATTGGGGGGCGCATTTAGACACTTGGTAATACCAATCATGCTCTGATTTTACCAATGCTACCAACCATTTGTGAAGGTCAATAGCCGTAGGAAACTTGATTTTTTCATCAGGGTTAGCTTGATTATGGTCTAAAATTTGCTTGGTTAAAGCCAAACCCCAATTCCAAGCATGACGTGCGGTTCCTGCGTGTTGGGCTAATAATGAGCGTTGTTGATTATTTGGTTTTAACTCAGTCTTGAATCCTAGTAGCAACGTCTCTTAACTCCTCTACGATTTTTCTATTTTTATGGCTTCTAGAGCCATACAATCTAGCGGAAAATACCGTAATAATTTCTAAGACATCTTGCGCCAAATCCTCCTCAAATGTACTGTCTTCAGTTCGATTGATAATGACAACTTCAGTCCCGAATTGCTCACACAGACTAAAGATTAATTCACTACCAAATCTAAGTAATCTATCCTTATGAGTTAAGACCAATCTCTCTACTTTACTATCAACAATCAACCGAATTAATCGCTTTAATCCTTTTTTGTTGTAGTTAAGTCCTGAACCTAAGTCGTCTATAATTTCAACTGGCCAACCGTTTTGAGCGCAAAACAATTCGACAACTTCTTTTTGACGTTCTAAATCTTTCTTTTGGTCATGACTAGAAACACGGCAATAGCCAACAGTATAAGAGAGATTCTCTTTTAAACCAAGCAACTGAGAAATTGTATAACGACGATGCCCATTAGCAGTCCGTTCTGGAATTAGTTTACCTTCAGACTCCCAACGTCTTAATGTCGATACGCTTACACCTTTTAATTTAGCCGCTTCTGATATGGTCAACTTACTCATAGAACGATTATAGCATAAGTCATGAGTAATTTTGAATAGTATTAGTTAGGTTTTTGGTTTCTGTATTTAACCCCCTCAAAGAGGACAAATACAATCGCTCCAGAGAATAATATGATTGTACTAATTACAATAAGCGCATCATGGTCAGTGAGTTTATCGAACTGTGTGCGCCCAAAATTTAATTTTTTTTAAGTCTATCTAGCCTGAAAATGAGGGGGTCGCAGGCAGGCAGGGATTCCCATTATATAAATAAGTATATGTCAAGTGCTGGGATTTTGTCAAGAGTAATTAAGTAGCTGGTTATAATTAAATTAAAAATGGATTTTGCCTTTAATCCCCCCTTGATCCCCCCTTAGTCACCCCTTGATAAGAGGGGTAATCTGACAGTTTTTAACACCTAACTACTTAGCAATCCCCAACTAATCAAGGATTACTGAGGATACTGACCCGGACTTTTTCGCCATTTTGCAAAGGTTTACTACTATTAACGACGAAACGCTCCCCCGGTTCAAGTCCGGTGATAATTTCTACTTGACCGTCGAGCGCTTGACCGAGACGAACGGGACGTTTTTGCACTTGTGAGTTAGACTCGGAAAGGACGAAAATTGCCGGGGATTCCCCTTGACTGACAATTGCTGTTTCGGGGACAATCACCTGAGGGGCAGAATTATTATTAAACCGCACCCGGGCCAATAATCCCCCTTTAATTAAACCATCCCCATTGGGTAGAGTAATCTCCACGGGAATCCGCCGGGCCGTGCCTTGGCTGAGGGGAAAAATCCTGTTAATGCGACCGGAAAAATTTCTCTCACCGAAAGCATCAAGGCTGACATTAACCGTTTGTCCTAAATTAATTGTTTTTAAATCCAATTCCGATAATAATACTACTACCTTGACCTGTTGAAAATCACCAATTTTGAGGACTTCATCGCCGATACTGACTAAATCCCCCGGCTCTTTTAGTTTTTCGATAACTATCCCCGTCGCCGGTGATTTAAGAATAGCGTAGGCCTGACGTTGTTGTTCCTGAGCGATGACCGATTTTTGGGCGGCAATTCTGCCGATAATTCCCGCCACCACCTGTTCCTCGACTTTAATTCTCGATCTGGCGCTATTAACGGCTTTTAAAGCCACTGCCGCCGTGGTTTGGGCTGTTTCACCCTGTTGCAGGGGAATTGCTCCTTCTAGGGCTAATTTTTGCAGGCGCTCGGCATCATTTTTGGCCTGTTGGTATTGTAGTTGTAGGCGCTCCACTTCAATTTCAGCGTTACTGACTTCAATTCTCGCCCGGGCTAATTCTGCTTCTAGGGCCGACAGGGCGGATTTTTCTTGCCGGACAACGGTGGCGAGGAGACGATCATCAACATGAGCGAGGATTTGTCCTAATTGCACCTCATCTCCCACCTCGACGGGGAGATTGAGTAACTGACCGGTGGCTTGCGATCGCAGAGAAACGACTTTTAAAGGTCGGGTAGTTCCCGTGTAATCGAGATTGCGTCCGATGGTTGCCAGTTTAGCGGTGGTGACGTTGACGGTAGTAGTACGGGCCGCTGGTGACGGTGGTTGGGTTTCGGTCCCGGGAGAACAACTCGCGCTTAAGGATAAGATAACCAGAGCGGAAAGGATAATCGGAGTCGATCCCATGGCGATAATCTTGGTAGAAAGCTGCTTTTGAGTCGATGGTCGCTTATTCTTCGTCCCAAGCTTCTACCGCTACCACTTCGCTGAGAGGGTCTTGCATGGAGAAACCGAAATCGAGCAACTCTTGCTTCCAGTATCCCCACTCATCTCCGTATAAAAGAGCGAGTTTCCAGATACTATCGCTAGGTTTGACTACTTTTGCATCTATCCACTTGCTAACCTTGCGTTGAAACTTCACCATCGGGTGAGCTACAGCTTGTTTGGTCATAAATTCAATTGCTATGAATACTTCGGATTTTGCGCTTCCCGACTAAACTAACTCAAGACTAAGACTTTTGCCATTACAAAGGAGCGAGAAGCGCGTTTATTAACTTACTTGTACACCAGATCCGTGGTTTTAGGCAAGTCTTTTTAGCCAAAAGTACGGTAATTACTACTATAGGTTAGTATAACCGGAAGCCACAATCATGGAACCGATGCCTCGATCGGTAAAAATTTCCAGTAAAAGGGCGTGGGGAAGACGACCATCGATAATATGAGCGGCCTGAACTCCCTGGGCCAGCGATCGCACACAGCAGCCAACTTTGGGAATCATCCCGCCGGCAACGATGCCTTTTTCAATCAACTGCCGGGCCTGTTGGATATCCAATTTAGGCAATAAAGTGGAAGGATCCTTGTAATTCTCTAAAATTCCGGCTGTATCGGTCATCAAAATCAGTTTAGCTGCCCCTAAAGCCGCCGCTATTTCTCCGGCTACCGTATCGGCATTGATATTATGAGCTTGGCCGGTTTCATCGGCGGCCACACTGGAAATCACGGGAATATAGCCACTATTGACCAAGGATTCGACGACGCTAGTATCGACACTGCTGACTTCTCCCACAAAACCAATGCCCTCTTTACCCACGGGACGGGCAGTGATCAGATTACCATCCTTACCGCATAATCCTACCGCTTTACCGCCGGCTTGATTGATCAGGGCAACAATTTCTTTATTGACGCGCCCCACCAGCACCATTTCTACCACATCCATGGTGTCGGCATCGGTGACGCGTAAACCGTCTTTAAATTGGGGTTCAATGCCTAATTTATCCAGCCAACTATTGATTTCTGGACCGCCACCGTGGACAATCACGGGACGAACTCCCACACAGGAGAGAAAAACGATATCTCGCATGACCGTGTCTTTGATATCGCTGTTATTCATGGCCGCACCACCGTATTTAACCACTACAGTACGACCGCGAAATTCTTGTATATAGGGTAGGGCTTCGCTGAGGATTTTCACCCGTTGGGTATCGTTTTCGTGGATATTATTGTTCATGGGTTTTTTACCTGTCTGATTCAGTGACCAGTTTAGCGGTTTCGGGTTTGGCAAAAACTGTTCACCTTGAACGGATTGCTAGAAAGTCTTAGAGTTGCCGAATTTTTCGACGCAACGGACAAAAATCTCGACTCCCATCCCTAACACCGATTCATCAAAATCAAAGCGGGGATGATGGTGGGGATAGGCTAATCCTAATTCGGGATTGGCGGATCCCAAGAAGAAATAACAGCCCGGTACTTCCTGTAAAAAGAAGGACATATCTTCCCCTCCCAGGGTTTGACATTCGGGAACGATTCCGGCCGGGGTTTCCACCACTTGTGCGGCGATTGAGCGCACTAATTCCGCCATCTGATCATGATTGATTACTGGGGGATACAATTGCCAGTAATCGAATTGATAACTAGCCCCCTGACTTTGACAGATGCCCGCGATGATTTCTTGCATCCGTTGTCGGAAATAGCCCCCTAACTGGGGATTGAAATAGCGCACCGTCCCACTGAGATTAGCACTATCGGCGATCACGTTTCTGGCGGTTCCCGCCGCTAATTTGCCCACAGTTACCACGGCGGCATCGAGGGGGTTAAGGTTGCGGGCGACGATAGTTTGCAAGGCGTTGACGATTTGGGCCGCCACCAGTAGTGAATCGACGGTTTGATGGGGAATTGCCCCGTGGCCGCCCCGGCCTTGAATCTGGAGATCGAAACATTCCACCGCCGCCATTAAAGGCCCATTTTTCACGCCCACTGTCCCTAAAGGCAGATTATTCCAGAGATGCAGCCCGATAATTCCCTCCACGTCGGGATTTTTCAGCACTCCCGCTTCGATCATCGGTTTCGCCCCCCCCGGCCCCTCTTCGGCGGGTTGGAAAATAATTTTTACTTTTCCCTTGACATCGTGACGGTTTTGTGCTAGGTAAACTGCTGTGCCGAGGGCGATGGCTGTGTGACCATCGTGACCACAGGCGTGCATTTGGCCCGGATGTTGGGAACGATAGGGGACTTGGTTTTCTTCGGCGATCGGTAGTGCATCCATATCGGCCCGCAGGGCTAAAACCGGCCCCGGTTGACTGCCTTCGATGGTGGCAACAATTCCAGTGCCGGCGATACCGGTTTGATGGTCAATTCCGTATTTAGTCAGGGTTTGACTGATTAAGGAGGCGGTGAGATGTTCTTGAAAGCCTAGTTCTGGTTTTTGGTGTATTTGTCGGCGCCAGTGGACCAATTGCGGCTGCAGGCAACGAATAGCAAGGCGAATTTGAGCGCCATTTAAGCTATTAGGAACGGGAGTGGAGGAAATCATCGGGTTCGGACGGCTAGTTTTTTTGATCACTGGTTTCTAGTTTAACTTCAGGAGACAGGAGACAGGAAACAGGAGACAGCTTTGTTCTCCCCACACCCCACACCCCACACCCTTCTTTACAAAACTTCATCGTAATTTGAGCGCCGGAAAGGGCAATCCTTGGGCAATAGGGGAAGGGAAAGCGGGAAAATATAAAAAAAAGCTTAAATTTTCTATCTTGCTGCCCTTTATACCCTTAAAGCCTTGCTGTCTCTGATTTCCCGACGGTGAGAGGCTTTGAGCCATGGTCAGGGATTGATGACCAACTTGATCGAGTTATTGTTAAGTGGCCGTTACAAAAAGACAGCAAAAAACTTAATAATTTGTAACAAACAAAGTTTCGACAGCAGTGTATAAATTTAATTTGAGGGGCCAAGATAACAGACAAAAGTTAAGCTGGATACTTGTTTAACCTCCCTAGGTGATTTATGAGAGAGCCGTGAAGTTTTTTCAGGTTTCTTAAAGTAAATCGCAACAATCACGGTCAAGGCTCGTCCAGACTCACCGTGAAATCCCTTAAGAGGGAAAATTTTAATTGCAAGCAAATCCCATTTAAATTTAGGAGATTGTGACAATGTTTGACGCATTCACCCGGGTAGTATCCCAAGCTGATGCTCGTGGCGAATATTTAAGCTCTTCGCAACTAGACGCTCTCAGCGCCATGGTTGCCGACAGCAACAAACGGATGGACTCTGTTAACCGGATCACCAGTAACGCTTCCACCATCGTTGCCAACGCCGCTCGTAGCCTGTTCGCTGAACAGCCCCAACTGATCACCCCCGGTGGTAATGCCTACACCAGCCGTCGTATGGCCGCTTGCCTACGCGACATGGAAATCATCTTGCGTTATGTTACCTACGCTACCTTCTCTGGCGACGGCAGTGTTCTCGACGATCGTTGCTTAAATGGTCTTCGCGAAACCTATGTAGCTTTAGGAGTACCCGGAGCTTCCGTAGCTGCTGGCGTAAGCAAAATGAAAGAAGCTGCTTTGTCCATCGCTAACGATCGCAACGGTGTCACCCCCGGCGATTGCAGTGCTTTAATGTCTGAAATTGCCAGCTACTTCGACCGCGCCGCCGCTGCTGTCGCCTAGTCCCCAGGGCTAGTCTTAATTAAACCGTAGGAAACTTATTGCAAGATTATTGGGAGATACCAAACAATGAAAACCCCCCTTACCGAAGCCGTAGCAGCCGCTGATTCTCAAGGCCGTTTCTTAAGCAGCACCGAAATCCAAGTGGCTTTCGGTCGTTTTCGTCAAGCTTCTGCCAGCCTCAGCGCCGCCAAAGCGTTAACCGAAAAAGCTTCCCAATTAACCCAGGGCGCAGCTCAAGCTGTGTACAACAAGTACCCCTACACCACCCAAATGCAAGGGGCTAACTTTGCGGCGGACCAACGCGGTAAAGACAAATGCGCTCGTGACATCGGTTACTACCTCCGCATGGTGACCTACTGCTTAGTTGCTGGTGGAACCGGTCCGATGGACGAGTACCTCATCGCTGGTATCGACGAAATCAACCGCACCTTCGACCTGTCTCCTAGCTGGTACATCGAAGCTCTCAAATACATCAAAGCCAACCATGGTTTAAGTGGCGACCCCGCGGTAGAAGCCAACTCCTACATCGACTACGCTATCAACGCTCTCAGCTAGTCCGAACGAAAAAACTGCTGGTCTGGAAAGACAGGAGGTTGTTAGCAAAAGGGTTAGCAATCACCTGTTCTTCCAGACCTTGTTATATCCATAACTAGCTTGATGGCGGCCGAAAGACTGGGATTTGAACCCGACAAAGGTTCCCCCCGCTGGGAATGACGCTCCACCGAGCCAGAAATCAACCGTCAAGGCGGCCAGGTAATCGAACTGATCCTCCCCTAGTTTTGAGCGGTCAGAAAATGATCATTTTTTTTGTAGGAGAACTTTAGTGGCAATTACTACCTCAGCTTCTCGTTTAGGGACAACCGCTTTTAGCGAGGTTGCTCCCGTGGAATTACGTCCCGATTGGTCTCGTGATGACGCACAGGCAGTTATTCGCGCTGTCTATCGTCAGGTGCTAGGCAATGACTATATCATGCGTTCCGAGCGCCTTACCAGTGCCGAATCCTTACTCTGCAACGGTTCGATCACCGTGCGGGAATTCGTCCGCGCTGTGGCCAAATCGGAACTGTATAAGAACAAATTCTTCTACGGTAACTTCCAAACCCGCGTCATCGAACTTAATATCAAACATCTTTTAGGTCGCGCTCCCTACGATGAGTCGGAAGTGGTCTATCACCTCGATCTCTACGAAAACAAAGGATTCGAGGCCGATATCGACTCCTACATCGATTCCGCCGAATATACCGAAAACTTCGGCGATAGTATCGTTCCCTACTATCGTGGTTTTGCCAGCCAACCCGGTCAAAAAACCGTGGGATTTACCCGGATGTTCCAACTCTATCGCGGTTATGCCAACAGCGATCGCTCCCAGATTGCTGGCAAAACCTCCCGTTTAGCGGTGGAATTAGCTCAAAACGGTGCTTCGGCAGTAGTCGGTCCCTCCGGTGGCAGCGATGGTTGGGCCTATCGTCCTTCTGCTCAACGCAACACCCCCAGTAAAGCTCTGGGTGGTAGTGTGGCCTATGGTGATGTGGGTAAGCTCTATCGCGTGGAAATTGCCGCTATTAGCAAACCGGGTTATCCCCGTGTCCGTCGCAGTAGCAAAGCAATTATCGTCCCCTTTGAACAGTTAAATAACACCCTGCAACAGATCAACCGTCTCGGTGGCAAAGTTGCCAGCATCACCCCCGCTAGTTTGAACTAATTTTCTAGCTTAAGATAGCTAAAAGTCTCCCGGGCAGCCGTCAGGTTCACCGGGAGACTTCTTTCTAGGGAACTGGCAGAAATTGACCCTCAGCAGATCGAGCAAACCTGTAGAATGAAAATAGTTCTATCGTTTTAATGCCTGTGACTGTCACTTCGATCGCTTTTGACTCTATCGATACTGCCTTAGCGGAAATCAAAGCCGGACGGGCTATTGTAGTAGTTGATGATGAGAATCGCGAAAATGAAGGAGATCTAATCTGTGCGGCCCAATTTGCCACCCCCGATCTGATTAACTTCATGGCAGTGCAAGCTCGCGGTTTAATCTGTCTGGCAATGACGGGAGAGCGTCTTGATGCTCTCGAATTACCCTTGATGGTGACAAAAAACACCGATAGCAATCAAACTGCTTTTACCGTTAGCATCGATGCCGCTCCCCATTTAGGGGTTAAAACTGGTATTTCGGCGGAAGATCGGGCGAAAACCGTGCAAGTTGCCATTAATCCGGTCACTCGTCCCGACGATCTCACCCGTCCCGGTCATGTCTTCCCGATTCGTGCTAAAGCCGGTGGAGTCTTAAAACGCGCCGGTCATACGGAGGCAGCTGTGGATCTAGCTCGGTTAGCCGGGTTGTATCCGGCGGGAGTTATCTGTGAGATCCAAAATCCCGACGGTTCCATGGCCCGTTTACCGCAACTATTTGAATACGCTCGTCAACATAATTTAAAGTTAATTAGCATTGCCGATCTGATCAGTTATCGCTTAAAATACGATCGCTTTGTCCATCGGGAAACGGTCTGTAATTTTCCCAGTCAATTCGGCACTTTTCAGCTTTATGCTTACCGAAATTTATTAGATCAAACCGAACACATCGCTATTGTGAAAGGCGATCCCGCTCTCTTTGGCGATCAACCTGTAATGGTACGAATGCACTCAGAATGCCTGACCGGGGATGCTTTGGGATCCTTGCGTTGCGATTGTCGGCAACAGTTACAAGCTGCCCTAAAAATGATCGAAAACAACGGTTTAGGGGTGGTGGTTTACCTGCGACAGGAAGGACGGGGAATTGGCTTAATTAATAAGCTAAAAGCCTATTCTTTACAGGATATGGGATTAGATACGGTGGAAGCCAACGAAAGGTTAGGATTTCCCGCCGATTTGCGCGATTACGGCATGGGAGCGCAAATGCTCAACGATTTGGGGGTGAGAAATATTCGTTTAATTACCAATAATCCGCGTAAAATTGCCGGATTAAAAGGCTATGGTTTGCAAATAGTCGAGCGAGTACCTTTGCTGATCGAGGCTAATGATTATAATTCCAATTATCTGGCCACAAAAGCGGAAAAGTTAGGGCATCTATTCCTACAAACCTATCTAGTCACCATCGCTCTCAGTTGGGGGGAAAATCCGCCGTCAATTTCGCAAAGATATCATCAATTAGAGAAATTACGCGAGTTAAGTCGCGCTAATCAATTATCTCTCCAAGAAGAAACCCGACCGGTAGCCAATGCCCTTTTTGATCGCGCCCCTTTGATCGTACATTTAGGTTTAGATATTCGTCAGGGTGTCAGCAGTAATTGGTATAAAAATCCTTCCCATCCTTATCTTCTGGTTATTGACAAGATATTAAATGACATTAAAGATTGGTCGGAAATTGAACGCTTAGAATTTTTAATTTCCGACGGAGACGATTCGATGACGGGATTACAAATGAAACTAGATCGTCAAAAAATGTCCAATGAAGATTTATCACAATTACCACAATTAGCTACCCAAATTATCTACAGTTTTACTCGTGATTCAACAAAAAATTAGTTTTTTATGACCAGAAAAGAGCGTAACAGTTATAATTAAACAAAGCTAGTATAACGGGGAAAAACTATGACAACTCTCGACATTTTACCGGAAGTTACCTGTCCCCCCACCGATTTATGGAGTGATGAACCACCTTTGGAAAGTGATCTACATCTACAACAAATTACAATTCTGATCGGTTGTTTAGAAAGGTTATGGCAAGAAAGAAGTAATTACTATGCTTCGGGCAATCTTACCATCTACTATAACGAAGAACAACTAAAAAAACGTGATTTTTGTGGTCCTGATTTTTTTGTCGTCTTAGATACGGAAAAACATCCGCGTAAAAGTTGGGTAGTCTGGGGAGAAGGGGGTAAATATCCCAATGTGATCGTGGAGATTCTTTCCGATTCTACGGCCAATATTGACCGCAATAAAAAGAAAAATCTCTATCAAAATACCTTTCGGACTCCTAACTATTTCTGGTTTGATCCTGAAAGTTTAGAACTGCAAGGATTTAGATTAATTGCTGGACAATATCAGGCTATTGCTGCTAATGAAAACGGCTATTTATGGAGTGAACAATTAGAACTATATTTAGGCATATTTGACCGTAAATTGCGTTATTTTACCGTCGATGGTCAATTGGTTCCCACTCCCCAAGAAGCTGAATTAGAGCAAAGACAAGCAAAGGAACAGATTTTTTTAGAAAAGGAACAGGAACGAAAGGCAAAAGAACAGGCTATTTTAGAAAAAGAACAAGCTATCTTGGAGAAGGAAAAATTAGCCCAAAAATTACGAGAATTGGGCATTGATCCCGAAACTATCTAATTGATAAATATCTCTAGGATAGGTAATTCCTATCCTAGAAATGGTGGTAATTTAACCTTATTTTTCCTGTCTTTCTAAGGCTAATTGTACCAACTTATCGACCAATTTATCAAACTCTAAACCGGTGGCTTTCCAGAGTTGGGGATACATACTAAAATTAGTAAACCCCGGCAGAGTATTAATTTCATTGAGGAACACTTCCCCAGTCTTTTCCACATAGAAAAAATCCACCCGCGACAATCCCGCAGCATCCACAGCTTTAAATGCTTCTACAGCCATTTCTCGCACTTGATTAGCAATTTTATCGGGAATATTAGCGGGAATCACCATACTCGATCGCCCGTCAGTATATTTAGTTTCATAGTCATAAAAATCACTATCAAAAGTAATTTCTCCCACCAAAGAAGCTTGGGGATTATCATTACCTAAAACCGCACATTCGATCTCCCTTGCGGTTACTCCTGCTTCAACAATAATCCGTCGATCATAACTAGCAGCACTATCTAAAGCAGCCTCTAATTCTTGCCGGTTGCGAGCTTTACTAATACCCACCGAAGAACCTAAATTAGCCGGTTTAATAAAACAAGGATAACCTATTTCCTCGGCGATTTGATCGCACAATTGCGGAAAAACACAGGCATTTGACCACACTTGCGAGCGGGTTATAGCCTTATACTTAACTTGGGGTAATCCAGCGGCTGCAAAAGCAGTTTTCATGGCAATTTTATCCATGCCTAGGCATGAACCCAGGACCCCACTACCCACAAAAGCAACCCGCATGAGAGTGAGTAATCCTTGTAAAGTGCCATCTTCTCCATTCGGTCCGTGGAGAATTGGAAACCAAACCTCAATTTCGCTCACTTCTGGGGGAAATTGCCAGATATTGACTTTTATATCACTCTCAATAGCTAGGGGTTGCCCAGAGGTTAAAATTTGTCTAGCAGTTGCTGCCGAATGCCAACAGCCATTTTTATCGATATAGAAGGGGATAACGGCGTATTTGTCAAGATTTTCGGGATAATTAAAAGCTTGCAGGATCGATCGAGCCGAATTGATAGATACCTCGTGTTCTCCCGATCGACCACCAAACAACAATCCTACCTTGATCTTATCCATATTATCCTCTCTAGACCCAGCTAGATCCTAAATTAGAGTTCAACTATCATATATACTATGGGCGGAGTTGACAATAGTTGCCAATGATTTAGATGCGGCTGTCCCTCGTGAGATAGGAGTTTTAACCCAAATTTTCAATAAATTAATTATCGCTCATGATGAGATGTGGTCGTTCTTTCCCTCAAAAAATGGATAATCACTTTGGAGCTATTCACCCCCCGAAATTGAATGATTATTTAGCTAATTTTTCCAGTTTTTTCTTAGTTTTCTGAAGTTTTAAGGCTAAATTACCATGATGTTCGGGATAGTAAACGTGCAAGAATTCGATAAAATCCTCGATGGTACAAGGTTGATGAAATCCCCCTAAGTTACCGTGGAATTCTTGGTGAATTTCTTCTTTAATAGTCACCAAATTCAGATCTAATGTCGCTAGATGGGGATATTTCTGGGCAGAGTAAAGATGATGGACAGCGAGATTAAATTTATTATTTCTATCCGGTTTTTGCCCTGTCACCTGACAAGTGTTTTTATCTCTAGTTTTAGCTCGTTTTTTAGCCTTTTCAATCTCGATTTTTTGTTTGGTATCGTCATCTAGATTTTCCTGAATTTCTTTAAAGGCAAGAGGAAACTCCATTGCAATCATTTTACACATTTCTTGGCGCGATTTATTCGTCAAAGTTTCACTCATGGATTTAGAAATCATCACTATTCCACTTTCAGAGAACCAAAACTCTCTTTTTTCATCTTCGTAAAAATCTACTCCTAATTCTAGAGGTTTATCAGTTCTTTGCTGAAGATGATTCACGGTTTTATTTAGCTTGGTTCCATTAGTTTTTAAAATTCGCCGCAAACTCTGTTTATGAATCATAGGCCGTCCTTTATAAACTTGAATTTCGCCGGAGTCAGTGAGTTCAGCAAAAATTAATTTTCGTGCTAAGGAGCGACGAATTTTTTGATCGTGCTTAGTAAAAAATTCTCTAAATCTGTATATAATTCCTCGCTTTTCATTCTTCTCGATATAGGAAGCAATTTTTAAAGCACCTTCAAAAGAAAACACTCTAACTTTATCTTTTTTGTTGACAAATTGATAATCGACACCTTCAACTAAATCCCAATCATCATTAGGATCAGCATCAAAAATATCAACAATTTTTTCTAGTTTTTCAAGAGTAATAGAAAACCATTGAGCTAATTCGGTATCCCGGATCAGGAAGGTATTTGCTTTCTGAGGCATGATTATTTTATCTCCGTGGTGATAGATTTATACATCACAGTCAAACGATCAAAGATGTGAGAGTTTCCTGTTTCTTGGTTATCGGGATGATAGATCTTAGAAAGACGATAATAGGCATTTTTAATGTCTTCCTTGCTGGCAGTATTTGGATCAAGATCGAAAACACGATAGGGACGAAAATATTTAAAAATATTGATACCGTTGATACAATCTTTCCCCTGTTCGTAATCTTCTTCGGGAAGAATACCGATATATTTCCTGTAGATAACCTCCCAACTTTCTCGCTGAGATAAATTGATATTATCAAAGGCTCTAGTAGCCATTTGAAACATACTCGATTTTTTTAGTTCTGTGGTATTGTTAACCTCAAAATAGGCATAAACTGCCTGTTTAAGTTGCGTTAGAGTTAAAGGTTTAACTTTTTTAACTGTAGTGGTCGCTGTAGTTTTTGATTTAGTTAACGATGGTTTGGGAGACTTTTTACGGTGGTTTTTGATGACAAAATCGGCAAAATCTTCGAGAATACGACTTTCGATCGAGTATTGCTCACAGATATGACTAATCTGCTCTAAAATGAGCGAGTTAAGAGGATTAGTGGTCATAATTTCCCTAAGAAGCTGCAAAAAATCTAGCCTTTCTTATCAAGATGAAGTGTAGGCTAATTTGGTATGAACGACCGACGACTGACTCCCGAAAACTTCCTATCCTAAATTAATACCACTGCTGTGGCCACTTTGTCAAGTGGTTAAATTTATTCTTAAGTAGCTCGTTATAATTAAATTAAAAATGGATTTTAGGTTCGATCCCCCCTGCTCCCCTTGATAAGGTAGGGTTGATTCATGAATCAACCCTACCCTTGATAAGGGTGGTGTCTGATAATTTTTAACGCCTACCTACTTAATTCTCCTGACTACTGACTACTAACTACTAACTACTGACTAGAAAATAGAGGCTGAAATAACGCAAATTCGTCAATCATACTAAATCCGTTGAGTATAGGCTACATATCAGGAGAGGCACTGACTGGAAAATAGAAGCTGAAATAACGCAAATTTATCAATCAGAATATTTTCATGTTTGGCGGTGTAACTTGTTGCATCGGGACTGACTCCTAAACAACCGCAATAATTGAAATGAAAACTCAAATCTGATCACTGATAACTGATCACCGATTAGGTACTAAAGTATTTAGCGGTGGGGTGATAGGTAATAATGGCGGTGGTGGATTGTTCTGGGTACAATTGTTCGCTTTCGTCCATATACATCCCAATGCGATCGCATCCTAACAGAGCTAATTGCTTGTATTGGTCCTGAATATTAGGACAAGCGGGATAGCCGAAACTATAGCGAGAACCCTGGTAACGCTGTTGTAGTATATCGCGGATATTATCGGGATCGAACTCTGCAAAACCTAACTCGCGACGGATGCGGGTGTGGGTCCATTCGGCCATGGCTTCGGCGGTTTGGACAGCCATGCCGTGATAATAGAGGTATTCCGTATATTCGTTGGCATCAAAGAGAGATTTAGCGTATTCCGTGGCGATTTCCCCCACCGTCACCGCTTGCATCGGGAAAACATCGATAATACCGGATTCCTGCGGGGCGAAAAAGTCAGCAATACAAAGACGACGACCGGATTTCTGGCGAGGAAACTCAAAAATGGCGATCGGTTGCAGATTTTCGGGTTTTTCGCCTGCTTGTATCGATTCGGGATCGTAAATTAACAGGGAATTACCGGACGACTGACAGGGAAAATAACCATAAATTAATGTGGGGTTTAGTAAATTTTCCTTGACAATTTTCTCTTTCCATGCTGTCAGAATTGGATGAACTTTTTCCTGTAAAAACTGGTCGTATTCTTGCTTAGATTGACTTTTGGGTTTGCGGAATTGCCATTGACCGACAAATAAAGCTTGTAGGTCCAAATACCAGAAAACCTCCTCGATGGGAATTTCTGCTGCTGTTAATATTTTAGTACCCCAGAAGGGCGGTGTTGGTCGGGGAATATCAACTTCCACCGCTTCCGAGCGACGGGTATCAATAACTAATTCTTTGTCTAGGGTTCCATCGGTAAAAATAGTATCGGGATTAACCTCTAATTCTTCTGCGACAACCGGGGTTTTTTCTGCCTCGGCAAACTCCGCTAAAAAGCCTTTACTATCATCCCATTGACCCCCAGCTTTAGCGGGCATTAATTTATCCATAAAATGCAGGTCAGAGAAGGCATCTTTTCCATAGATAACCTGTCCCTTGTAGGTTTTTTGGCAGTCATCATGGACAAATTTGGGAGTTAAAGCTGCCCCGCCAAGGATCACAGGAACAGTGATTCCTTTTTCATTAAAAACCTCTAGATTTTCCTTCATAAAAGCCGTCGATTTCACCAATAAACCGCTCATGGCGATACAATCGGCTTTATGTTCTTTGTAGGCTTCGATGATATTTTCCACCGGTTGTTTAATGCCCAAGTTAATCACCCTATAGCCGTTATTGGTCAAGATAATATCAACTAGATTTTTACCAATATCGTGAACATCCCCTTTAACCGTTGCGATAATAAAAGTCCCTTTGGCATTATTATCCCCCTCTTTTTTCTCCATAAAGGGTTCTAAAAAGGCAACGGCCGCTTTCATAGTTTGGGCAGATTGGAGAACAAAAGGTAACTGCATTTGCCCCGAACCAAATAATTCACCCACTACCTTCATCCCATCCAGGAGGAAAATATTAATAATATCTAGGGGTGGATAGTCCTGTAAAGCTTGCTTTAAAGCCTCTTCCAGTCCCAATCTTTCCCCATCAATAATATGCTGTTTTAAGCGTTCCTCCACGGGTAAATTAGCATTACTAGAGGGGTCTTTTTTAGTAGTTTTCCCCGCAAATAATTCGGTTAATTTGGTCAGGGGATCATAAACACATATATCGCCATCAAAACGACGATTATCATAGATTAAATCCCGACAAACTTGCTGATATTCTGGTTCAATTTTTGCCAGAGGAAGAATCTTATTAGCGCTGACGATTGCGCCATCCATACCCACCTGCATCGCTTCGTGGAGGAAGACAGAATTTAATACCTGACGCGCTGCCGGATTCAACCCAAAAGAGATATTAGACACACCTAAAAGAATATGACATTCGGGCAGTTCTTGGCGAATTCGACGCATTGCTTCGATAGTAGCCTTGCCATTTTCTCGGTCTTCTTCGATACCGGTAGAAATCGGTAAAGCTAGAGGATCAAAAAAGATTTCGTAGGGATTAATTCCGTATTCTATCGCTGCATAATAGGCCCGTTTAGCTATCTGGAATTTTTTCTCGGCCGTGCGGCCCATTCCTTCTTCATCAATGGTTCCAATTACTACCCCCGCGCCGTATTTTTTCGCTAAATCCAAGACTTGATAAAAACGCGATTCCCCGTCTTCGTAGTTAGTAGAGTTGAGGATACATTTACCCCCCGCTACTTTTAACCCCGCTTCCATTTTTTCCCATTCGGTGGAATCTAACATTAAAGGTAGGGTGACATTATTAACTAAACGAGAGGCTAATTGGTGCATATCGCGCACCCCATCCCGGCCCACATAATCGACGTTGACATCGAGAATATGCGCTCCTTCTTTTACCTGAGCTTTCGCCATCGATACTAAACTATCCCAGTCTTCAACATTGAGCAGTTCCCGACATTTTTTAGAACCACTGGCGTTTAATTTTTCCCCGACAATCAGGAAAGAATTATCTTGAATATAGGGTTGGGTACTATAAATAGAAGCGGCGGAGGGTTCATAATGATAATGACGAGATTTCGGAGTTAAACCCTGACTTAGTTCCGCTAAAGCTTGAATATGGTCGGGACGAGTACCACAACAACCGCCGATAATTTGTACTCCCAAATCTTCGATAAAGTGCATTAAAGCCATTTTTAATTCTACGGGAGTGAGGCGATAGTGCGCTTGACCGCCGACATTTTCTGGTAAACCAGCGTTAGGAATACAAGAAACAATAAAAGGGGAATTTTCCGAGAGATATTTAATATGGGGTTTCATTAAATCTGGACCAGTGGCGCAGTTAAGTCCCAAAATATCGATTTTATAGGGTTGTAAAATAGAGACAACGGCGTTAATTTCCGTTCCTACTAACATCGTTCCCATGGTTTCCATCGTCACCGAAACCATCAGGGGCAATCGTTGACCTTTTTTCTGAAATACTTCTTCAATAGCATTTAAAGCCGCTTTAATTTGCAGGACATCCTGACAGGTTTCTACTAATAATAAATCTGCCCCGCCATCGTACAGGCCCTCTACCTGTTCCACATAGGCATTTTTGAGGGTATCAAAGTCAATATGACCCAAAGTGGGCAGTTTTGTCCCCGGCCCCATGGAACCCGCCACAAAACGGGGTTTTTCGGGGGTAGAGTATTTATTAGCGCAAGCCTTGGCCAGTTCGGCGGCGGTTTTGTTGAGATAATAGGCTTGGTCGGCTAAATCGTACTCGGCTAAAACTATCGAGGTTCCCCCAAAGGTGTCGGTTTCAATCACATCCGCACCCACGGCTAAAAAGGCTTCGTGGACTTTCGCTACGGCGCTAGGTTTAGTATGGACAAGATACTCGTTACAACCTTCGTATTCTGCCCCACCAAAGTCCTCGGCCGTCAGATTTTGGCTTTGTAGGGAAGTTCCCATCGCCCCATCAAAGACGAGGACGGGATGCTTTGGACCGTTGAGGTAGTCAAGAAAGGGGCTATTCATAGAGAGATTTACTGCTATAGCATTTTGAAAGTTTATTGTAATACAGTTACTAGAAATCTGCTATGGTCGGCATTTCAGTTATCAGTGATCAGTTATCAGTTATCAGATTTGAGTTTTCAGTCGAGAAAGCCTATCAATCTAATTTTGTAGAACTAGACGGGCTAAACCAACTCCGGGATAATAATTACCGAGAATTTGTTGATAATCTAGGCCTTTTTCCGCTAATTTATAAGCCCCAGTTTGACTCATACCGCGACCACCGTGGGCCCAAGCGACAATTTCATCGGTGGCAGCATAAAGAGACTCGACCACACCCCCTTTATAGCTGAGAATCTGCCCAGCAGTGGCATTAACCGCCTGGTGAGTCGATTGATACTCCGAGCGAATGCCTTTATATACCTGCCAGCGCTGGGTATTGCCCAGATGAAACCAAGCATTAGCGGGGCGGATTATATGTACTAGGGCATAGGAACGGGCGGCGATCGCCTGTGCCTTTAAAGCGTGCATTGGCGCAGTGGAGTGCATTTCACTACCCACTACACTATAGAGATAGGCCTCTAAATTAACATGATTGACCACTAACAAGCGATCGCCTTGAGCAACCAGCAGCACTTTGCCCCGATACCAACTATCATCCACATAAACTAAACCATCGGCACTGGTGGGCTGCACAAAAATCACCTCTGGCAGCGATAAATCGCCCATTTTTAAGCCCTTGGCATCTGGAATGACCGGTAAACCCTCGTTAGTGGCAATCGTTTTTAAACCACGACCTTGGCGATCGGTGATCACCGCAGGTCCGTTAACTCCAATCAAAACACTGGCCACATCCCTTTTGATCGCCACGCGAATTTCTAGGACCGGCGGCGTATAATTAGCGGGAACCAATAAGGGTTGTCTAGTTACCGGTTTAACCGCGGCAGCGGGGGCAGTATTAGGGGAAGTATTAGGGGAAGTTTGAACCGATGGTGCTAATTTTTTCGGTGCCAAGGGGGAAGATTGGGGAGAGGGGGATAGTTTCGGTGATGGCGCGGTTAAGGGGGCGATCGGAGATGGGATAATAGGAGCAGGGGAGGCAGCAGTCTCTAGATTTGCCTGCGGTTGCGGGGTTTCTGGTTTTTCCTTGGCTAAATAAGTTAGGAGAATTGGCGTAAAAGTAGCGATCGACAACAAAGGAACGGCACAATGGCGCAGCAGGGAAAAATAGGTACTAGCAGCAAATTTCACTTTAATCACACCATCTTTAATTTTCTTATCTAACTTTATCATTCCCCTCTCAGGCCGGGCAATTCTAGACAAAAACTCTTGTATTTTTGAGCTTGTCAGGATAAATCAGGCTGAAATAATCAAGAAAAGCCGAAAAAATTCTTAACCACCCATCCTTAGATTAGCTGAATCTCCTCTAATCCAGGCTCTTCTAGGTTCTGTGTGATCTCGCGTAGCGAGCGCGTTGCGACCAGCTTAACTTACCATAGAAGCGATCGATCTTTGTGTCCTTTGTGTCTCTGTGGTTCATTCCACCCCCTCGCTAGACTGACAGAGATGTTTCAGGATTTTGAGAACTTCATATAAATCCCCCGGATTTCTCATGGCAAATAAACGAGAGGTTCCGTATAAAGGTTTACCGTCCCATAATAATTTAACAAATAAAAACTCGGAACCATTGGTCAACATTCCATAATTAGGACGGTTTGGATGAGGATTGACTATTAAATAAGCTAATAATTGCGGTAAACCTACTTCAACGGAATAAATAACCCGTTTTGATTCAATAATCATTACCCATAATTGCTCTTTTAGAATTAAAGTATCTAACCTTCCTTTAATTATTAAATCTTGCTCTTCTGTAATGATTTCAACAGACTCTTCCGCTTTAATCTGAAAGGGAAATAGATAAAAGTTACCAATAAATAATAATAAATCTAAAACCGTCATCCTCACCGAAGTTTCTAAAAAGGGAGGATAATTTAATAAGTTAAAATAACCTGTTTTGATTTTATCTAACAATTCTTTTTCCTGTTCAGAGATTGCTTTTAGGTCTTGCTGCCATTCCCCAAAAAAATGCTCATCTTCTACAAACTCTAGTTGAAAATGATTAATTAAATCTCTGAGAGTGACTTCTTTTGCTTGTAAAATTTGAACCATATTTACCTCTTTAATTAACACTTACGTTAATGGTAATTTGCTATTTTTAATTTAACCAAGCAAAATATCGGTTACTGATAGTATTAACTGCTCTAAATCATACTAAATCCGTTGAGTATGGGCTACATATCAGGACAGGCAAAAAGCAAAAGGAGCAATAGATAATCAGTCTTTAATAACCAGATTTAGTATGATATGTATAGCAGAGAACGAGTTGGTTAGGACAACCTAAATCGCTAAAATTCAGTTCTAGGAAGGATTTTCCTGCTGCTCTCTGCTGTAGCCATGATTTCCCGCTCTCAGACTAGGCAATTCTAGACAAAAACTCTCGTACTTTTGAGCTTTTCAGGACAAATCAGGGTGAGATAGTAAAGAAAAGCCGAAATAATCATGATAATTGTTATTTATTAGCTATAATAACCTAGTTTAATGGTATTCTACCAGAAAAAACCTATTCCTTTTAGCCTATGGATGTTCGAGCGGCAGTTGCCCTAGAAGCGGGAAAACCCCTAACTATTGAAACGGTACAATTAGCAGCACCGCAAGCAGGGGAAGTGTTAGTAGAAATCAAAGCCACGGGAGTTTGTCACACCGATGCCTATACTCTCTCCGGGTCCGATCCCGAAGGTTTATTTCCCTCAATTTTAGGCCATGAAGGGGCAGGAATCGTGGTAGAAGTGGGAAAGGGTGTGACTAGCCTGAAAGTAGGCGATCATGTGATTCCCCTATACATTCCCGAATGTCGTCAGTGCGAATACTGTCTCAGCTTTAAAACCAATCTCTGTCAAGCGATTCGTCTTACCCAAGGTCGGGGAGTAATGCCAGATGGAACCAGTCGTTTTTCCCTCGATGGTCAGCCTCTTTATCACTACATGGGAACCTCGACCTTTTCTAACTATACCGTGCTGCCGGAGATTTCCCTAGCTAAGATTCGCCCCGATGCTCCCTTTGAAAAAGTCTGTTATATCGGCTGCGGAGTCACTACAGGTATCGGTGCGGTGATTAATACCGCTAAAGTGGAACCGGGGGCAAAAGTGGTGGTTTTTGGTCTGGGAGGTATCGGTTTAAACGTTATTCAAGGGGCCCGCTTGGTGGGGGCCGATATGATTGTCGGGGTCGATATCAATCCCCAGAAACAAGCTTTAGCGACCAAATTCGGGATGACTCATTTTGTTAATCCCCAAGAAATCGAGGGGGATTTAGTGGCCTATCTGGTGGATTTAACTAAAGGTGGGGCCGATTATAGTTTTGAGTGTATCGGCAATGTCCAGATTATGCGTCAAGCTTTGGAATGTTGCCATAAAGGTTGGGGTGTTGCCACTATTATCGGTGTAGCCGGGGCCGGCCAAGAAATTAGTACCCGTCCTTTTCAATTAGTCACCGGACGGGTCTGGAAAGGTACGGCTTTTGGTGGGGCGAGAGGCCGTACAGATGTACCTAAAATAGTCGATTGGTACATGGAGGGCAAGATTAACATCGATGATTTAATCACCCATGTTTTGCCTCTGGCAAGAATTAACGAGGCCTTTGACCTGATGCGACAAGGAGATTCTATCCGCAGTGTGATTACATTTTGAGCAGGGATAATGTTACATTGGGTTAAGAAATACTTGACAAAAGACTCTTAACTATATGTCTGCGCCAGTTTCCTGTCCCCAAATCTCGATCGCTGGTATCACGGAACCAATTATCTACCGCTATTTTCAAAGGCTAAACGCGGGCGAATTTGCCGAAACTGCCAGATTATTCGCCGAAGATGGCATTTTAATCGCACCTTTCGAGGAGGGAGTGCGCGGCCGACAGGCGATCGCTAATTATCTCCGTGAAGAAGCGCCAGGATTAACCGCTTTTCCCAGTCAGGGAAGCTTAGAAACCCTAGATGATCAATCCACCCGGATTACCATCACCGGCCAAGTACAAACCCCTTTGTTTAAAGTCAATGTGCGCTGGCAATTTCAACTAACTAATTCGGGAGAAATTGCCGCTGTGGAGGTAAAACTCTTGGCTTCTCCCCGAGAATTAATCAATTTGCGCCAATTTGCCTAGGGAACGTACACGGGTTGATTCAAGGAGCGCATTAAAGCTTTTCTGCCCAATTCTAGATCTTTTTCCCCGGGGAGCCAATCGGGATGGGCAGCCATGAGGAGACTTTCCATGGTTTCGCGATCGAATAAATGCCAGACTAGAGCGCTGTCCACCCTTGCTTCGATCGCATAACAATTACTGCTCACACAATGAATCTTGCAGCTGCCGACGATTCTTGTTAATTTTAGGCTTTCTCCGGGCTGTAGTGATCGAAACTGACCGATAACTGTTCTTAATTCCTCTATGCTAGAAACTATCAAACCGGGGATAATCACCGGCAGCTGTGGATCTCCATTCACCCATAACCAGTAATGACGGGAAGGATCGATTCCTTCTAACCAATTGGCTGCATCGAGAGAGTAGCGGGGGGAAAGGACAAAAGCTTCTAACATCATGTCGGCAGTAGATAACAGGAGAGGGACTACAGAACTTTTAATCGGAACTATTAGCAATTCCTATCAAAGCTCTCTGACAGATTCTTGCTGAGTATTTTTGAAAAATCAAGGCAAGTTAACAAAAGTTAAAATTTATCGGAGCATTTACTGCTATTTTGTTAAGATATGTTACTGATTCCCTTAACTTTAGTAAACAGAGGAGCTAAATCACCTAGTATTGCGTCCTTTTCAGTAACCAGTGATCAGTAACCAGTGATCAGTGAAAAGACATCAGGCAAGTGCTATTTAAAACTACTCACTTAATACTTCTTACTTAAAACTCAAATCTCATAACTGATGATTGATGACTGATAACTGATAACTGATAACTGATAACTGATAACTGCCCTAATAACTTTTAAATTTTTAACTTTAAGCAAATGCGTAATAGCGGACTCCTCTCAAAAACCAAAGTCAAACTGAAACGGAAAAAAACGCTCACCGCGCCGACGCGGCCAGCGCCGAATAAATTACAGAATAAAATCAAAGATAAGGAGCGTCTAGTCGGTCGTCAGCGTCAGTCATGGCTAATTATGGGATTAATTAGCATTGTCCTGCTAGGAGGAGTCGGCTCACGATTGGCCTATTTACAACTGCAGCAAGGACAAATTAACCGAGAAAGGGCAGAAAATAACCGGATTCGCATTATTCCCAAACCCCCAGTCCGGGGCAACTTATTCGATCGCAATGGCAAAGTTTTGGCTACGGCCCGCTTAACCCATGCGGCCTATATTTGGCCAAAATCCCAGCGTAATCCCGCCCAAAAACTCAATCTTGACCGTTTAGCCAGTATTTTAGCAATTCCCAGAAGCGATCTAGAAAAACGCATTAACGAAGCGGACGAAAACCCCTCCACCCTGATCCGGATCGCTAGGGGTTTAACTCCCTCCCAAATTATCGCCCTAGAGGAATACAAAGACGAATTAACCGGCATTGAAGTGGACGTGGAATCAGTGCGCTACTATCCCAATGGTAAAATCGGGGCGCATATTCTCGGTTATACTGGGGAACTAACCCCGGAGGAATATCAAGCCAAAAGACGACAGGGCTACCGATTGGGAGATGTCGTCGGTAAAATGGGTGTAGAAGCCGCCTACGAGTCAAAATTGCGGGGAGAATGGGGGGGAATGCAGTTAGAGGTCAACGGATCGGGACAGGTAATCCAAATTCTCGGACAAAAAATTGCTAAACCCGGGCAAGATGTCACCCTGACACTAGATTTAAAACTCCAAAAAGCCGCCGAGGCCGCTTTAGGAAAACGCAAAGGTGCGATCGTGGCGATCGATCCCCGGGATGGTTCCGTGCGGGCCATGGTCAGTTATCCTAGTTTTGATCCCAATGTTTTCTCGGCCCCAATTACCACCGCCACTTGGAAAAAACTACAAGCGGAGGGCAACCCGTTTGTTAACCGCGCTCTGCAAGGATTCCCCCCCGCTTCCACCTTTAAAGTCGTCACTGCCACTGCCGGCATGGAATCGGGTAAATTTCCCCCCAATACGGTCTTAAATACCTTTGCCGCCCTTTATGTGGGGGGGACAGCTTTCGGGGAATGGAATCGCGCCGGTTTTGGTCCGATGGGTTTTGTCCGGGCCATGGCCATGAGTAGTAACACTTTTCACGGTCAAATTGGTCGCGGAGTGGGGGGGCCGGCTTTAATTGCCATGGCTCGGCGCTACGGTTTCGGTCAGAAAACCGGGATAGAATTAGCGGAAGAAACCCCGGGGTTAATTGCCGATCGCGATTGGAAACTGCGTAATTTTAAAAACTGGGATTGGTCCGTGGGGGATACGATTAATATGTCGATCGGTCAAGGATTTACCCTAGCGACTCCCCTACAGGTAGCCGTGATGTTTGCCGTCCCCGCTAACGGCGGTTTTTTGGTGAAACCGCACCTTTTACAGGATGCCCGGGATGTTAAGGAATGGCGCAAGTCTTTGAACATGAAACCTAGCACCCTAGACACCCTGAGAAAGTCCCTGAGAGCCGTGGTAGCGGAAGGAACGGGTCGGGCCCTATCAGACCCCGCTTTACCGCCTGTGGCGGGCAAAAGCGGCACAGCAGAAGCACCTCCAGGCAAGTCCCACGCTTGGTTTGGAGCTTTCGCCCCCTTCGACGTAGCTCAGGGTAAACCCTTCGACGTAGCTCAGGGTAAACCCTTCGACAAGCCCGAAATTGTCGTGGTCGCCTTTGCGGAACATTCCGGCGGTGGTGGCGGTAAAGTGGCCGCACCTATGGTACGTCAGGTAATGGAGGCTTATTTTAATGTGAAGCCGAAAGAAGAAAAACCCCAGCCGAAGCCTTAGAGACCTGTGGCGGTACGCTGGACACAGCGCACGGCAATTACCGTGGCCGTTGCCATTTTTTCCGCCCAAATTGCCAATATTTCACCCTCTACCGGTTTGAGAATCTCCATTCCGTCGGGGCAAGTGAGGGGGTCAATACCGCCGGACTATATACGGAGCAGAAATAATCATGGCGAGCAGTTATCGAACCTAACGAAAGAATACGGAGAGGGAGGGATTCGAACCCTCGGTACGGTCTTACGATTCGTACAACAGATTAGCAATCTGCCGCATTCGACCACTCTGCCACCTCTCCACGATGACATTATCTTAGTCTAACATGAAAGGCCGATTTTTGGCAAGTAATTTTTGGGCGGTTAATCGCCTAAACGACCATCCTCCATGTTGACAATGCGATCAGCGATGTCGAGAATCCGGTTATCGTGGGTGACGAGTAAAATCGTGCAACCTTGTTCTTTTGCCAATTTCTGCATGATTTCCACCACATCGCGCCCGGATTGTTTATCTAAGGCCGCGGTCGGTTCATCGGCGAGGACTAATTTGGGATGACTGACGAGGGCGCGAGCGATCGCAACCCGTTGTTTTTGTCCCCCCGATAGATCGTGGGGATAATAATCAACGCGGTCCCCTAAACCCACCGATTCCAAAATTGCCGTGGCTTTTTGATCGAGATCTTGTTCTAAAAACTCCTCGTGCAGTTCCAAAGACATCCTAACGTTTTGTTTCGCTGTCAGGAATTTTAGTAAATTATGTGCTTGAAAAATATAGCCAATTTGTCGGCGAATTTTCAGCATTTTGCCCTTACTAATTCCTAACATTTCTTGGCCGAGAATTTTTAAACTGCCCGCTTGTGCCGATCGCAAACCTCCCATTAAACTCAATAAAGTAGTTTTCCCCGATCCCGAAGGACCAGTCATAATCACTACTTCCCCCGCTTTAATTTCCAGATCGATATCGTATAAAACCTGTTTTTTTAATTCCCCCGTGCCAAAATAGTGATTTAAGCCTTTAATAGCAATTACGGGTTCATTAGGGCTAAAATCGACTAATTCTCGCTCTTTTTGAAAAATCGGCATTATTTCACCCTTGATAGTTTAAAAAATATCGGCTGGATCTGCTGTCCTTAATTTCCCCATGGCGACAATTCCAGAGGCAATACACATAATAACTGTTAGGATTAAAACTTCGATCGCCCTAGCGGTAGTCATCACTATCGGTAAAAGTGTAGCGGAGGAAGCGAGATTATAAACACCGAGAGAGACGATAAAGCCGGGTATATACCCCAAAACCGCTAGTAATAAGGCCTCTTGCATCAAAACCCCGACTAAATACCAATCACCGTAACCCATAGCTTTTAGGGTAGCGTATTCGGGTAAGTGATCGGTGACATCGGAATAGAGAATCTGATAGACAATGACGATACCGACGATAAAACCGACTACTGTACCTAAACCAAAGATAAAACCAATGGCTGTACCATTTGCCCAATAGGTTTTTTCCCTTTCAGCAAATTCTTTTAAAGTAAGGACAATTACTTCATTTTTAGGAAAAAGTGCCTGTAAATTGACCTTAACTGCTTCGATATTTGCCCCCGCTTGCAGTTTCACCAGTCCTATATCGATTTCGTGGGGTTGACGTTCGGGAAAGAGCCTTAAAAAGGTAGAATCACTGCTAATGACGTTACTATCGGCAGCAAAGGAGGCACCAAGGGTAAAAATTCCCGCTACCTGTACCTCTTTTTTATTTAACTGAACTGTCAAATCGGGGTTTTTCTGGAGTAAATCGGCAATTGGACCGAATTCTGGTCTTCCTGCTTGATCGTACAAGACGCGATTTAACATCTTTAGATCACTAGATTTTTGATTGACTTCCGGGAGGGTAAAAACCCGTTGACTGGGATCAAAACCAAAGACTAAAGTAGTTCTTTCTAGGGCAGTTTCGGGATTGCGCCACTGGGCCGAAGCAATATAAACTGAGGCTAAAGATTGAATGCCCTCGACTCTTTGAGCTTGGTACAAGCGATCGCGTGAGAAACTTTTCACAGCAAAGAGGGTGTCGAATTGGGGGTTAATCAGGACTAAATCCGCATCGAGGACATAATGGGGTTTAACGGAAGCATCAAATAAGGCATCCCGAAACCCCAACTGTGTGAAAATTAAGAAGTCAGCAAAGGCAATCCCGGCAATAGCCACGATCAAACGGGTTTTCTCTCGCGTCACCTGTAACCAAGATAGGGGCGTTTTTTTGAATAGATGGGTTAGTTTCATGGAAAACCTACTCATTGATAGTTACAGTTACTTGGGAATTGGTTAAACCTGCCACTTTTTCACTGTTTTTGCGATCTAAGGCAATGCGGACAGAGATAACTTTGCGATCAAAGTTTTCTCCCGGTTGATTGCTGAAGATATTTTGTTGGTCAACTTTTAAAGCAATTAAGCGCACTTTTCCGCTAACTTCGCCCTTAAACGCCGATCCGGTAATCGTGGCAGTTTGTCCAGAGCGAATTTTCCCGATATCGCTTTGATAGATTTCGGCAATTACTTCCATGCGCTCGGTTTCAGCAAGGTCAACAATTCCTTGATCGCTGATTTGTTCCCCGATACGGGTATTGACTTTAATCACTTTGCCGGTAATTGGCGATCGAATATAGGCCTGATTTAACTCGGTTTGGGCTTTTTTAACGGCAACTAGGGCAGCATTTACCTCCGCTTGGGCTGCCTGCACATCGACTCCCCGCACTTCCGAGACTTGATTTAAAGTGGATCTGGCCTCTTTGAGCTGCTGTTGACCGGTGGATTCAATCCGGACTAGGGTAGTCTTGGCTTCTTGTATCTCTTGTTTACCGGTGCTTTCAATTCTCTCTAGGGTAACTTTTGCTTCTGTGAGTTGTTGATTACTGGTTTCTAAATTTAGTCTTTTACTATCAAAACTAGAGGCGGAAATTGCCCCTTCTTGATAGAGTTTTTCGTAGCGATCGAATTCAGCTTTGGCATTGCGATATTCTGCTTCTAATTTGCCAATTGTCGCTTTTTGGGCGGCTATATCCCCTTCTAATTGCGCTGTTAATCTTTGGATAGTTGTCCGTTGGTTTGCTTGATCCCCTACCCATTGTGCCTCGATTTTTCGCACGTTAGCGGCATTAGCATCGATTTCGCCGACTTTTGCCCCAGCTTTCACCTGTTCTAGTTTGGCTGCGGCTACTTTCACCTGTTCTTGTGCCTGTCGCAGGTTATCCTCTAATCTTTCCTGACTTTCGAGAATGGCGATTATTTGTCCCGTTTTGACGCTATCTCCTTCATCGACTAATAATTGCATGACTCGATCGGAATCAAGCAACATCGGGGCAGATATGCTGATAATTTCTGTCCTCGGTTCAATTCTGCCTAAAGCGGTGATTTTTTGCGGTACGGGTGACGCAATTACAGGGGTTTTGGTTTCGGGTTTGCTGGCGAATTGGGAAAGACTATAAAAGGTGGTTATTCCTAATAATCCTGTGCCTAATACTATTAACCCGATCATTAACTTTTGATTTGGTTTCACAAAAGTTTTACCTTTCATATTTTTTTAGTTAATAAGTGATTGTTGCGGGTTAACAGTTTTTCTGCAAATAAGTAGTAAGAATTTTACCTAATAATTCCATTTGTTCATCGATCACAATCTGTTCATTGCACCACAGGCGCTCTAATATCAGTCCATTAATAACGCTGACAACTAACCAAGCTACACTCGGATCGCTAATACCTAAAATCTCGATTACTGCCTGATGATAGCGGCAATCAACGCGCTCAAAAAATTGACTACGACGCAGTTCTTCTCGTCCTTGGTATTGAGAATAATCAATCCATAAGAATAATTGTTTGATGCAGGAATCCTCGCGATTAGTCATAAATTTTCCGAGAATTTTTAGCTTTTCTGTCAGGGTTTTTCCTCGATCGATCTCGACTTTAGCTAATAAAACATCCTGCCGGCACATCTCCTCGACTAATTGCTCGAAAAGTGCCGCTTTACTGGGAAAGTAGTGGTACAGCGTTCCCGTGGACACTCCCAATCCTTGCGCTAATTCTCTCGTCGTCATGTTAGCATAGCCTTTCTCGGCAAAGAGTTCGGCACTTTTTAAGAGGAGTTCTTTTCGGTATTGTTCTACATCTACTATCTTAGGCATAAGTTTAATATCGAACGTTCGTTATATTTTAGCTTAACATTACTATAGATGGGGAAATCGGTCGTCCCTTTGCCTGTATGCTAGAAGAAGGGGCTAATTCGTTATTGAGCGAGCTTTTTCGCAAGGATTGACAGTATGGGTAATATTCACGAGCAGTTATTAGAGGAATTAGCCGAAGTGGAGTGGAGTGACTTGATCCCCCATGCTCAAAGGGATGCGCTGATCCTAGTTTCCGATTCCCTCAATTTAATCGAAGTGGCAGAAGCGATCGCCGGTGATCAGGTTGCTCAAGTGCAGAATTGGATCGGGGAAAAACTACTGGAAAAACCGACACAAGAGCAGTTAAGCGATTGGAATTCCCATCCCGATAACCTTTTTAATACACTAATCGTGCAACCTTTTGTGTTAATTCAGACCATAGTTTAGTTGACGCTCCCATCGGGTGCATCTCATTTTTGTAAATCTACCAATTGGGATTTTTACGGGGAAACTCTCGGCTAAAATTGAGCATTACTTCCGATTCTATGACTCAATCCCAGCTTTTGAGGGTTTCTGCTCCTCAAACCCTGGAGCGCATTAGTTTTTCGGTGGGATGCTTACAGGCAGCTGCTGATATATAGCGTTTCCTAAGCTAGTGAGGTACACCTATTTTTCTTCCCTTTTGACTTTTGCCTCTTGCCTTTTGCCTAAAAACCATAACTTTTGTACCTCAGCAGACTGAAAAACGCTATATATGTAATCATTTAAGAGTCACTGATAATTGCTGATTGTCGGTATTCCTGTAAATGTGAGATGCACCTGGGGGGAGATTTTTTCATTGAACAGTAAACAGTAAACAGTGAACTGAAAACTCACAACTAAAAACTCAAACCTAATAACTGATAACTGATAACTGACGACTCTCACCATTAAGATAACTGCCGTAAGCAAAACAGAAAAGTAGGCATTGTTTCACTTTTTAGCATACCAACGCCATAAAACTCGGGCTAAACGTTGGGGATCGTGACTAACTTTGCCAGTAACTTCATCTTCTGCCATTACATTCGCTAAAACAATGCGATAACCCATTTTCCCCACCTCCTCGCGATCTAAAAACACAGGATGACTATGCTCTTGGGCGTATAATTGCAGAGATTGGGGCGATGGTGCAGTTCTTTGGGCCAAAACCGCATCAAAGATGCGTTCTTCACAGACTCCTTCAATTGCGCGCAGATGATCAGCCACCGAATAATTATCCGTTTCCCCCGGCTGGGTCATAATATTACAAACATAGACACGGGGGACTGTCACCTGTGCCAGGGCCTGACGAATGGCGGGAACCAACAAATTAGGGATAATACTGGTATAAAGACTACCCGGCCCGATGATAATATAATCTGCATCCCTGATCGCCGCTAAAGCCGCCGGTAAAGCGACGGGATCGGCAGGATGACAGCCAATCTGACGAATTTGGCCCATAGCTTCGGTTATCTTCGATTCTCCCTCAATAATGCGCCCATCGGCTAACTTAGCCCAGAGACTAACATCGGTAAGGGTAGCAGGTAGCACTTTACCGCGAATTGCCAAAACTTTGGCACTAGCATCGATCGCCTGTTCCAGATCGCCGGTAATCTCGGTCATAGCGCTGATAAATAAATTACCAAAACTGTGGCCCGATAAACCATCCCCGGCATGAAAGCGATATTGAAACAATTCCGTTAATAACTTTTCCTCATCGGCTAAAGCGGCGATACAATTGCGAATATCCCCCGGGGGTAAAATGCCCATTTCCCGACGTAATCGGCCCGAAGAACCGCCATCATCAGCTACAGTGACAATAGCGGTGATATTAGAACTATACTGTTTTAAACCGCGTAAAAGCGTCGATAAACCCGTACCGCCACCGATGGCCACAATTTTCGGGCCGCGATGGAGACGACGATGGGTGCGTAGGAGATCAACTAATTCCTCCGATGCGTCCGGTTGTAGTGCTTCTGTAATCGTTTCCACGGTGCGACTCTGACCCCAGAATAACAAAAAGACACCCAACAAAACCGCCAGCGGCCCAGAAACAGAATTAGGGACCAAACGGGCGATCGTTTCTAATGCTTGGGAAACAAACTCTAAAAAGCGATTAACTGGGGTTAATTTTACCCAAATAGCCAAACCGAAGGAGGTGAGAAAAACGCCGGTTAAACTGATTAAAAGCCAGCGTTTGACAAAAAGACCGGGAGAAAGCCATTTAAACCAACGATTAACTCGTTTAGGAGTTTTTCTGCCCACAGAAGCGGCTATTTTCCCCTTCTGAGCGTTGAGTTCCCGTAGCGTCTGTTTAAATGGACTCATAGATGTGGCCTGGCAGCGAACGCATTGATTCTGGAGAGACTGTAGCCGAAAAAGGGGACAAACTCAAGTTAACCTAACCTCCCACTTGAGAATAGGCCGCCTCGGAAATTGTGGGAATATCGGCGTATTTGCCGATAACCGACTGTATAATGCTGTAAACACAGGCGGCAAATGCGCCTAAAAAGACGACGTTAAAAAGAGTTTCTACCACTAAATTCGCTCCACCCCTAGCGACGAAACCTAAGACCAATCCCAATAAATACACCAAAATATCGATTAAAATCGCCTGCATGGTGTTAAACCGGATAAAATGACTAATGCGGGGATTGCGTACCACGGCGAAAAAGAGGACGAAAAAGATAATTAAACTGCCAAAGCTTCCCAGAGAACTATAGAGAAAAGCTAAGGGAGTTAAAACTATTGCTAAGGCCTCTTTTAAAAAAGGGATTTGCCGGAAGATAGAGTCACCGAAGTCGGAAGCCGCCGAATATAAGGGTAAAAGATATACTAAAGCTGCAAAAATGCGATCTTTTGTATCGGTTGAGCCGCGCCAAGTCATAATCTATTGTCTCCTGAGACTACTGCTAACTCTCTCCAAGATAACCCGGCAGCCCACCAGACTTCGCGTAACCGAAAAAATTGATCGAGGCCGAACATTGTTAGGCCTCGGGCGAGTTATCGAAAATTTGGGTTAAAACCCCGTCGTTTTACGACGGCTTTTCCTGATTTTTAATGTAGCACTTAAGAACTTCCAGTGGCGCACCTCTCAGTTATCAGTTATCAGTTATCAGTTATCAGTGGGTAAGTTATCAGTTATCAGATGTGAGTTTTTAAGTGTGCAGTATTAAATAAGTAGTCGTGCAAAATTAATTTCCTAGTGAAGATAGGCAAGAGGCAAGAGACAAGAGGCAAGAGGTGGTTAGATATGTGTAATTAATTTTGCTTAGGTACTTAGAAGTTTCCTACTGTCTTTTTACTGATTACTGATTACTGATCACTGATTACTAACCGACTTGGCATTATTGACAGACCTAGTTAAAATAAATACAGACACACATATCTTAACCCAATGAAAGCAAGGTATCAATACCGTATTTACCCAACAGACCAACAAAAGAGGCTTTTGTCTCAATTGTTCGGGTGTGTGCGCGTTGTCTGGAACGATACCTTAGCTTACTGTCAAGAACTCTGTCGACAAGGAGAGAAAAAGCCAAAATATACCGAGTTATCTAAAAGACTAACTCAAATTAAAAAGACGACAGAAAAAGTCTGGCTGACCGAGGTTTCTTCTATCCCTTTACAACAGTCTTTGAGAGACTTAGAGACAGCCTATTCTAACTTTTTTGCATCTTGCAAGGGAGAGAGAAAAGGAAAGAAAGTCAAACCTCCCAAGTTTAAAAAACGTAAATCTAAACAATCGGCAAGATTTACTGACAATGGTTTTACCATCAATCAATATCACGTTACTTTAGCCAAAATCGGTGATTTAAGAATCGTTTGGAGTCGTCCATTACCTTCTAAACCTTCTAGTGTCACCGTGATTAAAGACGCGGCGGATCGCTATTTTCTTAGTTTTGTCGTCGAGGTTCAGCCCGAAATACTTCCTAATAATGGGGAGTCAGTGGGAATTGATCTAGGGATTGCTACCTTTGCTACCCTCTCAACAGGGGAAAAGATAGACGCTCCTAAACCGTTAAAGAAACGATTAAAACGACTAAGAAAGGCACAGAAAAACCTTTCTAGAAAACAGAAAGGAAGTAAACGACGGGAAAAAGCTAGGAAACGAGTAGCTAAAATCCACGCAAAGATTAAGGACACTCGTACTGATTTCTTGCATAAACTATCCACTAGAGTTGTTCGTGAAAATCAAACGATAATTTTAGAGGATTTAAACACATCGGGAATGGTTAAAAATCGTAAGTTATCCCGTGCCATATCAGACTTAGGATGGCGTTCTTTCCGAGATATGCTATCAGCAAAATCTGATAAATATGGTCGTGATTTTCGGATAATTTTCCGATGGGAGCCAACGTCTCAAAGGTGTTCCTGTTGTGGGAATATTGGCGGAAAAAAAGCGTTAAATATCCGTGAGTGGGAATGTCTTTTCTGTGGGACTTTTCATGATAGGGATGTAAACGCTGCAATTAATATCAAGGTCGCCGGTGGGCAATCGGAGACCTCAAAAAACGGACGTGGAGGAAAGTGTAAGACTACCGATAAGGTAGCATCATCCTGTGAAGCGTCAACCCATCCGAAGATCGTTCAATTAAGTTTGTTTGATCTGCCGGTCATCACCGTCCGGCCCCGGCGGTGAGGATGTCAATCTCAAACAGAGACGGGGTGCTTGATTTCCTGTAACAGAGCCAGATATTCCTCCTTAAAATACTTTAGGGTACTTAAAATCGGATTGGGGGCGCTTTGACCAAGACCGCAAAGACTGGTTTCTTTAACCATTTGACAGAGATGTTCTAGGTTTTCGAGGTCGTGAATATCGGCCTTTCGATCGATAATTTTGGCCAATAATTCAAACATTTGTACTGTTCCCGTGCGACAGGGGATACATTTACCACAGGACTCCTCGCGACAGAATTCCATATAGAATTTCGCCACTTCCACCATGCTGGTGGTATCATCCATAACCACCATACCCCCAGATCCCATCATCGAACCGAGTTTGGCTAAGGATTCGTAATCCACGGGAGTATCGAGTAAATTAGCGGGAATACAACCCCCGGAGGGGCCGCCGGTTTGTACCGCTTTCACCTGACCATCGGGAATACCACCCCCCATCTCCTCGACAATTTCCCGGAGAGTAATACCCATCGGCACTTCAATCAGCCCATTATTGCGGATTTTTCCCGTTAAAGCGAAGATTTTTGTGCCTTTACTGCTGGCAGTACCGATATTGGCATACCAAGCGGCCCCCTCGCGGATAATAGCGGCGATATTAGCGTAGGACTCCACGTTATTAATCAGGGTGGGACAACCATCGAGGCCCGATTGGGCCGGATAGGGGGGACGGGTGCGGGGAGTGCCGCGGCCGCCTTCGATAGAATGGATGAGAGCGGTTTCCTCTCCACAGACAAAAGCCCCCGCCCCGATGCGGATATCCAGCTTAAAATCGAAAGTGGACTCGAAGACTTGGGAACCCATTAAACCGAATTTTTTGGCCTGATTAATCGCTTTTTGCAGACGATCGATCGCTAGGGGATATTCGGCTCTAATATAGATATAACCATGATCGGCCCCCACGGCATAGGCAGCGATCGCCATTCCTTCCAGGACTAAATGGGGGTCACTTTCTAAGACGCTGCGGTCCATAAACGCCCCGGGATCCCCTTCATCGGCATTACAGATAACGTATTTTTGTTTACCCGGTTGTTTAGCCACCGTCGCCCATTTTAAACCAGTGGGATAACCCGCACCGCCCCGGCCGCGCAAACCGCTTTTGCTGATTTCCTCCACCACCTGGGCCGGAGTCATCTCGTAGAGGGCCTTGTAGAGAGATTGATAGCCACCGACGGCGATATATTCCTCAATGCGATCGGGATCTATTTTACCGCTATTTTCCCGGACAATTTTGACTTGATGGGAGAAAAAGGGATGTTTTGAGTCCCCTAATTGCACCTCGGTTTTGCCGCCGTTTAAGGCTGCAATAATGCTGGCCGCACTTTCTGGGGTGACTTCTTCGTATAGGAGATCCTGGGGATCCACTTCCACCAACGGACCGCGACCACAAAAACCCATACAACCGACCCCGACCACTTCGACTGTATCCTCTAGGTGTGCCTCTTTGACGGCAGTGGCGAGGTTTTTTTCGATTTGGAGGGAGTTAGCAGCTTGGCAACCGGTGGAAGTGCAACAATGCACGCGGATGCTTTTTTGTCTAGCTTTTTCTTTTTCGGCCACTGCCAACAATTCTTGTAAGTCCATATTTTTCTCAATCCACTAGAGTGAAAAATTACTGGGAGAAACTCTTTAGTTTTGCTAAGACAGTTTGCGAATCTTGTTTAGGGGCCACGACTCCATCGAAGACCACAGCCGGCGCAATCCCACAGGCCCCGATACAACGGGCCGACACTAGGGAAATTTCTCCATCGGCGGTGGTTTCTCCCACTTTGACATCAAAGGCGTTTTCGATGTCTTCGAGGATTTTGCCGCTGCCTTTGACATAACAAGCAGTCCCCATACAGATGATACAGGTGTGTTTTCCCGCCGGTTTCAGGGAAAAGAGATGGTAGAAGGTTGCTACCCCATAGACGTGACTGAGGGGCAGTTTTAGCGCCCGGGCAACGTAGAGGAGAACATCTTCTTCTAGGAATCCAAAGGCTTCTTGAGCTTTGTGCAGGACTTCAATCAGGGCTGATTGATTATATCCTGCCCGCTTCATGGTGATGTCGAGGACTTTGAAGCGTTTATCGCCACTGGGACGCTCTTTTTTCTCCGTTTGAGGAGGATTGGCAGTTTGCATAAATCTGAACCAAATAAATTTTAGGGGCGATGACGGGAAAAAGATGGAGAGTTATGGGTTTTCCTTGGTCATCTCCCTTCTTTTATTCTGACACTGGCTCCAGAGGGCGATCGATAACTTTATCTTTCCTTTAGTTCTTGGGGGATAGGGGATTTTTCAGTTATCAGATCCTGAAGGACGCTACGCGCCCTAAAAAGAAAAAGAGAAACTAGGGACAAGCCCCCATCAATGCTTAAAGCGGTCACTGCCCCTTTCACCTCGACGGGAGCAAATTCGTATCTTTGTACCAATCTGTGTTGACTACTTCCCGATACTTTTATCCCTGTCATCATTTCTATATCTTTTTCTGCATTCTCAAAGGATTCGTTGGCCACTAGCCGCAGACAGCATTTCTCTAGAAAGGGGCTGAGGCGACTATTTTTCTCTAGGGCTAGTTTTTCGGACTGCCGTTCCGTTATTTCTACTTTTCCCAAGATACTGTTGATTTTTCGGGTTCTACCTGCCGTTGTTCGCGTAGCTTCGGCAAAAAAATACTGCTGATGGCCGGCGAGACTGTAGTAAGCAGATGTTCTCTAACGGCCAATTCAATAGCTTCAAAGTCTTTCAACTGTTCTTGAGGAGTATTTCTGACAAGGATTTTGCCGATAGCTTGCAGATGTTCTTGTAATTGCAGTTCTTCTTGAGCATTCATGATGCCTACATCTGGTATGGTTAGTTTAGGGCTAATTATCCTCTATCTCCCTCTTCCTAGCCATCAGCATTTATACTCATTACATATCTGGGATGCTCCCATTCCGATATTTACAGGATAAGATTTTAAAGATTTTGAGTTTCCTATTTATATGTTCAATGATAATCCTTTCTTTGGCTAAAGCCTTGTTATACTCTTTTTCTAACTCTGTTAAGTTTCTATTTTTCGGTTTCTTTTTCGGTGTATAACTATTACTATGGTATGCAGCTATTCCCTGATAACCATTGTCTTCTATGCTGGTAGTTAAAGGATGAAAACGGACTCGACTTTTTTTAAATAAACTAAAATCATGACCTCTACCTTTCCCACAAAAGACACAGATAATTTCCTCGGTATTTTGATCAGCTACTAATTCGGATTTTAAAGTATGATAACCTCTTTTACCCCCCAAAAAATCTTTCTGTTTCTTTTTGGGGCGTTCAATGGTAGTTTCCGTTACATCCATTACCGTTACGACCGGTATCTCTGCTTGATTGAGTAAAGCTTTTTTTCCTTTTAAACGGAAGTTTCCCGATTGTAAAAGTATTTTTTCCGTCTTATTTACAATCCGACATATAGTTGATTCTGATAGTTCCCAGCTTGTACCAATGTGAAAATATGTTCTATATTCTCGCCAATATTCTAACGTTACTAAAACTTGTTCTTCTATAGATAGTTTAGGTTTCGGCCTCCTTTTAGATACTGAATTAGATTCAGCTTCAACACTTTTTACTGATTCTACCATCTTTCTATATGTTTGTTTATACACACCGAAACGGCGTTTGAATTGTTCATCTGATAAGTTTTGATAATCCATACTTCTAAATCAAGACTGTGGGGCTTTTCGACGGCGTTACCTTTATGGAGGATGTCACTAACAGAGATAACACCGAGCAAATCACCTTTAATTACCGGTGCGAAACGAATACTGACGGCTGACGGACAAAAAACTGATCCCCTATTAACGCCATTCCACCAGTTGTCGTTCTTGGACGACCAAACCATATACTGTCTCGGTTTGACGGGCTAAATTCGCCCAATGAAAGCGTTTTTCTAGGTCTTCATAGGCGTTATTAACTAATTTTTGAGCGTATTCGGGATTATTTAAAACCTCTAAAATGCCCCAAGCGAGGGAATCAGGATTATTGACGCGGGTGACAATTCCCGTTTGTCCATGACGGACAACTTCGGGAAAACCGCAGGTATCGGAAACTACCACGGGAACCCTAGCGGCGAAACTTTCTAGGGCGACAATACCAAAAGGTTCGTAAAGACTGGGAAAAACGGCACAATCGGCCACGGTTTGGAAGCGATCGAGGTTTTCATCGGACATAAAGCCCGTAAAATAACAATGATGCCAGATACCGAGATGCCAGGCCTGTTGTTTGAGTTTGTCGGTATTGCCGCCACCGATAATAACAAATTTAGTTTTAGCCTCGGTTTGGGTGAGGACTTTTGGGGCGGCGTTAAGTAACACCGAAACCCCCTTTTCAAAGGTCATGCGCCCGACGTAATAGACGATTTTTTCGTGATCTTCAGCATATTGACGACGAAAAGCTTGGTAATCAAAGTTAGGGTCTCTTTGCTTTTTCTCGGCCCGAATACCGTTATAAACCACATCGATTTTATCCCAGGGTGCGCCCAAGGCCCGATGGACTTCATGACGCATATAGCTGGTACAGACGATAACGCGCCAAGCATTATAAACGAGGGTCCCCTCTTTGCTGGCGATATAGCGTTGGGTGTCGGTGTGCAGTCCGTTATAACGTCCGTATTCCGTGGCGTGAATCGTGGCAATCAGGGGTATTTTAAAGAGATGTTTCAAGGCGATGGCCGCATCCCCTACTAACCAATCGTGGGCATGAACAAGGTCAAATTTTCCGTATTCGGCGATTATTTTGCCGCCCTGTTGCCCCATGCTGTTATTCATGTTGACCACCCAATGGAAAAAGTCATTGCCGGGGAGTACGGGGACGCGGTGGATGTGAATACCTTCCACCAGTTCGTAACTGGGGGCCTGACCGAATTCGATCGTGATTAAATGGACTTCATGACCGAGTTTGACGATTTCGGGATAGAGTTCGGCAACATGACGGGCGATACCGCCCACTAATCGCGGTGGAAATTCCCACGCCAAGACTAAAATCCTCATTTTTCCCTAACCTCGACCTGATTTAAGCTGGTAAGTAATCATTGCATCCCCATGATATCTATTTTGGCTCTGGTTTCTTCCTCTAATTGCCACTCTCCCCGCGCCAGTCTGGAAAGGATTTCTTGTCGCCACTGGTTTAATTGTTCCCGAAAAGCGGCCGTTTGTAGATCGTTGCGCCAGAAAATTAGGGCTGATTCGCCAGTTTGCGGATAATAATTTTTACGCTCTCCAGCGATGCGGAAGCCAAAATGCTCGTAGAGTGCGATCGCTGACTGGTTCGACACCCTCACCTCTAGCGTAGCCCTTTCCAGTTGTCTTTGTACAGCCTTTTCAAGAAGTTTGTAGAGAAGCAGTTTTCCTAATCCTTGTCTTTGATAGTCGGGATAAATTGCCAGGAGAGTAATATGCGCTTCTTCGAGAATTGCCCAAAAACAAGCCAATCCGATTAGGGTTTCGTCCTTCTGGTCGAGGGTAAGAATTAATAATTCACTGTTGGGGCTGTTTAATTCCCGTTCATAACCGGATAGGGTCCAAATACCGCCGAGACTGGTGCTATCGAGGGACACCATGGCGGCAAGATGTGCGGATTTTGGGGTTTTAAGCTGGATTTTTGCCATTGATCGGGGAAGGGGAGAGGGGGAGAGGGTGTGGGGTGTGGGGTGTGGGGTGTGGGGAGTTTTCTCAGTGAACTGATAACTGATAACTGATAACTGATAACTGATAACTGACTTCTAACTCAATGTTCGACAAAGATAAGTAAAAATTATTTATTTACCGCAAAAACTTGAGAATATTTAAATTAACATTCCGCAATATTTACAAATTCTTAAAAATTAATTGAGAAAGATTTTTATTTAACAACGATGTTATCACGGTTACAGCCATTTGATAGAATTTCATAATGGGCTATTTTGTGCTTTTTTGGGCAGCAAGGGTTGAAACCCTTGCCACACCTAGAAGGTGATCCTAATTAAGACGGTTAAATCAGTCAATTTCACCCACAACGATGATCTTTTTTTTGTGTAGTTTTATTGCAAAAAAAAAGTTTTTTTGACAAAAAGCACAAAGTATGATAATAACCCAAGTGATTCCTGGCTGCGAGTAATTATTGTAGAGGGGGAGAGGGGAGAAAAGCTGACGGTTTCAAGATAACTGATCACCGATCACTGAAACATCGTCCATCTTAATTTTTTTGGGCGGCCATCGTTAAGCGTTTTAATCGGGTTCTTAACATTTTCCCAGTATTCTCAAAATCGAATAGTATAGATTGGAATAACTCAATGTACACAAACCTATGGATGGCAGCTTAATCCTGTTCAACATTCTCAATCCGCCGGTTTTGTTCTTTTTCTTGGGAATGCTGGCAGTATTTTTTAAATCCGACCTAGAGATTCCCCAACCACTGCCTAAACTCTTTTCTCTCTATCTTTTGATGGCGATTGGTTTCAAGGGAGGTTATGAACTAGCGGAAAGTGGCATCAATAACCAAATCGCTTTAACTTTGATTGCCTCTGTGGTTATGGCTTGTATCGTTCCCATTTACACTTTCTTTATCCTGAAAATTAAACTCGATAGTGCCAATGCAGCGGCCATCGCCGCTGCCTATGGTTCCATTAGTGCCGTTACTTTCATCACCGCCAGTTCTTTTTTAGAAAAAATTCATATTTCCTATGGCGGTCACATGGTAGCGGCCTTAGCTTTAATGGAATCGCCGGCGATTGTAGTGGGTTTAATCCTGGTGCGAGTCTTTCAAGAGAAAAATGGCCAAGAAGAAGCGTTTTCTTGGTCAAAGGTTCTACATGAAGCCTTTTTAAATGGCTCGGTATTTCTCTTAGTCGGTAGTGTTATTATTGGTATGCTGACGGGGGAAAAAGGCTGGGAAAAATTAGAACCTTTCACCCAAGAGATTTTTTATGGTGCTTTAACTTTCTTTCTCCTGGATATGGGATTAGTGGCGGCGAAAAGAATTCGCGAATTAGGCAAAACTGGTCCTTTTCTCATCGGTTTCTCGGTATTTATTCCCGTCATCAATGCTATGGTGGGCATTGTCATCGCTAAGGTTCTCGGATTTGAACAGGGCAATGCTTTATTATTCGCTGTTTTGTGTGCCAGTGCCTCGTATATTGCTGTTCCTGCGGCCATGAGAATGACTGTTCCCGAAGCGAATCCTAGTTTATATGTTTCTATGGCCTTGGCTTTAACTTTTCCTTTCAATATCATCATCGGTATTCCTCTTTACCTAGAGATGATCAAAATTATTGGCTGCGGAGTCTAAAAGGCCCGGCGGTTTTTAAATAATTCCTGTCAAAAGTTTTCTCTTTCACTTGTCCCTTTTTTATTTAACTACCATGCTTGAATCCCCGCATCCTTCCCTACAAACTGTCAAAAAAGTAGATATAATTGTTAGTCATGCTCTTCTGGAAGAAACCTTAAGCGTTCTTGATGTTGTTGGAGTTTCCGGTTATACCGTCTTTGGCAGTACTTCGGGAAAAGGTGATCGAGGTTTATCCTGTGATGACTTGGATTGTGATTACAGTGGTAGCTACATTATGACGGTTTGTAATAGTGACGAACAACTCGGTCGTCTAATCGATAAAATTCAGCCTTTTTTAAAAAAAGCCGGCGGAATTTTTGTGGTGACTACAGCCCAATGGCTAAGTCATTAGACCTCTTGTAAAAATCAAAAATTATTCCAGTTGATTAGGAGTCAGTAGTCAGTAGTCAGGAGTCAGGAGAAAGAGCTTTTCCGGTTTAGAATTTATCTGTATCTGGTCTGGGACCAACAGCGCCGGCGGGATTAACAAAAAGATTGCCCCCGGCTTCATTTTGGAAGATACAATCAATTTTCGGTTTGCCTTCCAAGGGACCGGTATAACCAAAAGTATTCATCCGGTTTTTACAGCTTTGTACCTGCTGTCCATCGACTAATTTTTGCTGTTCTAAAATTGACCAGTTATTGCGTCGCAAAACGCAACCGGGTTGCATAACCGGTTGGGTGACAAAAACATTAAAGGGGTTAAGAGTGACATAAACCCGCAAATCGGTGACAATGGCGCTGGCCCCGAATTGCACGCATAATTCCGCATTGGGGGCGCTGCGATCGATTACTTCCCGGGAAGCGACGTTTTCGGGGCTAAAATTAGCAGTAGAACTGAATACCAGACCGAGGCCTACTCCTAGTACAAAAATACCACCAATCAGGGCGATCATGGCATAGTTTAATTTTGCCAATAGGCCTCCGGGGGCCGAAGCGCGGGAGTCATCGCCATAGGAGCGGTCATAATCACGATCACGCGATCGAGGAGGAGTATAACGAGGTCTTCTATTCATCGAAATTTCTGTTGTAGCTGCTATGGCGGTCAGTCGTTAGCTATTAGCTTATCACTGTTCTATCCTAGCAACCCGGGGGATAACCGACAGGATAGGTCTAGTATAGGGCTATATAGTTTTTTTGGGGTTAATATGTTATTGTGGATCACTAAATAGAGTAAGTCAGCCTAATCCAAGTTTCTATGCTAGATATTAGCTAGACAAATTCGGAGCGGAGGAACCATATTTGGGGCGTATTTCTAGATTTTTTAGCCTAGAAAAGGATATCTCTCTATCCTAGCCCGTCAGCTAACTTCGTCGGCGTGGGGGGGAAGACTGAAACATCACTACATTCCTAGCAATGTCTTGATCGGTTCAGTTATGTCGCTGGTACTACTTGATAGTCATAACTTACAGGAGACATTGTTTATGGGGATTCTCATGTCAGCTTACCGATCACAACAATTTTAAGATTTTCCGTAGATAACCATATTTTCTATGAGTTTGCTGTACATTGTTCGGGCAAACTTTTAGTCCTATTGAGAAACCGAGAGTAAAAACAGGATCAAAAATGCTGGAATCTTTACCAATGTGGATTGCTGCGATGACTTTTATTGCAGTCATTGTGGTGATTATGTTCGAGTGGCTTCATATTACCGTAGCGGCTTTACTGGGAGCTTTAATATTAGTTTTTACCCATATCATGACTCTCCAGGAGGCGGTGGGTTATATCAGTCGCAGTTATGCCACTCTTGCCCTATTTTTTGGGGTGATGGTGTTAGTAAGAGCCTTTGAACCAACGAAAATTTTTGATTATTTAGCGGCACAAATGGTGCTTTTAGCCAAGGGACAGGGGAAATTATTACTAATAGGAATTGTCGCCATTACTACCCCAATCTGTGCGGTATTACCCAACGCTACCACGGTGATGTTATTAGCCCCGCTGATTCCCCCCTTAGCTCAAGATATAGGCGTGGATTTTGTGCCGCTCTTAATCCTGATGGTTTTCGTGGCCAACAGTTCCGGGTTATTAACGATTGTTGGTGATCCCGCTACTTATATCGTCGGTGATTCTATTAATATCACCTTCATGGAATACCTACAGCGTTTGAGTTTAGGTGGTGCCTTGGCAGTAATTACCATTCTGGTTATGTTACCTTGGTTATTCCCGAAAATCTGGCGGACAAAATTCGAGCATTTAGAAGACTTACCCCATCCGAAGATTGATCATCCTCGCGTCTTAGCCGTGGGAGGAATTATCGTCTTTTTGGTCTTATTTTTATTCGTGGTCGGCGAATCTTTTCCTGTACCCCTTGCTCCTGCTGCCGTTGCTCTGATGGGGGCAGCTTTAGCCCTACTTTTAGCCCAGCAATCGAAAATCGATACGGTGCATAATATTCTCCGGGATGTGGACTGGAGTACCCTATTATTTTTTATGTCGATTTTCGTCCTAATTGGTGGCTTAGAAAAAACTGGGGTAGTTAATAGTGTATCGGGACTTCTGGCGATAATTTTAGGCCAAAATATCTTTTTAGGTTCTCTAGTCTTGCTGTTTTTTGTCGGACTTGTTTCCAGTGTCGTTCCCAATATTCCCCTAGTGGTGGCCATGGTTCCACTACTGAAACAGTACCTTGTTAATGTTAATTTAGTCGGGACCGAAGTTCTTTCCCCCGATTATGCCGGTTCTTTTCCTCCAGAAGTTTTACCGCTTTTCTATGCGATGATGTATGGGGCCACCCTAGGAGGTAATGGTACTTTAGTGGGAGCTTCTTCTAATATTGTCGCCGCCGGCATCGCCGAACAACACGGGGGCAAAATTACTTTTCACACCTTCCTGCGCTACGGTTTACCGGTGATGTTTACTCAGTTAGTCGTCTCGGCAATGTATATGTTAATTTTCTTTGTCTAGTCGATCTCCGGGGGGCATTAATGTTAAGTTCGCCTAAGATTGACAAAAACGTTAACATTGATTAACATTCTCCTATCGTGCTAAATGATCTGGATTGATCGGCAATCGTGAACAAAAAAATCTCTGTTTTAGCACCAGATTTATCCGGTGGTGGTGGCACAAGAGTCTATTTGATTGCTCAAGTCTTGCAACAGCTAAACTGTCAGGTGACGGTTTATGGTCCGATTTTTGGCCAGGAAATCTATCCCACCCCACCGCAGAATTTACCGGTGGTATCGGTCAAAAGCAATAATTATCCCCAGTTTTTTGGCCAGATCAAAACTTTACTCGATCGCATCTCCGGAGAGATTATCTACGCGGTTAAACCCCGTCCCACCAGTTTCGGCATCGGTTTACTGAAACGTTTTTTTTCCCCACGTCCCCTAATTCTCGATATTGACGATTGGGAAATGAGTTGGTTTGGTGGGGATCGATGGTCCTATCGTCCTCATCCTCGACAATTAGCTAGGGATATCCTCAAAAAAAATGGTGCGCTTAGGGATCCGAATCACCCTCTTTATCTGCGTTGGCTGGAAAATTTAATTAACCGCGCCGATGCGGTGACGGTTAATAATCAATTTTTGCAAAAGCGTTATGGGGGGATTTATTTACCGAATGGCAAGGATACGCAACTTTTCGATCCCAATCTCTACGATCCTGTCGCTTGTCGTCAAAAATACGGTTTATCTGCCTATAAAGTCTTAATGTTTCCTGGTACAGCTAGACCCCACAAAGGTTTAGAAGATGTCTTAATCGCTTTAGATCAAATTGCTGATCCTGATTTTAAATTGGTGGTGGTGGGAGGTCGCCAAATCGGGGATGGCTATCTGGATAGTTTGCTAGAAAAAGGTCAACCTTGGTTAATTCATTTACCTGCTCAACCGATCGATCGAATGCCGGAAGTTATCGCCGCTGCCCATGCTATTATCGTTCCCCAGAGGGATGAAGCCACGGCTAACGCCCAATTTCCGATTAAACTCACCGATGGTATGGCGATGGCTAAACCGATTATTTCCACTAAAGTGGCAGATATTCCCGAAATTTTAGCTGATATTGGCTATTTAGTCGAACCTCGATCGCCAGAGCAACTAGCTGCTATGATTAGCGAAGTTTTTAAAGATCTCGACTCGGCTAATGCACGAGGACTAAAAGCGAGAGAGCGCTGTATCGCCTCCTACAGTACCACCGCCATGGCGACAACTCTCTCTGGCATAATTACTTCTCTGGAAGGGAAATATTAGAGTCTAGCGAGTAGAATAATTGACCGTTGACTATTTACTTTATCACTTATAGCGATGAATCCTAATCAAATTCTGCTTAAATATACGCTTAAACACTGGATATTAGTAGTTTCCAGTATTGTTATCGGCTTTGCCAGTACCGTATTTAATGGGGTAGGAGCTATTTTAGTTATCCCTTTGCTAATTTCTTTTATTAATCCCGAAAATGATATCTTAAAAAATGCCCCCCAAATTATCAAAAAGCTGCTCTCAGTTTTCGAGTTTTTCTCGGTCGATACTCGTTTTTTCTGGATGTTTGCGGCGATATTATTGATTTTAATTCTCAAGCACATTACCAATTTTGTCAGTAATTTTTTAGGGACTTACTTGTCTTTAATTATGGCAAAAGATATGCGAATTGATTCAGTTGTTCTGCTGCTAGAAGTGGATATAGATTATTATGTAAAAAGTAAAATAGGAGATATTTTTAATCGTTTCATGTCGGAGATTAATCGGGCTGTAGCATCAATTAGAAATTACATAAACCTGATTAAGATTATCGCCACAGCTTTCATGTACTTGGCTATTTTATTATCAATTTCTTGGCAATTAACTATTCTTTCTAGTGTTTTGGGGGGCTTTTTAGGTCTGCTTAATCAATACTTTGTCAAGAGAGCGAAAAAGTTTGGAGAGATTATCACCGTAACGGCTAAACATCAAACTAATAAACTGTTGGAACTATTAACGGGAATTCGTCTAATTAAAGCAGTAGGAAATGAAAGATACGAATTAGAATCTATTGTGGAAGATATAGAAGCCCGGGAGAAAGCGGGTTTAGATGCCCAGACTAATAATGCTGTAATCGCTCCGCTCAATGAGATCGGTGGGGTAATTATTATTGCTTTAATTATCATTGCTGGTCGTTATCTTTTTAATGAACAACTGCAAGCCTTGGCGACAATTTTATTAACCTATCTCTATGTACTTTTCCGGGCCCTGCCGATAGTTGGTCAGATTAACGGTGCTAGGAGTAGTCTATTGGGTGATGTTTCCGCAGTAGAAATAGTAGCGGATTTTCTCATTCGAGAGAATAAACCATTTATGAGCAATGGCTCTATTCCCTATCAAAGATTAGAGACAGGCATTCATTTTGATAACGTCCAATTTTCTTATCCGGGTCATCAAGAATTAGTTCTCAAGGGCATCGATCTTTGGATTCCAAAAGGAAAAATGATCGCTCTTGTTGGTGCTTCGGGGGCGGGAAAATCGACAATTGCTGATTTATTACCACGCTTTTATGATCCTACAGCTGGGAGGATTCTTTTTGACGGTCAAGATTTAAGGGATTATGAGATCAAATCTCTGAGAAAAGCCTTGGGAATAGTCAGTCAAGATACTTTTCTCTTTAATAATTCTCTCCGTTTTAATATTGCCTACGGATTAACCGATGTTAGTGATGCAGAAATTGTAGCAGCGACAAAAAGGGCGAATGCCTACGAGTTTATCTCCAAACTGCCGGAAGGACTGGATACGGAAATTGGCGATCGGGGAGTGAGACTTTCGGGGGGACAAAAACAAAGATTAGCGATCGCTCGTGCCTTGCTGCGAGATCCAGATATTCTCATTCTCGATGAAGCTACCAGTGCTTTGGATACAATTTCTGAGCGTTTAGTACAGGAAGCGATCGATGAACTCTGTCGCGAGCGCACTACTCTTGTGATCGCTCACCGTCTTTCCACTGTTCAAAAAGCCTATCAAATTGTGGTGCTGGACAAGGGAAAAGTGGCAGAAATCGGCAATCATGAGGAATTATTGGCTCAAGGTGGTCATTATGCCCGTTTACACGCTCTGCAATTTAGTGATAGCAAAGAGGCTGACTCTAAGAATAGGGAAGATGAGCAAAAAAGAAAAGCTTATTTATCCTACGAAGCGAGAAGTAGTCTTAATAGTCTTTTAGGTTCTCTGCGTCTAGTATCTGAAGATTTAATCGAAGATTCTCAGGAGAAACAGGAAATTTTAGAAGAATCCTGTAGTTCAGCCATGCGACTTCTCCATATTATCGAAGACTACGAGTATTCCTCGACTCGATAGATCTCCTGCAAAAATCAAAAATTGTCGTGGTTAGTGAGGAGTCAGGAGACAGGAGATAGGAGACAGGAGGAGAAAAAACAGAAGAGACAACTATCCTAAGGCATAAAATCTAAGATTATGTCAAATTTATCTGAGTTTTTAGATATCAAGAGGTCTCTGGAAAAAAACTCTTAATTTATACTAAAATATTTAGTACAGATAGGCATCTTCCCAGACGGTGAAAAGCAATTATTTACCCTTGAAAACCACAGTTAAAGTCAGCACACAAACCCAATTACCCCTACATCTAGTTATCACCCATCCCCAGTATCGTTTTGTCGATTTATTCGCGGGAATCGGTGGGTTTAGAATCGCTTTGGAGAAATTGGGAGGACGTTGTTTAGGTTATTCAGAAATTGATAAACAGGCCATCCAAGTTTATCAACAGAATTTTATTAGCTATCTCAACAGCGATGAAATTGCTTTCGGAGATGTGAGTAAAATCAGCAATTTACCCGATAATCTTGATCTTATTGTCGGCGGCGTTCCCTGTCAACCTTGGTCGGTGGCGGGATGTTTACGGGGATTTGAAGATCCCCGGGGAAAACTCTGGTTTGATGTGATTAAATTAGTCCAGAAAAGTCAACCCAAAAGCTTTATTTTCGAGAATGTCAGTGGGTTAGCTAGTCCTCGCAATCGGGAGAATTTAGAGTTAATTATCGATGAATTAACTAGCTGTGGTTATCAAGTTTACTGGCAGTTATTAAATGCCTACGATTTTGGTTTACCCCAGAATCGCGAGAGAGTTTTTATCGTAGGAATTAGAAAAAATATAGATAACTATGAGCGGTTTAAATTTCCTTTACCTTTGGGTATCCATCCCAAGGTTTTAGATATTTTAGAAGACATCAAAAATATTCAACCCGTCGAGAAAGTTAAGTTATCAGCAGATACTTTATTTAATGGTTTTGTTCCTCCATCGAGAACTCGTTTTCAAAAAGAAGATGAATTAAATGACTTCTTTATTTTTTCTGATTTAAGAAATGGCCACACAACTATTCATTCTTGGGATATTATCAAAACTACGGAACGACAAAAAAGTATCTGTTTAGCTTTGCTGAAATTAAGACGCAGTAAAAAGTATGGCGAAAAAGATGGTCATCCCGTGGCTTTTTCTACTTTTTTGGAAATTATACCCGACCTAAAAATCGAGGAACTAAATCAGTTAGTTTCTCTGGGTATTTGTTGGCAAACGACCGCAGGTAAGTATGAATTTATTAACTCGAAAAATATGACGGGAATTAACGGCATTTATCGGATTATTTTACCGACGGCCGATATTATTCCTACCCTAACCGCTACGGGTGCTAAAGATTATATTGCCACTATTTCAATTACCGCTACTCATCCCCAAGAATACAAACAATTGTTTTTAAAGAAAATCTATAAACCCAAAAAGTTTCGAGAAATTACTCCCCAAGATGCGCGTAAATTACAAGGATTCCCCGATAATTTTATCTATCATCCACAGTCAGCTATCGCTAAAAAACAATTCGGAAATTCTGTTCCTATCACTGTAGTGGAAGCAGTGGCTAGAAATTTACTAGAAATAATTCGGACTGATTATTAGACTGCGGGATACTGACTCATATTAAAATATTTAAAGGCTTAAAAATCCAAGTTTTTGTTGTGGGGAGTCTGTCGTCAGAAGTCGGTCATCAATACCAAATTAGGTTATACTTCATATTTATGATAAAGTCTGTCAATTATCCTAATCGCTAAGGAGGTTAAAAATTGAGACATTTCCTAGTAAAAATCTAACTACTTTAAATTAAAAAAATGATCATGTTTAAACGATACGAAGCTGATGAGCAAGTTATATTTCATGGTGATTCTTTGCCGATTTTATCCAGTGAGATTGCCTCTAATTCTGTAGATCTAATTTTTCTCGATCCTCCCTATAATATAGGTAAGCACTTTGCCGATTTTTACGACAAATGGGAATCGGAAAATGATTATATAAATTGGGCAAATCAAATTCTTGATCAGTGTCTTCGTATCTTGAAACCCCAGGGAACATTATATGTTATGGCCAGCACTCAAGCAATGCCTTACTTTGATCTTTACTTAAGACAAAAAATGACGATTCTTAGTCGTATTATCTGGCATTATGATAGTTCAGGAGTACAAGCAACAAAATACTTTGGTTCGATGTATGAACCAATACTTCACTGTGTGAAAGATAAAAATAATTACACTTTTAATTCAAAGGATATTAAGATAGAAGCAAAAACTGGAGCAAAACGAAAACTAATTGATTATAGAAAAGCGATTCCGAGTCAATACAATACAGAGAAAGTGCCGGGCAATGTCTGGTATTTCCCTAGGGTCAGATATCGCATGGATGAATACGAAAATCATCCTTCACAAAAACCTGAATCATTGCTAGAAAGAATTATTTTGGCCAGCACTGACAAGAGTGGAATTGTGCTTGATCCATTTGCAGGAACTTTTACATCTGCAGCTGTAGCTAAACGTTTGGGAAGAATTTCTATTAGTATAGAATTACAAGAGCAGTATTTAAAAATTGGTCTTCGACGGATTCTCGGATGGCAAGAATACAAGGGAGAAAAGTTACTCCCTCCTCAAAAAAGCTATAGTAGAAAAAGCGAAAATAAACAAGAATCTAACTTTGTACAGGAGAGTCTTTTCGATGTCGATAGTAAAGCATGAATTCACCAAGATAATTATTAAAATTATCGATAATTACTTTCCTAATCAGGGAAATAGTATTTTAAATGCTAGTGAGTTATTGCAATATTTGAACATTAAAACTAGAGCTGCTAATCGAGGTTCTAAATCCCGAGCAGGATTGGCTAACCATTATGCAATTTATGTTTTAGTGGAAGACTATATTAATAATGAGTTTCATCTTAAGGATGGATACGACGAGTATCAAGGCGCTCAGTATATGACACTTTTTCGCAGGCAAAGGGAGCTTCCTTTTGGCAATAAATTACAAAATCATGCTCTCAATCATCGATTAAATCAGGAATTTAACAAGTATTTTCCCACCTTATCTTATCTGCCGATAATTAGAGATGTTAAAACCAATAGATACTGGATTAATGAGAATCTAATTAAGTTTTATCTAGAGGGTAATCAAGTTAATATTGCGCCAGTGATTATAGATATAATTGATGCCTATGTGCAAACAAGACAAAAAGCATTTAATCAATTTATCAGCTATTGTCAACAGATGATTGATATTCAACAGCAAGATCCCCAGAAAGCCATTGAATTTATTCGGAGTTTACTCAGACCAAACATTGATGCTAGAGTTTTTGAGATTGTCAGTTATGCAATTCTTAAAGAGTATTATGGGGAACAGAAAATATATTGGGGATGGTCGCCTGATCGCTTAAACTCTGAATAATTACTTTTATATAAAACTGGTCGAACAAATGCCAATGACGGGGGGATAGATTTTGTCATGAAACCCCTAGGTCGATTTTTTCAAGTTACGGAAACGATAGCTGCTGATAAATATTTTTTAGATATTGATAAAGTGCAAAAATATCCCATTACTTTTGTGGTTAAAACCGAGCAGACTTGCGAGGAAATTTTAGAAAAAGTTGCGGAGCAAGCTAAGATAAGATACAAGATCAGGGCAATTGTCGAAAGATATCTAGAATCGGTAGAGGAAGTGATCAATATTCCCGAATTAATCAACCGTTTTGAGCGGGTTTTAGCTCAAGGTAAAGGAGGAGCGGTAATTGCAGAAATGGTTTTACAGAGCCGGATTGAGTTTAACCTAGAATCAGAGCCATAAAGATATCTAACTCCCCAGCTAAACTAGAATAGAAAGATAGGAAAGCGATCGAAATTAGAATGACGACCGAAATTGAAAAAGAACTAGAAACCAGCGAAGCTGTCTTGGAAAAACGGCGAAATTTTGCCATTATCTCCCACCCTGACGCGGGAAAGACCACCCTGACCGAAAAACTGTTACTATACGGGGGTGCAATCCATCAAGCGGGTGCAGTCAAAGCAAGACGCGACCAACGCAAGGCCACCTCCGACTGGATGGAAATGGAAAAACAACGGGGAATTTCGATTACTTCCACGGTTTTACAGTTCGATTATCGTGATTTTCAGATTAATCTCCTCGATACTCCCGGCCACCAAGATTTTAGCGAAGATACCTATCGTACCCTGGCCGCTGCCGATAATGCAGTGATGTTAATCGACGCGGCCAAAGGTTTGGAACCCCAAACGAGAAAACTCTTTGAAGTGTGCAAACTGCGGCAGTTACCCATCTTTACCTTTGTTAACAAAATGGATCGCCCCGGCCGCGAACCGCTGGATTTATTGGACGAAATCGAGCGAGAATTAGGATTACAGACCTATCCCGTCAATTGGCCGATCGGAATTGGCGATCGCTTTCGGGGAGTTTTTGATCGAGCCACCCAGACCATACACCTGTTTGAACGTCGCTCCCACGGCTCTCAGGAGGCGCAGGAAACCGTGATCGAGCTTGGCGACCCCAAAATTGAGGATCATCTCGAAAAAGACCTGTATTACCAGTTAAAAGAGGATATAGAACTACTCTCGGAATTGGGTGCGGAATTGGATCTGCCAGCAGTCCACGCAGGAGAAATGACCCCGATCTTTTTTGGTAGCGCCATGACCAATTTTGGGGTGAAATTATTCCTAGAATCCTTCCTCGACTATGGATTGCCACCCAGAGGACGCAATTCCTCCCTAGGAGTCCTTGATCCCACCTATCCCGATTTCACCGGTTTTGTCTTCAAACTGCAAGCAAACATGGATCCCAAACATCGGGACCGGGTGGCCTTTGTGCGGGTATGTACGGGGAAATTCGAGAAGGATATGGTAGTAAACCACGCTAGAACTGGTAAAACTATCCGTTTATCCCGTCCTCAGAAACTTTTTGCCCAAGATCGGGCAGTTATTGAAGAAGCTTATCCCGGAGATGTGATCGGATTGAATAACCCCGGGGTCTTTGCGATCGGTGATACGATTTATATGGGTAAAAAGCTCGAATACGAAGGTATTCCCTGTTTTTCTCCCGAATTATTCGCCTATCTCAGAAATCCTAACCCTTCCAAGTTCAAACAGTTTCAAAAAGGAGTCTCAGAATTACAGGAAGAAGGGGCCGTACAGATATTATCCTCGATCGATGAATTTAAACGCGACCCGATTTTAGCCGCCGTCGGTCAATTACAGTTTGAAGTGGTGCAATTCCGTCTTTTAAGCGAGTACGGAGTCGAAACTACCCTCGAACCCCTAGCCTATAGTTTAGCCCGTTGGGTCGCCGGGGGTTGGGCTGCTTTAGAAAAAGCAGGTAAACTCTTTAATACTCTAACTGTCAAAGATTACTGGGGTCGTCCCGTCTTATTATTCAAAAATGAGTGGAATTTACAGCAAGTCAAAGAAGATCATCCCTCTTTGCAATTAAACTCGATCGCACCGGTAGGATCGGGAGTACAACCCCAATCCTAACCATTAATCCCCCAAGACAATTGCCGAACTGGTCAGGACAAGATGGCGACCCCCAGACAACTACTCTAAAGTAGAAGTGGTCAGAAAGTCTCGATCTTTCCTAACACTCGGATGTCTCAAAGCACTATCGTTGACGAGTCCCTCACCATTAGAAAAAGTCCTGCTGTCAATTCCCGAATTAATCCCTGTTTAATTCGCTTTTGTTATTTTCTGGGAAATTATCTGGTTTTACCAGCTTTTTTCAGCAAAATAACGGTGACAGGCCAGGAAAATATTCCCCTAACGGGGGGGGCCATCCTTGCACCTACCCATCGGTCCCGTTGGGATGCGCTGATTTTACCCTACGCGGTGGGACGCTTAGTTAGTGGACGCGATTTGCGCTTTATGGTTTCCGCTAACGAGATCAAAGGGGTGCAAGGTTGGTTTATCCGACGCTTGGGGGGTTTTCCCGTCAACACCGATCACCCCGGTATGGGTAGTCTAGTCCATAGCGTCGAACTTTTGGCCGCGGGGGAAATGGTGGCGATTTTTCCGGAAGGGGGTATCTGTCGCGATCGAGTAGTTCATCCCCTGAAACCGGGGGTAGCGCGGATCGCGTTGGAAGTTAAGACCATCAAACCCGATGCAGATATCAAGATTTTGCCTGTAAGCATTAGTTATAATCAGCCTTACCCCGGATGGGGAAGCGAAGCGATAGTAAATATCGGTCAAGGGATTAATGTGCTTGATTATCAACAAAATTCGCTAAAACGGGAAACTGTCCGCTTAACCAAAACCTTGAGCGATCGCTTAAAACTTCTCCACGAGGATCAATCCCCTTAATCAGCTATTGACTATCTACCGCACAAGTGGGATTTCGGGGACGGATTAAAATGATTGTTTTAACTATTTTTAAGTAAAAAAGTGGCTTTTCTAGTTTAAATAAATAATATCTTGGTTTTTGCTGCTTCTGGCTCCTGAATACTGCCTCGGAAACCCCTCAGATCGGGGAAGATATCCGATTGTTGCAGGGGGTCTAATGATAGAATGGGTATCAGCGAAAGTAGTTTGTGAGCGAAGTGATCCGATGCAGTTCCAAATCCAGCCAGACAGTGAAATCCCCGCCTCTAAGCAATTATTTGACCAAATTCGCTTCGCTATCGCCTCTCGTCAGTATCCACCGGGCCATCGTTTACCTAGTACCCGTCAACTAGCTATGATCACGGGATTACACCGTAATACGATAAGTAAAATTTATCAACAACTGGAAGACGATGGGTTAGTGGAATCCATAGCAGGTTCGGGGATTTATGTCAAGGCTCGCGGACATGAAAACGATAATTTATTGGGTTCGCCCCTATTGGAACAAAATCCAGAAATAGGCCGACTAATTAGCCAGAGTTTGGCTAGTTTTCTCGCTCAAGGTTTAACTCTAGAGCAAATTCGCGAGTTATTACTGGCGGAAATCGATTGGCGATCGCAGTGTAGTTCTCAAGTTCTTGTCACCATTCCCCGTCACGATTTGGGTGCAGGAGAACTAATGTTGAGAGAATTAGAGCAATCCCTCAAAATTCCCGTCCAATTAGTGGCAATGGAGGATTTAGCCCAAGTTTTAGCCAATACTAAATCTGCCACTGTTGTCACCAGTCGCTATTTTATCAGTGTAGCGGAGGAAATTGCCGCTCCTTTTCAATTACGAGTCATTCCCATCGATATCTACGATTACAGCAAGGAATTGGCATTAATCAAAAAATTACCCACCGATAGCCGCTTGGGGATTGTCAGTATTAGCACCGGTATTATTAAGGTGGCCGAAGTTTTAATTCATAGTTTACGGGGCGATGATTTATTAGTTATGTCTGCCCAAATTCATGAAACGGATAAGTTAAAAGTTTTAGCTCGAACTTCCCAGACAATTATCAGTGATCAAGCGAGTTATACTTTAATTAAAAATATGATTAATGAAGTGCGATCGGATTTAATTCGTCTGCCAGAAATTATCTGTAGTGATAATTATATTGGGGATAAATCAATTCAATTGCTCAGACGAGAATTAGGATTAGGTGGTTAGAGGATAAGCTAGGACACATTTTAACCTCTGAATCTCCCCCCTTTGCTGTTGCCTCTTGCCTTATCTCAACAAGCAATTTAAATGCGCGGGCAGCTTAACTTTAAAATTTATTTTAGTCTATGGTTACTATTGAGAATAACCTAGGGCAAATCGAGAATAAAAGCGAAAAAAACTTTTAAGAAGTATTAACTTTTTTAGTACAATGGGGCAAGAATAGGGATAAGCTCAATTTTTCACTCTCGGACGAGGTTAGATGAAAAGTGCTGAATGTTTAACGGTATCCCCCGGGGAACCGCTTACTGATTGGCAAAAACTCGGATTAGATTTGGTGGCTCGTTGGCAGGGACGAGATGTTATCCTAGCGATCGATCTTACCGGTAGTGTTAACTTTAATGATGAAGGACGCACGCGCCTCGGTCAAATTATTCGCGATAGTTTAAAAAATAACGATTCCGTTTATTTATTCCCCTTTGCTGATAATGTTCAACCGATTGCAGAACCGATTTTAATTCGGAGTCAGGAAGATATAGACGCGGTTTTAAAGGCGATTCCCTGGCAATCTAGCCAAAGTGCTAAAAATACCGATATTCAGCAAGCAGAATGGCACGTTTATCCCCGACTGGCACGCTTAAATCAGTGTCGTTTAACTGCCAATCAAGCTATCAAACCCCAGTCGGTAGTTTGGATTACCGATGCACCCCTTTCTACTGGCGCGGGGATTACTTCCCAACAGTGGATAGAAACCCCAAAAAATAGCCCTTTTCGTCTTGCTGATTCTCCCGAAAGTTTGGAGAGACAAAACTGGCTTAATTCCCTACCAATTAATCTAAGAACCCAAGAAATTACCGCCACTAACGGCAATAAATATCAACTATCAGTTGTCGATATTGCTCCCACAGCACAAGAGTTTTGTACTCCCGCACCGGGAGGACAAGAAACCTGTTTGATTAATCCTTATCTCTTGAGTCAGTTATGGTTGCCAGCATTGGTAATTACATTAATGGGAATTGGGGGAATAGTAGCGAGTATTTTGGGAATTCGTCACTGGTTGCTGTTAAATACTGCTTGGACTATTGAAGTCTCCTCTAATGATGATGAAGATGAAACCCAAAAATATATTTTAAAAACATCTGGAAAAATTAACATCGGTGGTGAAGAACATAAGAAGAATACCTTTTCTCGTGCTGGGGAAGAAATTCGCTGCTATTTAGAAAGACGCGGCAATCAGTTATATCTGAAACCCAGTAAACAAGCAGAGATTTTTTATCGAGGTAATCAACTAACTCAGGAGGTGAAGATAGATAAAAATTACCTGACTTTAACCTATCACCATAACCATCAAGATTTCGACCTACAAATTCAGATTAGCAAAAAATAACTCAGGAGATTTAAACCATGGCTAACACCAGTCAAACCCGCGCTATCAAACGGACAATTATCATCGGATTAGGTGGTACTGGTCGAGATGTGTTAATGAGAATTCGTCGCTTTATTATTGATAAGTATGGGAAGTTATCTAACCTACCCGTTGTCAGTTTTGTTCATATTGACACAGACAAAAACGCTTTCAATGGTTCGGGTTTACCCACAGGAAATAGCTATCACGGAGAAGAAATTCTTCTATCAGCTGCTGAAAGAGTATTCATTAATATGAATGCTCAGGATGTTAACAATCTCACCTATGAACTTGAACACAAAACCCTTTTTGAAAGTCCCTTTTCCCATATTGAAAGCTGGTTAGACCCAAGACTAAAAAAACAAATAACTGCCATTGAAAATGGTGCGGGAGGTATTCGTCCCGTCGGTCGTTTAGCTTTCTTCCATAACTATCAAAAAATTCAGGAGGCAATTGAAGCAGCGGAAAGACGAACTTCTGGTCATGAATCCTTTATGTTTAGCGGTAAAGTTAACGGTCAAAGTTTTAATGTCCAAGAGGGTTTAAATGTCTTTGTTGTCGGTTCTTTGTGTGGGGGAACTGGTAGCGGTATTTTCCTCGATGTGGCCTACACTTTGCGTCATATTTTACAACAAACGGCCGAATATACATCCTTTGGTTATTTGGTAATTAGTCCTAAACTTTATGGTGATGGGGCAATTATGAGAGCTAATACCTATGCAGCTTTGAAAGAGTTAGATCATTATACCAATGAAAGTAATTCCTTTCAAGCCTGTTATGATAAACAAAATTTCGTCCACATCGATGAAAAACGTTCTCCTTTTGATTTTGCCTACTTAGTTTCTAATCGCACTGCGGGAGATTACCGGATTAATAACAAAGGTAAATTATGTAATGTCATTGCTTACAAGATTTTCTTGGATTTTGCCGATGAGTTATCTCTCCCCATCAAAAGCAATCGGGATAACTATAAAGACCCGATGATTCGTAAAGATAATCATCCTTTTCAGATGTGTCAAGGTTATATGTCCTTTGGACTAGCGAGGATTTATTTTACTCGCGACCGAATTGTGCAGATTGGTCTCAATCGTTTTAGTCTCAAATTAATTAAATTTTGGTTAGAGGGATATGGTCAAAGTCCCAGTGGACAAGAGTTATTAAGTAAGTTCCTAGCTAATTGGAGTACCCAAAGTAATAAGGATTATTTTACTGCCAGATTGGAAGAAGCAACCCTAGAGAATAATAAAACTTTTTCCAAGACTTTAACCTCTTGGAAAAATTCCCTAGAGGAAGAAATATCCAATAGTCAAGATTTGGAGAATTTACCCCAAACCGTCAAGCAATCCCTAGAAAAAGAGTTTCGCAAAGTACAGGGGGGAGAAACGGATAGCAGTCGTGGAATCTGGTTAACTCTGACCCAACAAACTCAACCTAAATTAATCGAAAAATTTAAGTCAGATATTGACCAATTTTTGGAGATTCTTCTTAATCCTGATAGCTTAGAATTTTCTTTGGAAAATAGCCTATCTTTTTTGGTCGCTTTACAAGTACAGATTAATACCTACAAGGGGAATCTAGAGGAATTATCTCAGGATAATAAAGGGTTTCATTCCTCGGAAAAAATTGATAACATTTGGCGAAATGTTAAACAAACTCTCGAAGATATAAACGGGAAAAAGTCTGTCTTCAAGATGTTCAATAAAAATGCCAATAGTGAGAGAATCAAAGCTGAGTTAAGAGACTACGTTCAAAGCGGACAAAAATTAATTCAGCAGAACTTTAATTTCAGTATCAATCGCGAATCTAGAAAGATTGTTGAAGCGATTCTCAAGCATATTTCCAGTCGAATGCTGCAGATACAACAACTGAAAGAATCCCTATATCAGCTAATCACAGAATACGATAAATACGAACAGGAGTTAATGCAGTTAAATCTCGACGAGATGACTGGGGAAGGTATTTTTCCAGAGGAGAATATTGATAACTGTATCCCGGACAGTAACTCCCGAACTCAATACATTTCCGTTAGCCAAAAAGTCACCAATAATTTAGGCTATAATGCTTCCCTATTCAGTTTATTTAGCCAATCTTTTGTTATTGATAATGAGACTCTCAAAGAGACTCTAACAGCTACAATCGAGAAACAGTTTCAATCAGTAAGCACTAATAAAATTGATGCAGTAATTAAGCGATTTATGGGTCAATATAAACCCCATGATTTTCCTGAACGCTTGGCGCAAATTCTGCGAGAAGCTGATTTAATGTTACCGATAAATGTTAATGATGCTTACTATCGCTTGCATACAGATAAAGCATTACTAATTGGGACTAAGGATGATAATTCACCCACCATGCAAAGATTTATGAAGACTCTTGAATCTGATTTAAATATTAAGGGAACTTCTTTTAAATCAATTCAAACCGACGAAGAAATCCTAATTACCTACGAGTTTGGTGGGTTTCCCCTAAGAATCATTACTGATTTATCTGGGTTGCAACAAATCTATCAAGACCAAAAAAGAATCAGCATTTTACACAATGATTACAGGATAGATTTTGCTGATATTATTCCACCACCTGCCAAATTAATTGAGGAATTAGAGTTTATTTTCTATCCCGCAATTGCTCTCGGTTTACTAGAATACGATGAGGAAGATGATACTTATCAATTAGTCATCGAAGGCGATTTATTTAACAATAAGTCCATCATTGACATTAGCGGTAATTGGCGACTTGCCTTAGAACAATTTGCTTCTCGTAATGACATGATTAATGCTTTGCAGATACTGCTTAATCAGGCAAAAAATGAGATTTTGGCTAATCCTACCCTATTATTTACTAACGAGGGTGATTATTTCCAGAACGTCAGCTATTTTGTCAACAATGTCAAAAATTTACCCTCCTATCACCCCAATTATCGCTACAAAGATAAGGTAGCTGGACAAGATGGAAATACTCAACAGGAGGCAAAAGAAGGAATTATCACCCGTTTTGTTAATCAACTGAAAATGGAACTAGAAAAACGTACTGGTGAACAGAAAAAACTCGAAAAACAACAGCAAAAGCAACAAAGTTTACTGGGAACAAATAATAACAGTAGTCAACCCAGTTTACCCGCAGAGGTTAGCACTACTGATGAATGATAAAATTGAGCAATCTTAATAATGTTTCCCCAGCTATCTCAGGAAACATTCACCCCCCCAACTCTCTCTATCAACCACAATTCGAGGTATCCAATAACTATCATGGCATTACTTAACCTTTTTCCCCCCTATCTGATTGTTTTAACTCTAGTCTTGGTTATTTTTCCCACCGTCTTAGCTGTGAGAATCCGGATGACTCTCTATAAACATCTCCAAGATTCAACTGCAAAAGTCAAGCGCTTAATTCGGGGAGAAAGTCGCGGGGTTCAACCTAAAATTATCTCTAATCTAGAGAATAGATTTAAGATAGCCAGTAGTCAACTAGATGATGTTAATACCGCAGCTTTGGTAGATGGTTTATACCATGAAGAACAATTTACTTTCATGTCTAAATCTCTCAGTTGCGAAAAATGGGATTATTTTGTAAGAGTGTTACCCAATCTCCTCCTCGCTTTTGGTTTGTTGGGAACTTTCTTCGGAATTACTCTCAATCTGACGGGAATCAGCACACTTATCGATATTAATAATGTCGATTTGCAAAGTTTAGGAGAAAAGCTCAAAACTCCCCTAGAAAGCATGGGGATTGCTTTTATCACTAGCTTAATTGGTTTAGCTTGTAGTTCTTTGCTGACTGTGATTAACTTAATCTTTAATACCAACCTTGCTAAAGTAAATCTAATTAGTTCCCTAGAAGACTATTTAGATAATATCTTGCAGCCGACTGTAGAAGGGAATAGTCGCTTGGATAAAGCGGTTAATCGCATGGTGGATACACAGCAAGCATTTCTGACTAACTTTCATAATGAGGTGACGAGAGTATTAGAATCTTCTTTAGAGAAAGTTGCTAAAAAAATTGATGATGGTAATCAGGAAACTGCTAAATTAGTCACTCAGGTTTGTGAAAGATTAACTGAAACCGCAGGAACTTTATCTACCGGTGCGACGACTTTTAAGAGTTCTACCAATAGTTTTGAAGAAAATGTCAACAAATTATATAAAGCAATTCACCACGAAAACTTTGTTAAATATGGTCAGAGTTTGGATAACTGCATTAGTAACTTTAAATCGACAGTTGATAAATTAGTTAATAGTCAAGTTACTGATAATTTAGTCGCAACTTCTGAAAAGTTATATTCTACTCATGCTAAGTTATGTCTAACAGTGGAACATATAGATAGTTTAACTAAATTGATGAGTCAAGCAACAGATAATGTTCATAATACTTTCAAAAGCTTGGTAAGCGTAGAAGCGGAAATTAAAAATTTAGGACAGTCTTCTCTATCAATTCGTAAAGAAAGTCAAAATTTAAACATTGTTCTCAATGAAAGGACTGAACAACTACTTATTTCTCTTCAGTCAATCCAAAACAACTTATTAGAAACTACTCACAATATTAACAATAACTCAGACCAATTAACTGCTTTAGGTGACCGGTTAAGTCGATTAATTTCTCAAGAAGTTGGCCGTAATAATTATCAAGGAGAAATTATTGCTGAGAAAAGTCAGCAAACAGTCAGTTATCTCAGAGATATACAAGCCATCTTAAACCAAATTATTAACCTTAGCAATCAACAGAAAAATTCTTTTTTATCTGAGATGGAAAAAGAAATCAATCAAGTATCTGATAGTATCAAAAAACCATTCTAAGTAACTATGTCTAGACGTACCTACTACCGAGATGAAGATAAATCGGCAGAATCCATAAACCCTGTTCACCCCGTCGAAAAGTTTCCACTCGTTGGTGTTTACTATTCACTAAGACATATTCCTCTAAACTTTCTAGAGTTTGATAATTATTAAATTTATCCCCCCTGTCAAAAGCTTCTGTAGAATCGGAGAGAACTTCAACAATCAATTTAGGAAAACTTTTGTAGGTAGCGGTTTCTCTATCTCTGTCATCGCAGGTGACAATAATATCAGGATAATAAAAGTGATTGCGTTTCTCTAATCTGACTTTCACATCGGCAAAATAAACCCGACAATCGGACCCCCGCAAATGATTACAAATAATTGTGTATATATTCCCCAAAACAATATTATGAGTATCCGTCGTCCCTGCCATGGCGTAAACTTGTCCATCGATATATTCATGTTTAATGAGACTGGTTTCTTCAAACTGAAGATATTCTTCTGGAGTGAGATTATTATAGCTATATAAAGCAATCATGGGTTTAATCGTTGAAAAAGCAACAAACTTTACTGGGAACAAACAATAACAGTAGTCAACCCAGTTTACCCGGAGAGGTTAGCACTACTGATGAATGATAAAATTTATTAATCTTAATGATGTTTCCCCAGCTATCTGAGGAAACATTCACCCCCAACTCTCTCTATCAACCACAATTCGAGGTATCCAATAACTATCATGGCATTACTTAACCTTTTTCCTCCCTATCTGATTCTTTTAATTCTAGTCTTGGTTATTTTTCCCACCGTCTTAATTGCTCTCTATAAACATCTCCAAGAGTCAACCAAAAAAGTCAACCGCTTAAGTAATAATATTGATACAGTGACAGAGCAACTTACTCAAGTCAAGGAAAGCTTACAGTCTGAGTTAAACCAATCAACTCAATCTCTAGCTTCTTTAACTCAAGACTTCCAGCGTTCAATGACAACTATGGTTGAGTTAGGAATAAAAATTACTGACTTGAATCAAAAATCTGAGAAAATCCTAGAACAAAATCAGCAACGCTCAGTCACCGAACAAGAAAAGTTATCCAACATTCAGGGAGAATTAGTAAAATTAATCGAAACCGTGAAAACCTATCAATACAGTTTTAACTCCGAGTCGAAACAATTAGGAAACCAACTTATCAATAGTCTCGATGAAAGACTCTCCCAAACCTCCGATAAAATCCTCACAGCTTCCCATGGGATTGAGCGCTCTAGCAATAATCTCGATGTGACTAATGCTAACCTGTCTCAGTTAATTGATACAGTGACAGAGCAACTTACTCAAGTCAAGGAAAGCTTACAGTCTGAGTTAAACCAATCAACTCAATCTCTAGCTTCTTTAACTCAAGACTTCCAGCGTTCAATGACAACTATGGTTGAGTTAGGAATAAAAATTACTGACTTGAATCAAAAATCTGAGAAAATCCTAGAACAAAATCAGCAACGCTCAGTCACCGAACAAGAAAAGTTATCTAACATTCAGGGAGAATTAGTAAAATTAATCGAAACTGTGAAAACCTATCAAGACAGTTTTAACTCCGAGTCGAAACAATTAGGAAACCAACTTATCAATAGTCTCGATGAAAGACTCTCCCAAACCTCCGATAAAATCCTCACAGCTTCCCATGGGATTGAGCGCTCTAGCAATAATCTCGATGTGACTAATGCTAACCTGTCTCAGTTAATTGATACAGTGACAGAGCAAGTTACTCAAGTCAAGGAAAGCTTACAGTCTGAGTTAAACCAATCAACTCAATCTCTAGCTTCTTTAACTCAAGACTTCCAGCGTTCAATGACAACTATGGTTGAGTTAGGAATAAAAATTACTGACTTGAATCAAAAATCTGAGAAAATCCTAGAACAAAATCAGCAACGCTCAGTCACCGAACAAGAAAAGTTATCTAACATTCAGGGAGAATTAGTAAAATTAATCGAAACTGTGAAAACCTATCAAGACAGTTTTAACTCCGAGTCGAAACAATTAGGAAACCAACTTATCAATAGTCTCGATGAAAGACTCTCCCAAACCTCCGATAAAATCCTCACAGCTTCCCATGGGATTGAGCGCTCTAGTAATAACCTCGATGTGACTAATGCTAACTTGTCTCAGTTAATTGATACAGTGACAGAGCAACTTACTCAAGTCTCTGAGAAAATCCTAGAACAGAATCAGCAACGCTCAGTCACCGAACAAGAAAAGTTATCTAACATTCAGGGAGAATTAGTAAAATTAATCGAAACTGTGAAAACCTATCAAGACAGTTTTAACTCCGAGTCGAAACAATTAGGCAATCAACTTATCAATAGTCTCGATGAAAGACTCTCCCAAACCTCCGATAAAATTCTCACAGCTTCCCATGGGATTGAGCGCTCTAGTAATAATCCAGATGTGACTAATGCTAACCTGTCTCAGTTAATTGATACAGTGACAGAGCAAGTTACTCAAGTCAAGGAAAGCTTACAGTCTGAGTTAAACCAATCAACTCAATCTCTAGCTTCTTTAACTCAAGACTTCCAGCGTTCCATGACAACTATGGTTGAGTTAGGAATAAAAATTACTGACTTGAATCAAAAATCTGAGACAATCCTAGAACAAAATCAGCAACGCTTAGTCACCGAACAAGAAAAGTTATCTAACATTCAGGGAGAATTAGTAAAATTAATCGAAACTGTGAAAACCTATCAAGACAGTTTTAACTCCGAGTCGAAACAATTAGGAAACCAACTTATCAATCGTCTTGAGCAAAGACTCTCCCAAACCTCCGATAAAATTCTCACTGCTTCCCACGGGATTGAGCGCTCTAGTAATAACCTCGATGTGACTAATGCTAACTTGTCTCAGTTAATTGATACAGTGACAGAGCAACTTACTCAAGTCTCTGAGAAAATCCTAGAACAAAATCAGCAACGCTCAGTCACCGAACAAGAAAAGTTATCCAACATTCAGGGAGAATTAGTAAAATTAATCGAAACCGTGAAAACCTATCAAGACAGTTTTAACTCCGAGTCGAAACAATTAGGAAACCAACTTATCAATAGTCTCGATGAAAGACTCTCCCAAACCTCCGATAAAATCCTCACAGCTTCCCATGGGATTGAGCGCTCTAGTAATAATCTCGATGTGACTAATGCTAACTTGTCTCAGTTAATTGATACAGTGACAGAGCAACTTACTCAAGTCTCTGAGAAAATCCTAGAACAAAATCAGCAACGCTCAGTCACCGAACAAGAAAAGTTATCTAACATTCAGGGAGAATTAGTAAAATTAATCGAAACTGTGAAAACCTATCAAGACAGTTTTAACTCCGAGTCGAAACAATTAGGAAACCAACTTATCAATAGTCTCGATGAAAGACTCTCCCAAACCTCCGATAAAATCCTCACAGCTTCCCATGGGATTGAGCGCTCTAGTAATAATCTCGATGTGACTAATGCTAACTTGTCTCAGTTAATTGATACAGTGACAGAGCAACTTACTCAAGTCTCTGAGAAAATCCTAGAACAAAATCAGCAACGCTCAGTCACCGAACAAGAAAAGTTATCTAACATTCAGGGAGAATTAGTAAAATTAATCGAAACTGTGAAAACCTATCAAGACAGTTTTAACTCCGAGTCGAAACAATTAGGAAACCAACTTATCAATAGTCTCGATGAAAGACTCTCCCAAACCTCCGATAAAATCCTCACAGCTTCCCATGGGATTGAGCGCTCTAGTAATAATCTCGATGTGACTAATGCTAACTTGTCTCAGTTAATTGATACAGTGACAGAGCAACTTACTCAAGTCAAGGAAAGCTTACAGTCTGAGTTAAACCTTTTAAGCAATAACTTAGGGATGGTAGTTGATGATAAATTAACTAAGAACTCAGAACAATTAAAAGCAGTTTCCCAATCTATTGAGAAAACAGCCAATCAATTTGGCAGCCTTAAATCAGATTTTTCTCAAGTAATTGATGCGGTGAACACCAACACCAGTCAATTAACTGCTAACTTAGAATCTTTGCGAGATAAGTTAGAGAAAGTTATCGCTAAGGAAAATAAATCGAATCAGAAAATGATTGAACATATTTATGGAGAAATTCAAAAATGTTTAGCAGAACTGGAGAAAATTAACGATATGCGTTCTGACTTTTCTAACTTAAATAATAAGATGGAAGAACTTAAAGAACTTTTTGAGACAATCCCTAATCCTCCTCAAAAAGATGTTCAGGATGACATTTATAAGTTAAATAAGAAGTTGGAAGAACTTAAAAACCTTTTTGAGACAATCCCTAATCCTACTCAAAAAGATGTTCAGTCTGAATTTTCTAACTTAAAGGATAAGATAGAAAAACTTTGTGAGACAATCCCTAATCCTCCTCAAAAAGATGTTCTGGATGACATTAACACCCTATTTGAATAACTTCACCAACATATAAGTAACTATGTCTAGACGTACCTACTACCGAGATGAAGATAAATCGGTGGATGTTTATCCCGCATTTACCGATTTAATGTCCAATGCTTTCATGATTCTGAGTTTATTTCTCCTCTTGGCACTTTTTCAGTCCTATAATCTCATCAGCAAACTGGAGGAAGCTAACCGAAAACTGCAAACAGCAACCCCCATAGTTATCGATGAAAAATCAGGAAAATTTAAATTTCAGTCGGGAAGTGCTGAATTAAACCCTGCTTTAAAAACCCATATTCGTCAGCGCATTATTCCCGCTATCGAAACCATTACCAAAGACAGAGAAATCGACTTTATTCAAGTAATTGGACACACCGACGGACAAGGAATACAGAAGACAAGTAATCTCGATAAAAATATCGAATCGGTTGCCAGCAGAAAACAATCTGTTAAAATGCTAGTACCCGGTTCTAACACTGATTTAGGATTAATGCGAGCTTTAGCAGTAGTCCAAGAAATCGAAAACACAGGTAAACTCAAAAACGTCAAATTTCGAGCTTTTTCCGCAGGACAGTTATACCTACCATCGGGTAACTTAGCTGCGGTTAATCGTGACGCAGATGCAAGCAGACGCAGAATTGAAATCCGTTTTATTCCCCCCGGTAAAAAACAATGATTTATTCTATTTCTTCCACGGAATAATTAACCGTTTCTAGGGTGACATCCCCGTATAAATCCCGAAAAGATGCCGTCAGATTAATACTCTGTAAACTAAAACTTTCTTGCTGATAGGTTTGCAGAATCCATAAACCCTGTTCACCCCGTCGAAAAGTTTCCACTCGTTGGTGTTTACTATTCACTAAGACATATTCCTCTAAACTTTCTAGAGTTTGATAATCATTAAATTTATCCCCCCTGTCAAAAGCTTCTGTAGAATCGGAGAGAACTTCAACAATCAATTTAGGAAAACTTTTGTAGGTAGCGGTTTCTCTATCTCTGTTATCGCAGGTGACAATAATATCAGGATAATAAAAGTGATTACGTTTCTCTAATCTGACTTTCACATCGGCAAAATAAACTCGACAACCAGAACCCCGCAAATGATTACGAATAATAAAAGTGAAATTGAGTCCGATAATATTATGAGTATCCGTCGTCCCTGCCATGGCGTAAACTTGTCCATCGATATATTCATGTTTAATGAGACTGGTTTCTTCAAACTGAAGATATTCTTCTGGAGTGAGATTATTATAGTTAGATAAAGCAATCATCGTTTTTTCTCCTAATCACAACTTTATTAAGTACCTAAGCAGGTAGGTGTTAAAAATTGTCGGCACCCCCCTTATTAAGGGGTAGGGTTGATTCATGAATCAACCCTACTAGGGGTGGGGGGGATCAGAGGCAAAATCTATCTTCTACTTAATTAGAACCACTTACCTAGGCAAAATTAATTATACATCTAAGCCGTTAGTCTTTTCCGTAATCAGTAAGCAGTATTAAGTAACAGTAACATTCCCTGATTACTGTTCACTGTTCACCGATAACCGAAAAGTCTCCACTCTCCCAGTCTCGACTAGGAAATTAACTTTGCAGGACTAGATACCTGTTGAAATACTGTCTAGGAGAACCAGCAAAAAGAGCCTAGAATGGTTAATCTATATGCTATTACCCTTGTAACTCTCTATAACTACTGCTATGACAACCCTAATTGACTATTCAAATATTCAATCTTTACCCGAAGTTTGGTCAATAGTGGCCCAGCGTTTCCCTAATATTATCGCCCTGCACGATCCCCACGGTAAACCGGAAGTAATTCTCACCTATCGGGAACTTTATCAACAAATTCAGCAATTTGCCGCCGCTTTGCAAGCATTAGGAGTCACAGAAACCGAAAATGTCGCTTTATTTGCCGATAATAGTCCCCGGTGGTTTATTGCCGACCAAGGTTCCATGGCAGCCGGGGCCGCCAATGCGGTACGATCTGCTCAAGCAGATGCAGAGGAATTAGCCTATATTCTGGCCGATAGTGACAGTCAGACGCTGATTGTCGAAAATAACAAAACTTTAGGGAAATTGCTGGCGAAAATCCCTGAATTGCCCCTAAAATTAATCGTGCTGCTCACCGACGAAGAACCGGCTACTGGAGCGATTTCCGTGCAGACCTTAAATTTCAAGCAACTAATGGCGATCGGGGCTGAGAACACCCTTAAACCCATCACCAAGAGCGAAAATGATCTGGCTACCCTCATCTACACATCGGGAACGACGGGACAACCCAAAGGGGTGATGTTAAGTCATGGTAATCTCCTGCATCAGGTACGCAACTTAAACGCTATCTTTCAACCGGATCCAGGCGATCGAGTTTTAAGTATACTACCTTCATGGCATTCCTACGAGCGCAGTTGTGAGTATTTCAGTCTAGCTCAAGGTTGCACCCAGATTTACACCAGTATTCGCACTTTTAAGCAGGATTTAAAGCAATTTAGTCCGCAATTAATGGTGGGAGTTCCCCGTCTTTGGGAATCTCTTTACGAGGGTATCCAAAAACAATTTAGCGAACAATCGGCCACAAAACAGAAATTAGTGCAATTTTTGCTAGAAAAGTCGGAAAATTACGTTATTGCTAAACGTATCGCTGATAATCTCAGTCTAGATCATCTTCACGCTTCCCCCGGAGAAAGACTAAAAGCAAGAATTCAATCCCTCTTACTCTATCCCCTCCATGCCATCGGTGATAAGCTAGTTTATGGCAAAATTCGCCAAGCAGTGGGAAATAAAGTTAAAATCTTCGTTAGTGGCGGTGGTTCCTTAGCCAGACATCTAGATACTTTCTATGAGATTGCGGGAATCCCGATTTTAGTTGGTTATGGACTAACAGAAACTTCTCCTGTGGCTACCGTCCGTCGTATCGATCATAACCTGCGCGGGTCTGCCGGTCGTCCCGTCTTTCAGACAGAAATCTGTATTGTCGATTTACACAGCAAAGAAGTCTTACCGACGGAAAAACACGGTTTAGTTTTGATTCGTGGTCCGCAGGTGATGCAGGGATACTATAAAAAACCCGAAGCAACCGAAAAAGCGATTTCTCCCGATGGTTGGTTTGATAGCGGTGATATTGGTTGGTTAACTGCTGCCGGCGATTTAGTCTTAACCGGACGGGCTAAAGATACAATTGTTTTGAGCAATGGTGAAAATATCGAACCGCAACCGATTGAAGATGCTTGTTTACGCAGTCCCTTTATCTCCCAAATCATGCTAGTGGGACAGGATCAAAAAGCTTTGGGGGCTTTGATCGTGCCTAATCTTGATATACTGGCCAATTGGGCCCAAGAAGAGAAAATATCCTTAAATTTACCCGATCTTCACAGTGATCGCTCCAGGATTCTTTCTAGCGATCTCTACAGCAAAAAAGTCTTAGATCTCTACCAACAAGAATTAAAGCGCGAGGTAAGAAATCGGCCCGGTTATCGTGCCGATGACCAGATTAAAACCTTTGAGTTAATTTTAGAGCCTTTTTCCCTAGAAAACGGCATGATGACCCAAACTTTAAAGATTAAACGACCGGTAGTAACGCAACGCTATCGCGATATGATTAACGAGATGTTTGCCAAGTAAATATTTCCGGCAAATATTCCCTAACCCCTTGACAAAAAAACCTTTTTAGGATAAGCAAATCATGGATGACGCACAAACCAGTTTATTACTTAAGCGCCCAGTGACAATTAAAGTCATCGTGACTCCGCGCTGGAAAGAAGAAGCACAACAGCAATTACAAGCACAAATGGCTCAAATTGACGCACAAATTCAACAATTAGAAAGCCAAGGACAAAGAGCGATCGCCGAAATTCAGCGTCAGAGTCTGATCCCCTTACCCCCCGCGGCTGCCCAACAGATTGACAATATTCAAATTCAAGTCAATCAACAGAAAAGTGAGTTTCTCGAACAAAAAAACCAGTATCTGCAACAACTGCAACAGGTACAACTCTTGGAACTCAATCAAGAAGTCGCCCAAGCACAATTAGAAAGCTTTTTCCGCGTCGAAAAAGGCGATAACTTAGTAGCAAAAATGAATGTAGAACTCGTCCTTAGAGATGGCATAGTCGAAGAAATTCGCGGCGAAATTTAAAGCTAGGGTGAGCAGTTATGGGTCATTCTCAACTTAACCGTTAACATCGGCAATAGCAAGGGGTATTCTCCCTTGCTCACCCAGAAAACCGCCCCTAGCTCACATCACCCCTGACATGGCTTGCTCAAACCTGAAAAATATATTAAGATTCTTTATCGATCGCACGGACACACTCGCTTATATTGTTGTATAACTTCATCTCTCCATCGACTCACCCTTAATTAGATCCTATAAATATAGAATCTCTATGCTTTCTTTCTTACCCACTATTCTTTTAGCTCAGTCCGCCTCGGTCTTGCCCCAGATAGAGAGGAAATTAGTCACCCAATATCAAGAAGTGCGTCAGTTGCCCGGTCAACTGAATGATGTGCTGGTTTTTAATAGCAATAGTCCCGAAGTCGTAGAAAAAGAGGGAATTCTCCTCTCCACTTTCCCCGGCAAAGGAAAACGTTATCCCGTAGCCCATCTCAATCATCCCCTACAAGGACGTTTTGACGTTTTCACCCACCACATCGCCCGTCAAACCGATCCCGATCGCGACTTACACCAGGGCCTGATCGTTACTAATCCCACCTCCAGAAACCTCGTTATCCGCATCCTGCAAGGAGTCAGTTACGTCACCTCCGCTGATGCCCCTTTTGTCGATTTACCCTCTCTGGTGGAAGATCCCAACGGCCGGGTTTTTTCTGGTCCCGGTTCCCGTTTAGCCAGCGATATCATGCGTCGTCGCCATGATACCCAATTTCCCACCCAGATCGTCATTCCCCCCGGCCAAAGTCGGATGCTCTTCGATCTGGTTATCCCCAGAAGTAGCGCCCGCTCGACCCTCCTACGTCTCTACAGCGATGGACCGGTCTATATGGCCAATTTAGCCCTCTACGAAGTTCCCCAAAAAGTCAAAATCGAAGATCGGGAAATAGAAACCTTTCGTCCCCCTACCCTAGAAGAATGGCGTACCCTATTAGTTAAAGGTGATTTAGCCGCCCCTCGCGATTTTCCCCCCACTCCCCCCGATCAATGGTCCCCCGGAAGAAGAAATTTTTATGGTCGCGTCGCCGGAATTTCTGTCGGTTCGGAATGGGCAACCCGCATTGTCGATCCTAAAGGGGGAATTAATCTCACCATTCCTCAACCCGGTCAAGCTTTTGCCTATCCTTTAAGTACGGTGACGGCAGCTACTTTCGGAACCAGACAAATCCAAAGCGCCCCCATGTTAGTGCGTTATCCCGATACGGCTTTCAAAGCTCACGGTAACTACGGTGTTCACTACTATCTGACTTTACCTCTATATAACAACACTAGCAAAACCCAGGTGGTGGCTTTGAGTATTCAAACCCCAATTAAAGAAGAAAATTATCTCGATCGCTTGTTATTTGTTGAACCCGTCCAGGGACCGGTATTTTTCCGGGGGGCCGTGCGCGTTACCTATCGTAACGCCCTGGGACGCACCGAGGAACGTTTTTTCCATCTCGTTCAACGGGAAGGACAACAGGGAGAAGCTTTAGTACAGGTGGAACTTCCCCCCGGAGCCAGACGCGACATTAATCTCGATTTTCTCTATCCCCCCGATGCCACACCCCCCCAAGTTTTGAGCGTTAAAACCTTGGAATAGATAGTTTTTCTCGGAAAGTTCACGGCTGATTGTCGGGAGGAATAAGTAAGATACACTGAAATTAATCTCTCTGTGAATCGGCCGATGAATATTAGCAAAACTTGCTTTATTTTCTGCTTATTATCTCAATTCTTGGGCAATGCAGCCGCGAGTTTAGCCGTGACTAAACTCGATTTTGATGCCAGTCAAACCCTCACAAATCAAGTGGTTAGATCGGGGAAAATTAAGGTACAAGTTAGCTATCAACCCATCGAACTAAACGAGAGAGTTGATGATAATTCTGATATTAATAATGTTTCTTATCAAATCTTTTATAACGAGCAAATTTATCAGCAAAATAGTGGTTATAGTGCCTTTGGATCTGGCTATGTTGAATTAAGAGATTTAGATAATAATGGCATCGATGAGATTATCGTCTCTACCTATAGCGGCGGCGCTCACTGCTGCACATCTTTGGTAATTTATACTTGGCAAAAAGATAAATTTATTAGAGAAGAAACGGGGTTTTTAGATGGTAGTGGAGGTTCCTTTGAAGATTTAGATGGAGATAATAATTACGAATTTGTCACCGTTGATAATGCTTTTTTGTATGCTTTTAGTTCCTACGCCGCCTCTTTTCCTCCCTCCAGAATTTATACTTTTCAACAGGGTAAATTAGCAGATGTCACCAGAAAATATCCTCAAAAATTAATAAAAACTTTAGCTGAAATGTTGAAAGCCTTGCAGTTAGCTAAAAAAGAAAAGGCCGAAGTTAATGGCATTTTGGCCGGTTATGTAGCCCAAAAAATTCTACTAGGAGAATACGAAGAAGCTTGGCAATTTCTCCTCGCTAATTACGATAAAAACTCCGATTGGGGTCTCGATATCCATGGCGAAAGTACGGCGATCGGCAAATATCCAGACTTTCCCACTGCCCTGAGCGCTTTTCTCCTGAAAAATGGCTATTTATCTGAAAATGCCAACAATAAAAAAATAGCAAACGCTGTGAACAACTATGTTAAAAAAAATTAATTGTCTGCGATCTCTATCCTGTTTCCTCGCTACAATCCTCTGGAGTAGTCATCTAGGGATTAACTCTAGCCTCGCTGTCAATGATAATTGTCAACTGTCCGAATCAGAAATCAAACAACAAGAAAATCTGCGTCAAACTTCCCCCCAAGAATATAACATTTTAGTACAGAAATATGCTGAACAATTGCGCTTTTGTCGTTCCCGACATTGGTTACAGGAACAGGCGATCTGGTTACGTCTCTACTCCTGTGATACCCGTCCAGGCTCGATCGAAAGTATCCTCGATCGCATCGTGGCCAAAGGTTATAATACAGTTTATCTGGAAGTTTTTGCCGATGGTCAAGTCCTATTACCTCCTAACAATAATCCCACCGTTTGGGATAGCGTCATTAAAAATCCCAGTGCCGGAAATGTCGATTTATTAGCACAGGCGATCAAACAGGGACATAAACGCGGTTTAAAGGTTTATGCTTGGTTATTTAGCCTCAATTTTGGCTATGCTTATAGTTTAAAACCCGATCGACAGGAGGTGTTAGCACGCAATGGTAAAGGACAAGATAGCACCTCTTTTGTCGATGATCAATCCCAAACTTTTGTCGATCCCTACAGTAATCAAGCGCGACAGGATTATTTAATTCTCCTAGAAGCCATTTTACAACGTCGTCCCGATGGAGTTTTATTCGATTATATTCGCTATCCGAGGGGAACAGGAGTCGATTCCGTTGCCGATGATGTCAAAGATTTATGGATTTTTAGTCCCGCATCCCGACAAGCTTTCATTAATCGAGCATTGAATAATAAGGGCAAATTTTTAATCGATCGCTATCTGACTCGTGGGCAAATTTCCCCCGATGATATCGTCGAAGCCGACCTCCTTTATCCCCAAGAAACCGCCCCTCTTTGGCAAGGAAGAATACCTTTAGAGGAGGAGATGAAACAATCAGTTAAAACCCGTTTTGATCGCCTCAAATTAGAACTTTGGTTCCTAGCGGTTGCCCATGCTGCCCAGGGTGTCATTGATTATATTAGTTATTTTTCCGCCCTAGTGGAACGTCAGGGAATTCCCGCTGGGGCAGTGTTTTTTCCTGATGGGAATCGTCTTGTGGGTAATCAAGGTTTTGATTCTCGTTTACAAGCTTGGGATAGTTTTCCCGCTTCCCTAGAATGGCATCCCATGTCCTACGCTAATTGTAACGATACCACCTGTGTAGTTAATCAGATCAAAAGAGTAGTGGCAAGCAGGGGAAATCAAAATCGTCTTATCCCAGCTTTAGCGGGTTTATGGGGACAACCCTATAACAATCGTCCCTCCTTAGAAGTGCAAATGGAAGCGATTCGGATCGCTTTTCCCACAATAGATGGTATCAGTCATTTTGCTTTTTCTTGGCAAGAACCACAATTCGATCGAGCCAGAAGATTTTGTCAAATCTAACCCCATTTACACCTCCACTTTCACTTCCTCCACCTCTGTTTGTCCCTGTGTTGAGGGAACTATCAAAGCTGGCAGTTCTGGTTCGGCGGTGTTGAGAGTCATTGTAATATCGACGTAGTTAATCACCGCCCCTAAAATTTTCACCTCCGCTTCTGCTAACTGATCAGTTGCTTCACTCAAGAGACTAGAACGAGTGATCGCCTGGCGCGTTACCAGAATAATCCCATCCGCTAGTTCTTCTAAGAGCAGTGCATCATTACAGCTAGACAGAGAAGGAGTATCGACAATCACCAGATCGAAACGGCCGCGAGAATCTTTGAGAATTAATTGTAATTCGCTCGATTCAATGATAGCTGCCGCTTGTTTTTGCGGACCGGGACTAGGCAAAATGGAAAGGTTTTCAATATTTGGGGCCAGACGGACCGATTTACTTTTTGCCCCGTAGTAAAGTAGGGGTTCTCGGAAAGAATTAGGATCGGGAATGACTCCGATTTTTTCAGCTTTGGAAAGACTTCTCAGATCTCCTTCTACTAACAGAGTCCGTCGCCCCGCTAAAGCCGCAGCGATGGCCAGATTATAGGCAGTGGCGGTTTTCCCCTCTCCGCCAGTAATGCTGGTGACAACAACCACTTTCACCGTTTCGCCGCCGCCAACAAGTCGCAGGGTACTGCGTAAACGTTCGTAGTAGGGGAGATAATTGGCATTAGCATCGGCGAGAATCGGATCGATTTCATCGCCCTCTAAATTGCGGACAATGGGCAACTGTCCCAAGAGGAGGATATCTCGACTAACCAAAGCTTCCCGCAATTCTTGGGGACTGTGCAGGCGATCGTCGATCACTGCTAACAGCAGGATTGTACCCAATCCTGCTAAGGTTCCCAAACCAGCACCCGCCAAGAGAATCAAGAGACGATTCTTGCGGTTAAACACCTGTTCGATCGGTTCAGCAACTGGCGGTTGGGCGACGGTGAGACTACCCACGGTTTCCGCTTCTGCGGCCTGAGCATCTACCAGAGAATTGAGAATATTCTCGTAGATACCCCGTTGAAAGGCGACGGCTTGGGTTAAACGAGCTTGCTGTAGCTGTTTATCGGGGAATTTCTCGTATTGGGAGCGTAATTGCTTTTCCTGAATCACTAAGGATTCTAATTGTTTCATTAAACCCTGACGCTGGGTTTGCAGGGTGACTAATTGAGCCGCTAGTTGTTGACGGGTGGCATCGAGATTACTTTGCTGACGGATGCGACTGCTGGGAAGAGCGGTAAGAACGCCATCTTTTCCGATCACCTCGGCGGCTCTTTTTTGTAAGAGAGATTCGTTAACCTGCTGTTCTTTGCGTAATTTAACTACGGTGGGATGTTCGGGACGTAAATCCTTCTCTAGTCGCTCCAATTGGGCTTCCGTGCCCAAGATCTGCGCTCGGATACTGGCAATAATCGGGTCGGCACTAAGGGCTGAGGAGGTGTAGGCTTGATCGGGGGTTAAATCGAGTTGTTCACTTAGACTATCAATTTGTCCTTGAATGCCTTGCAGTTCTAGGCGAATTTCTCGCTGTTGCTGTTGACTACTGGTGATGGCGGTGAATAAACTCCCATCTTGAATGGCCAGTAAATCCGAACCCTGGGTACTAATGTAGCGATAAAACTTTTCTTCGGCTCTGGTTAAATCTTTTTGGACTTCGTTAAGCCGGACACCAAGAGCTTCTATGCGGGCGCGTAACTGGGAAGTATTAAGCCAGCGACTGTATTCCACCATTTCCTTCATCAAGGTTTCGAGAATTAACTCCGCCTTGGCCCGGGAATCGGCCGTTAACTCTAAAAGTATCTCTTGGGGTTGGTCGGTTGTTGTCGGCCGATTGTTATTATTGTTTTGTGCCTCCCCTTCACCAGGGAAGGTAATTTTTAAATCTTGATCGCGAATTTTAACGATCTGTTCTTGATTAAATTGCAATTTTTTGGCTGTATTGACCAATACCCGGGGAGATAGCAGTAAATCGCGATCGATAGCCCGCCCTTGTTCTTGCAGTTGGCTTCCCGTACTGGTAAAAGCCGGCGGCGGCACCCGATAGGCCAATTGTCCCACCGCCCGATAAAAGGTGGGGGGTTTCTCTGGATCGGGGAGGAGAGCAAAGATCGCAGAACCGCCTAAACAGACGAGGAAGACGAATATTCCGACAAATTTGTTCTGATCTAGCGAGATGAGAAATCGTTTAACAATTGGTACAGCCATAGCTTTTTAATATATCCCCAGATTTTTTACATTCTAGCGGTCAAGAGTTATTCTCGGCCTTGAAATCCTAGCTGATGAAGTTGTGTTAAGGAGTGAGGGGAGCCGGTTGCTCGTCAATTATCGGGAGCCATCGAATTGATTGCTCAGGTTGAGAATTGTATTGGTAAAACTGGAAATATCCCGGATAGGTTGGGTAATAATATTAAAAGCGGCGAAAATTTTCCCTAATAGGGTGCGGGTGACAATAATTACGTCTTGATCTTCTAGGGGAACATTTTGGGAGATATCTCCCCTAACTGCCGCTATCGGACTCAAAGTTTGACTAACAATTCCCCCTTTAGCACTGTCAAAACGGAGCAGAGACACTTCATTGACATTAATCCGCAGGCGATCGGAAACCGGTAAACTGGCCACCACATCGAGGAAGGTACTGCCATTAGGAATCGAAACATTTCTCAGGGCAATTCCCGAAGGAATTGAGGGAGCTAAAACCCTGATGGTGATATTCTGCTGGGCGAGGGTGGTTCTAGCCACTAGTGTGCGATTATATCCCGTTTCTTGGCCCACTTCTAACTTGGAAACAATCACGGCATCACCCCCTTGCAGACGCAGATCTGGCAAGCGTTCGCCTTTAATTAAGGGAGTATAAAGGTCAAGTTTCTCCTCTAATACTGTACCATCGACTAAAACTCGACGGACAAGGATCGAACGCAGATCGGCTCTGGGAGTGCCACCACCCGCCGCCAAAATTACCTGTGCTAGGGAAGTATTGGAAGCAACACTATAAAACCCCGGTCGCTGTACCTCTCCCAGAATGGTCAACTGGACGGGACGGGCAGTGGTTAAAACAGCAATGACTTCCGGTTCCTCCCGCAAGTATTTTCGCCCCAATTCGAGGCGGATCTTAGTTTGCACTTCGTCTAAAGTCAAGCCCAGCACCGGAATACGCCCTAAAATCGGCACCAGAAAATTACCATCCGGATCCACAGGACCTGCGGAATTAAATTCGGGAAAATCGGGAACCGAGACACTGATTTGATCGCCGATATCGAGTCGATAGGCCTGAATTTGTCGGGATTGGCGATTATTGGGAGAGTAAACCGGTGGACTGTAGCCAGTGGGGGGAATCGTGTTTTCAGGAAAGGTGGGATTAGGCGGTTCGGGGGGCAAAAATTCCAACCAGGCTCCCGGTTGAGTCTGGGGTATGGACAAAGGACCCTGGGCCTTGAGGCTCTCGGAGTGAATTACCCATAAGAACCCTGTCAGACTCAACCCTGATAAGGCTATAACCCCAGTTCTGAAGAAACTAACTGGCGAAAACTTGTTGAGCATTGGTGGAATCATACAGATCTATCAATTTTTGGGTTCTGACGATGATAATTTATTTTCTGGGATTTAAGGAACAAAGCAGCTATTAATGGCTACAAAAGTGCCTTGAGCTAGTTTTTTCAAAGAGATGGTTAGCGGCAGAAAAATTACTTTTCTTTTTTGATCCGAGGGAGAGAAGTTAATTGACTTAAGACATTTTGTTCTAAGTAACTTTGCACTTCCCCGGCGAGATTGAGAGCAAAGGGAGTGAGAGTTTGCAGTTCTTTCGTCGGGTCTAAGGGAATCACCAAGGAAACGGCTATCCAGGGTACTCTCTGTCTTTTTAATTGCGCCCATTGGTCAAGCCAATACCAAACAGAGGGATCGTAATGACCACCACCTAGCCAAGCATACCACTGCACCACGGCAAAGGTGTTTTGTGTCCAAGCCCGATAGAATCGAGCCGTCGCCTTTCCTCCCGACTGGCTGGGAATTGATAGCTCGATTGTTTCCCCCTGATTCCAACGACTAATCGAACTGATATCTGACCATTCTAATCCTGGTTGGTTTTTATAGTAGATCTGTGGCTTTAAAAGTACGGTGATTCTCTTGCCATCAGGACTTTCCACCACTTGTACCGACCATTTTCCCTCACCGATTTCTCCTTGCTGCTGGTTGATGGTTTTCAGGTCAGACAACTCAATTCCCGATGCTTGTAGGAGCCGCATTTTCTGAATATTACCGATTCTCGGTTGCTCCAGCCAAGACCAATGGCCAGAAATTAAATTGGGCAAGATACCGCCTAAAATCAACAGCAGCAGCAAACCCAACAGCAGTAAATAATTACCCGGGAGCTTTTTTTTGACTTTATCTAACACCAAAGTTACCTCGTCCGGAGTTTTTTGACTAATCATCTTGGTTACGTTCCTCTTGGGCCAGGGACTGTTTCCTGACCGCCTCGCGATACTGGATGATTTGGAAGACCAAGAGGATGAGTAATAACATAAAGACCGAGTACAAATCACCCCCCCAGCTATCGTGGAGTAATTTAAAGTTTTCCTCTTGTCCTGTGCCGTGAAACCAAGCTAAAACCGCGTTACGAATAATATTAGCCCCGACACTAATTCCAAAGGCACTGAGGAGCATAAAGCGCGTTTTACGACCGTTTTCGATGGTATCTGTCCAATGGAGCAGCAGCAGCGTGACGTAAAGACTGGTGAATAACATTTTTAGTCCCGCACAGTAGGGAGCGACTTCCACCATCCGACCTTCTACCGCTACATAGATACCGTCAACGGAGACATCTAAGCCTGCTTGCTGGAGAATAAAACCAGCGCAAGCGGCAATAAAAATCTGTAGGGGTAGGGTATAGGGAGTAATCAGGTAGGGGATAGGATTAGGAGTCGCTAAAGCTGTTAAAAGTAGGGGAAATCCCTGTAATTTAAAACCTTCCGTTCCTTTTAACCAGAGACAGATCCCCGCTAAAATAATCGGGAAAGACATACTAACCCAAACAGAGGAACCGAGGAGATAAAAAATCGCCCCTAGGGTTAACAAAAACGCTCCGAGGGGATGGGAGCGATCTTCGAGGCGTTGCCATTTTTTGCGATTCTGCCAGACAATATAGGCGGCGTAGGGAAGGCCAATCAAGCCGTGGCTAAAGTACTCATGTTCGATGCCGATCGATTTATTCAGCCAACCATCGTACCAATGAAAGATCACTGGACCATAGATAACCGCCAAGAAAGCGATAATCAGCCAAGATAGCTGATTTTTGCGGGAGACGGGAGATAGAGAAGGACTAATACCCATAGGACAGAGCGATTTAGTGACAAATTCTGAATTTATGTTACCCGATGATCGCAGTGATCTGTTCAACCACGATTTCAATTTGCTTCTGGCTGATGCCGGGGTACATGGGGAGAGATAAAATTTCTTCACAGAGAATCTCTGAATTAGGAAAGTCTCCCTGTTGATAACCCAGGTAGCGATAGGCCGGTTGCAGATGACAAGGAATCGGATAATGAATGCCGGTTTGAATACCGACGGCAGTTAATTTTTCTTGTAGTTGTTGGCGATCAACGGGACAATGGGGGAGAATGCGAATAACGTAGAGATGATAGACATGACCGGTTTCGGTTTCGTCTCGTATGGGTAAAATGCCCTGATCGGTTAAAGGGGCCAACAACTGATCATATTGTCTTGCCGCTCGATGACGGGAGCGATTCCAACTTTCCAGATGGGGTAATTTAATGTTTAAAATGGCGGCTTGTATGCTATCTAAACGGCTATTAGTGCCGATATCGGTGTGGAAATACTTGCTCGGTGCGCCATAATTTCTTAAACTGCGGGCTTTTTGGCTAATTTCGGGATCATTGCTCACCAACATTCCGCCATTGCCAAAAGCACCTAAATTTTTACTGGGATAAAAACTAAACCCCGCCGCCACACCGACACTGCCGGCGCGATAACCTTCTCTACTGGCTAAATGGGCCTGGGCTGCATCTTCAAAGATAATCAGATTATAGCTGCGGGCAAAATCCTGTAATTGTTGGGGTGATACCATCTGTCCGTACAGGTGTACGGGTAGAATGGCGCGGGTTTTGGGGGTAATTTTTTGGGCGGCCGCCGCAAGGTCAATTAGGGCCGTATCGAGGTGACAATCAACTAAAACCGGTTTGGCTCCCGCTTGTATAACACCCATGAGGGTAGCAACAAAGGTATTAGCGGGGACTAGCACTTCATCCCCGGCACCGATGCCGTAAGCTTGTAAAGCGAGGGCAAGAGCGGCAGTGCCGGAAGCTACTCCCACAGCATACTCGACTCCGCAAGCTTGGGCGAAGGCGGTTTCAAATTCGGCTAAAGCTTGGCCTAAAACAAAATCTCCCCGGTCGATAACTGTTTGGATTGCCTCGGTAATTTTTGCCTGTAGGGGCTGATTTTGCCAAGTTAAATCCACAAAGGGAACTTTGATTAAATTGGAATTCATCTAGTGCTTGTTTATGAAGATATTTATTAATTATCAAGAGACTAGCATGGATTTGAGCAAGTTGGCTAGATTAGTAGGCTCTCTTGTCCTTTATCTGATAGATAGATAGTCTTCACTTGTCGAGTCTGTCTTTTTCTTTGTGTTCTTTGTGCCTCTGTGGTTTATCCTTTAGAACTGGTTATTATGAGTGATTTTACCGCTTTAACGGCATTAATTCTGGCTGGTGGTCAAAGTTCCCGGATGGGACGAGATAAGGCTTTATTATCTTTTCAGGGTCTCTCTTTTCTAGAGAATACTTGTTTAATTGCCCAAGATTGTGCAGTACAAGTGTCTGTGATTACGCCTTGGCCGGAACGTTATGAACTTATCATTCCCCAATACTGCCAAATAATCAAGGAACCTCTGCCCACTAGGGGGCCTTTATTGGCCTTTGCCTTGGGATTAACTTTTGTATCAACCGATTGGGTTTTATTACTCGCTTGCGATTTACCTTTACTAACGCCCCCAATTATTCAAGCATGGTCAAGATTATTAGCCACTGTACCAGAAAATGCCATGGCTTTGGTTCCCCGGTACGGTGAGCGTTGGGAACCTCTCTGTGGTTTATATCATCGTCGTTGTTTGGAATCTTTGCAGACTTATATTAAGCAAGGGGGAACTTCTTTTCAAAAATGGTTAAATGTCTCTGTGGTGGAGGAATTAATTATCGATAATTCCGAGATTTTATTTAACTGTAATACCCCAGAAGATTTAGAGATAATAATAAACTCCCCAGATATTAACCGTAAGAAAACCTAGCACAAAAGGGAGTAAAAGTACAGAGATCGGCCAAGGAATGTTGGATAAATGGCGATAACCATAGTAGAGCAGTCCGGTTAGATAACCGCCCGTTACACCGATAATTGCGCCGACAATATCGCCATTTATGGATAAATAGGAAGTGAGCAAAATGACGAGGGAAAAGGGCAAAATTATCAAGCCACCTAAAAATATATCGCCGGTGAGACTACCATATTTATTACTTAATTTTCTGCCCAACCAACTAGATAAAGTCAGAATAATAAAAGGAAATACTGCCCAGCCTAATAACAGCAAAAAATCAGATTTAACTGTCCAGTTTTGCCAAGTAAAAGCCATGAAAAAACTGCTGATGATTGCTGCCAATACACCCGTAGCTAAAGCCTGATTACGGTTAAGCTTTAAAAAAGCCTCTGCTAGACCCGTCTTGGGTTTGAGCAAAGATGAAAAAGAGATTTTCAGCAAATTAAAAACAATAAAAAGAGTTTTTGACCACTCGATAGATTGCGGTTGTCGATAACTTTTATGAGGGTCTCTTAATTTATTTGCAATGGCATGATAGCGGCGAAAATTTCCCTGTTGCCTAAATTTATTGGCCGCTATTTGGAAATCTTTTCGTGCTGCCGGCAGTTCCGAGAGTTCCTCTAGAGCCAATCCTCTTTGATAATAAAATTGGGGGTTATCTGGGTCAATGGCGATTGCTTTTCTATAAGCTTCTAGGGAGGATTGGGTGTAACCGAGTCGTTGACGGGATAAACCGAGGTAATAGTAAGCTTGGGAACAATCGGGTTTTAACTGCAAAACTTGGCGACAATCGCTTAAAACTTGCCGATCCTGCTGATTATGGTAGTAAACTTCCGCCCGTTGCAGATAGGCCTGCCAAAATTGCGGATTAATTGCGATCGCTTGCTGGTAAAATGCGATCGCTAGTTGATAATTTTTCTCTTGAGCGTAGCGCCATCCCTGTTGATAAAAATCCTCGGCACTGGGGTTAAAAGTGGGTATTTCCGGGGATAAACTGCGATCATACTCTTTTCTTTTCTCTTTATCGCTCAAAACCCGATAAGCTTGTTCAATTTCCCGAAATTTTGTCAGTGCCTCCGGATCATTGGGATTATAATCGGGGTGATATTGCCGGGCCAGACGACGAAAAGCGGCTTTTATTTGATTATTACTGGCATTACGGGGAATTTGGAGGATTTCATAGTAATTTTTCATACTTGAATGGGGGGAGAATTTTCAACTACTTAAAATTGTTGCCAATGGCTCGCCGAAACGACTATCATTGTCAATTAAATAGCTTTTATTGAGAGTTGATCGCTTATGTCTGCCTACACTGCTTCCTCCCTGAAAGCGGAACTCAACGCGCGGGGGTGGCGCTTAACTCCCCAGCGAGAGAAAATTCTGCACGTTTTCCAGAATTTACCGAAAGGCAATCATCTCAGTGCTGAGGAATTGCAGGAATTACTGGACAAAAGGGGGGAAGGAATTAGTTTATCGACAATTTACCGCAGTGTTAAACTAATGTCGCGGATGGGGATTTTGCGGGAGTTGGAATTGGCCGAAGGTCATAAACACTACGAACTCAATCAACCCTATCCCCACCACCATCATCATTTGGTCTGTATTCAGTGCAATAAAACCATCGAATTTAACAATGATTCTATTCTCAAACACAGTCTCAAACAGTGTGAGAAAGAGGGTTTTCAGTTAATTGACTGTCAGTTAACGGTGATGGCCATCTGTCCGGAAGCTTTGCGGATGGGTTGGCCGTCGGGAATACCGAGTAATTGGGGTTGCACCCGTTCACTGGTGGATACTCGTTTCCAAAACTGCGAGATTCCCGAATCAAAGGAACCGGAATTGGAAAACTAGACATCTAAGCGGACATTCCCAACTGAAAACCGAGAGCTTTTTTCTGCATTAATTGGAAAATATTATAAAATCCGTTGGCGCGGGAAGGGGTAAGACTGACTTTTAAACCGGTTTCTTCGATAAAATCCGGGGTGACTTGCAGGATTTCCGTGGGAGTCAGTCCATTTAACCCCTCGATTAACAAAGCAACTAAACCCTTGACTAATTGCGCGTCGGAATCCCCTTTGTACCAAACCTGGCCATTTTCGAGGTCGGCAGTGATATAAACTTGGGATACACAGCCATGAACTTTATTAGCAGGTATTTTGGCAGATTCTGGTATTGGTTCTAGTTTTTTAGCAAAAGCTAGTAATTGTTCGTATTTTTGCTTAGGATCGGTACGACGTTTGAGGCGTTCGACGATGCGATCGAGATTAGACGGGAGCATATTGCGAGTTAAAATAGGAAAAAATTAGCCAATAGCTTTTTTATATTAGCATTCTTGCGGAAGTTGCGCGCTGTGGTTATCGCTGCCAGGACTGCCTTGGTCAGAGCGCCTCGAGGCTATCTGCTAGAATTGGCATCATTGACATCCTCGCCTCCGTAAACGGACGGCGATTCCCAAACCTCACGATTTGGGCTTCGGCCGTGAGCTCAGCGTTCGACTGAGCTCACGCCGAAGTCCGAACGGTTTCTGCTTCTTTTCCGAAGGATTTTTCGCACCTGCCTTAACAGATTTACTCTGTTCTGGTCATCAGGTCGCTCTACAGACTGACACCGCAAGCCCTGCGGCCAAAATGTTTTTACTGGCGTTAATATCTCGGTCATGGTGAGTCCCACAGTCTGGACAATCCCACTCTCGAATATTTAACGGCATTTTCTCAGCAATATACCCGCAATTACTACACCTTTTAGAGCTAGGAAACCATCTATCTATTTCGATGTAATTTCTGCCGTACCAACGGCATTTATAGGCTAATTGTCGGGTTATTTCTCCCCAGCTTACATCAGATATTGCCTGAGATAATTTCGGGTTTTTGACCATATTCTTGACGGCTAAATTCTCAACCACAATCGTTTGGTTTTCACGAACTAATTGAGTCGTTAGCTTATGTAAATGGTCTTTTCTGTTATCAGTAATTTGGGCGTGAATCCTGGCTACTTTGATTTTTGCCTTTTCCCGATTTTTTGAGCCTTTCTGTTTTCTAGAAAGGCTTTTTTGTGCCTTTTGCAGTCTCCGATAATGCTTTTTAAAATGCTTGTGATTAGATACTTTATCGCCATTGCTGGTAATCACAAGGCTACTAATTCCTAAGTCAATTCCAATGGCTTTATCTGTTACTGGTAATGGCTTAATTGTTGGGTCATCAAATCTAATTGAGATATGCCAACGTCCAGAAGGATGTAATCTGACTGTTACTGTGCTTGGTTCACAGCTTTCTGGGATTTGTCTTGACCATCGAATAGGTAAAGGTTCTGTGCATTTAGCTAAATAGATTTGTCTGTCTTTAAATTTAAAAGCAGATTTGGTAAATTCGGCACTTGCTCCTTGATGTTTTTTCTTAAAGTTAGGATACTTAGTACGACCAGCAAAGAAATTAGTAAAAGCTGTTTGTAAATGTCTTAACCCTTGTTGTAAGGGTAAACAGCTTACTTCATTGAGAAAGTTTAATTCTTCTTGTTTTTTCCACTCGGTTAGCATTGAAGAAGTTTCAGCATATCCTAATCTTTCTTGTCTTTCATGCCAAGCTTGTGTTCTGAGATGGAGAGCTTTATTGTAAACCAATCTTACACAGCCCAAAGTGCGCCGCAATAGCGACTCTTGTTCGGGTGTTGGGTAAAATCGGTAAGAATAGGCTTTTTCCATGTCTCATATTTTAGCATATATTTCGTAAACGATGCTCATATTTAACAGCAAAGCCAACCTAAAACGGCGGGGTTTCAGACCCAAATTTTCGATGAGTGAACCGGTAACTCTTGAGGATATTTACCAGCTATTCCGCGCTTCCGCCGAGGAATATGATCGCCGGGCTGAGGAATATGATCGCCGGGCTGCCCAATCCAAGGCGGAATATGATCGCCGGGCTGCCCAATCCAAGGCGGAATATGATCGCCTGGTTGCCGAATCCAAGGCGGAATATGATCGCCATAGAGTCGAAATAGAGAACCTCCTCGCCGAATCTAAACTAGAAAGCGATCGCTCGATGGCAGAACTGAAACGGACGGTTGAACGAACCAGCAAAGCGGTAGATAGTCTCACCACTCGCTGGGGTCGATTTGTGGAAGAATTAGTAGAACCGGGGGTTTTACGGCTTTTTCAGGAAAAAGGCATCGATATTAAAGAAGTTTATCCCCGCGCTAGAGTCAAGCGTCAGGGCATCGCCATGGAAATTGATATTCTAGCGGTAGATGATACCGATCTCGTGGTGGTGGAATGTAAATCTAGATTATCTAAAGATGATGTGGATGAATTTATTGAAAAATTGACTCGTTTTAAAATCGCTTTTCCCCATTATCAAAACTATCAAGCTTACGGTGCGGTGGCGGGAATTGAAGTCAACGAGGGGATCGATCGATACGCTTATAAAAAAGGTCTATTTGTGATTAAACCCTCCGGGGATACGGTGGTCATTATTAATGATGCCGACTTTCAACCGAATACTTGGTAATTTCCCTAGTCAAAACAATCGCTATGGTTAACCTTTCCTACAATAAAAATCGCCTTCTTCCCAGTGCCGAAGAATTACCCTGTTCTGACGAAACAGCCGTGGATAACCAGTTACAGAACGATATTCCCAATCTATTACTCAGTTTACTAGCATTTATTTGGGCGGAGCGGGATGATTGGTATTTTGGTGTCGATATGGGAGTTTATTACAATCCCGACGAACCGGCAATCATACCGGATGGATTTTTAGCCATTGGAGTCAAACACGATACCGGAGAAAGGGGAAGATTAAGCTATGTTCTCTGGGAAGAAGCTTATATTATGCCGATATTGGCCCTGGAAGTGATTTCCGAGAAATATAACGGGGAATATGAGGGAAAGTTAGCGGATTATCAAACCCTAGGCGTTCTCTACTATGCAATTTATAATCCCTTGAGCGGTAGAAGGGGAAGGTTTAAAAATAGAGAGAGATTAGAGGTTTATAAGCTGATAGCGGGGAAATACGAGCTTTTAGAGCCTGAAAATAATCGGGTATGGTTGCCAGAAATCGGGTTAGCCTTGGGATATGAGCAGGGAGAACATATCGCTTGGGTGCGAGAATGGCTGTATTGGTATGATCGATCGGGAAATCGCTATTTAACGGCAGAGGAAAGGGCGAGGGCAGCAGCGGCAATGGCCGAGCAAGCAAGTTTGATCGCCCAGCAAGAACGTTTGAATGCCCAGCAAGAAAGTTTAGCCAAACAGGAAGCGGAACAAAAAGCCCAACGACTAGCGGAAAGACTAAGAGCGCTGGGGATCAATCCGGATGAAGTTTAGGGGTGGGGTTCCTCGGCAATTTTAGGGGATTAATCGCGTAATAATTCCGGTTCGGTTAATTCGTCGGTCATTTCCATCAGGGCCCGTTGGACGGGTTTAATCATCGGGTCATCGATATTTTCTACGGTATCGTAGCGGACGCGTTTGGCCCGTCTAGCGACTTGCACGACGATCGAGTAACGATTGCTGGCCGCATTCATCAGTTTATCGGTGAGATAAATCATCTCGGAGGAGTCGAATTTAAACCGTTTGGACATAGTTATATTTAGCCTTCTCTGGTGAATTTGGCACTTGTCACTGATTTTAGTGATAAGTTTTATTACTCAGTCCACCTTACCATATTTTGTCCACCTTAAGGATAGGGTTATCCTTGATCTCGATCGGATTTTGTCAACTATTTTTTACAAAACTTAAATCAATTTTATACAAGTTTAAAAATATACAAATAAAGAGATAATTTTTGAAATAAATAAACCCAAAAAAGGTATCTCAACCATGGCTTTTAACCTCAACGGTTTCAACTTTAACCAGTCGATTATCGATTCCCAGGGACGTGCGGTCGCAACGCGCTCGCTACGCGAGACCGCAACTTAGGCGGATGTGATCAACCACGCTAACATTGGTTTTGAAGTAATGCACGAACGCAACGATCATAACTTCCCCCTCGATTTAGCTTCCGGTGATGCTATCCCCATGGCCTTGACGGCAGCGGCGATCAATGGTTAAAAATAAACAGATGCTGGATCCCCATCCAACATCCGCGTTCTAACTCTGCACACATTTTGCTAAGTCCTCATGATAAGTTAAAAAACGCTTCCTTTTTGGGGGCGTTTTTATTTATTCGATTGAAAAAACCGATGACAATCATTACTAAAGCTGATAAGAAAGTGGGAAGTGGGGAAGTGGGGAAGTGGGGAAGTGGGGTGTGGGGTGTGGGGTGTGGGGTGTGGGGTGTGGGGAGAATAAAGCTGCCTTTTGCCTTTTGCCTTTTGCCTTTTGCCTTTTGCCTTTTGCCTTTTGCCTTTTGCCTTTTGCCTTTTGCCTTTTGCCTTTTGCCTTTTGCATTTTGACTCCTGATAACTGATAACTGATAACTGATGAAAAGATTAGCTTGGTTCGATCGCTTAGTGTTAGCGACTATTTTGGCTTTAATTGCGGCGATATCGTCGATTTTGATCCAGGGAAATCAAGTTCCTACGCGAGGGGAGAATTTTAGCTGGCAAGGGCGAAAAATCGGCGTTAGGGACAATTATTTTACTTTAAGTTTTAATCGACCGATTGACCGTTCGGACGTGGAAACCAGCTTGGTGATCGATCCTCCCTTGCCGGGTAAAATTAGCTGGTCTGGCGATCGCTTAACCTATACCTTGACAGAATTGCCAATCTACGGCAAGAAATATCAAGTAAAGTTACCCATTGCCAAAGGTGAGGATTTTATCGGCGAATTTTACAGCCACGATCGAGCTTTTGCCTACATTGGAGTCAACCAAGAGGAAAGAGGCCGTTTAATCGTCTGTAATATCATTCAGGGGGCAAATAACGTCACAGAACTGAAAAAAACCATCCTTACCCCTGGGGATTTGGTGGTCACGGATTTTCAAATCTATCCGACGGGGGAGAGAATTTTACTTTCGGCCTTTGATCGCTCTGACTTAGGACGAGATACCCCGAAACAGCAACTTTACACAATTACCACGGGTTTAAATCATGACGAAAATGGTCAAAATTTGCCCAGTGGTCGTATAGAAAGGTTTTTAGATGCGAAAACCTATCAAAATCTGCGCTTTAATCTCTCAGATAACGGCAAAACCCTAATCGTGCAGAGAATCAATCACGGTAATCCGGGGGATGCCAGTTTATGGGTAATCAGGGATGATGGACAATCGCGACCGTTAGGAATACAAGGGGATAATTTTTTACTATCTCCCGACGGTAAAAAAGCGGTTGTCAGTCAAACGGGAGGGGTGGCGGTGATTCCTTTGGATGTCCAGGCGGGAAAACCGCAATTTTTGCCCACCTACGAGAAAATACTCGCTTTTTCCCGGGATGGTCGCCAAAAACTCATGGTGAAATCAGAACCGGATAATCAGCGATCGCTATTTCTGCTCAACGATCAGGGAGAGTCAAGACTACTATTAAGAACAGCTAATCCGATTATTAGCTGTGAATTTGAACCGCGACAAGAAAAAACCCTTTACTGTCTGAAAAGCGATCTGGTTATGGGCAGCGATGGCAAAGTGAAAGAAGAACCTTTTTTAGGGATTATTGAGCTAGAAACGGGTAAAATGATACCCCTGCTGGCTTTACCTAATTATCGTGACGTGCAGATGAGTATGTCTCCCGATGGCGTGGCTTTATTATTTGATCAGTTAGCAACCATACCCTTTGGAGTCGGAAATGATTTAGTCACTGGGGAGGGGTCAAGCATTGCCGATGGTCGTCTCTGGTTATTACCACTTCCTGATCAATTCAGTCCCAATAGCACCCCGAAAATTTTACCTCAAGAACTCAACGCCGGTTTTAAACCCCGTTGGCTGCCGTAAAATTATTGATCGGTAGCTATGTTATCAGGTTCCAGAGTTAAGTTTTCAGTGAATTTATGCTACTTCAGCGATTTGCTTTTTTATTGCGTCCTAGTGGCGATATTGAGATCGAGCGGGGGATTCGGACTTTATTAGCGATCGCAGTACCGATTATTGTCGGTGATATTTTAAATCAGTCAAAATTGGGGTTAATGGTCGGTTTAGCGGCTCAAATCTTGATTTTAGCCGATGCAGGGGGACTTTACTGCCTGAGAGCGAAAACCCTGGTCGCTACGACTATCGGGATGGCTCTAGCTTTGATTATCGGTACATTAGCCAGTGCTTGGCTAGGATTGACCGTAGTGATAGTTTTTTGTGGGTTGTTTCTAGCGGGTTATTTGACGGTTTACGGGGAAAATGGGGCGTTAGCTGGGGTAGTAATCAGTTTATTGCTGCTTTTTGCTGTTTCTTTGCCATCGGGGGATATTATCGTCGCTTTACAACGGGCCGGAATCGTTGTGTTGGGGGGGGGATGGACAATTTTTTTGGCCCTGTTTATCTGGCCTTTTCGTCCTAATCAGCCTTTACGTCAGGTAACGGCGGAAAATTTTCATGGTATCGCCACCTATCTCCGCTCTTTGCCTTTACACTCTCGTTCTAATGCTAATGAGGAGCCATCTTTTAACAAAATCCGGCAACTGTTGCTCCGTTCTAGGAAAACTGTCACCTTAACGCGTCGGGGACGTTGGGGAAAGAGTGAGCTGCGGGAATTGTTAATCGTCTTGATCGAAGATAGCGATCGCATTAATACCAGCTTAATCGCGCTGCGAGAATTGCTTCATCTTCATCCCTTGCCACAACTGACCACGGTGGCTATTTTATTAGAAGATATTCTCGTGCAAGTGGCGGAAATTAGCGAAGATATTGCCTGGTTAATTTTGGGGAGAAATAAACGACCGGATTGTGAGCGTTTGCAGCTATTACTCAAGGCGATCGAGCAACAAAAAAACCTGCAAGCCAAAGTTTTAGAAAATGCCCAGGATGATTATAGCAGTTATGTGGCAATTTCGCAATTAAATAATCGTTTAAAAAAATTATCTAAACAGCTAAAAATAGCCAGTGAAACAGCGCAACATTTGCGGCAAAGCGAGGACTTTTCCGATAAAAAAAATCCCTGGCAGCGGAACTTTGAAGGGATAGAACAAGAGTACAGTCAAGAAAAAGCTTGGTGGGAACCCTTAAAATCTAATTTTAATCTAGAATCGCCCCTATTTCGCCATGGTTTACGCTTGGGTTTGGGAAGTGCCCTAGGAGTGTTGATCTACAATAAGCTAGGAATTACCCATAGTTTTTGGATTGGTTTAACCTTAGTTATTGTGTTAAAACCAGATTTTAGCCTGACTTTTCAACGCTTTTTTAATCGGGTGTTTGGCACGATTTTAGGCTCGTTTTTTGTTTTGGCACTGTTGCCAATTATCGATAATCCGATCTGGTTAGAAATTATTGGTGTAATTTCTATAGCGATCGCTTTAGCTTTGGTGCGATTTCACTATAGTTTGGCCGTATTTTTTATCACAATTTTTGCTTTAATCATCAGTCGTCTGGATGCCAGCAATGACGGCATTAATTTAGAGTATATCAGAATAGTTTACACTTTAATCGGTAGTGCTTTAGCCTTTGTACTTTCCTTCGGTTTTTTAAGGTTTAATGAAGATGAACGTTTTTCCCTCGCTGCCATTAAAGCATTAGAAGCTAATCAAGTATTTTTTCAGTCAGTTATGGCAGTTTATTTAGGAGAATCATCCTATCAAACTGCAATTTTATCTTCCCATCGCAATAAAGCTCGACGAGCAAATACAACTATGCAAACGGCCTTACAACGATTAATTGACGATCCTAGCACACCCTTTCCACAAATGGAACCGGCAATCACTTTAAGTAATTATATTCCTCGTTTTGGTCGCGGGGTGACAGTTTTATTGACGGAATTGGAACAATATCGCGGTAGTCCTCCCCATCCTAATCTAAGTCTGTTCACGCAACAAATAACCCAAGCTTTGACGCAATTAACCGAAGCTTTGCAAACAAATAATCCTCCTCTTCCCTTACCTCCCCTCGAAGATACTTTAGAAGAAGTCCTCGATCATTTGCAAGAATTGCGAGAGGAAAGATTAGTAGAAATTGCCCATCAAAAAGAAGGAACTAATCTCCATAAATATTTAGGAGATTATAATATTGTCACCACGGAACTTGTGGAATTATCCCGTCGTGTTGGGACAATGAATACAGCAATTGATCGTTTTATTAGGAGTTAAAATTTAGTTATAACAACAGAATTTAGTAGTCAGGAGGAAAATCGATTAACTTCGATAATTTCCGTATATTCAAAATTATTAGGACTGCGTTTCACCAGAGAATAATTAACACCATGAAGATTAATTAAATCCTCTTGACAATCTGCTTTCGGAGAATTATAAACTAACACATATTCTTTACCAATATAGGGAGAAATCTCGGTTTCTACTTCTCCTCTCCATTGAGTTTTTGTCACTAAAACAACTAACTGATTGGCTAATTTAGGAATAGCGATCGCAACTTGCCGACGATAGATATGATCAAGACTACCAAAAGGGGAATCCATCACCAGAGGAAAAGTGCTGCTATCAATTCCCATCAAAGTATTTTTCTGACTCCATTCTCGCACTCGATCGATAATTCCCCCGATAAAAGATAAACTAAGAATCTGATTTTCTCCGGTAGAAGCTGCCACGGGAATGGCAAATCCTGTGGTATTTTCTAATAATCTTACCTCGTAATCGGGACTAATACGGGGAATATAGGGAGTAAAAGAAATTGAGCTAAAGATTTCCTGTACCCGTTTTTCTAAGGACAAACGAAACTGATTTTCTAATCTCTGTCTTACCTCACTAATGCGATTAATTGCCTCTTGAGTCGCTAAAATACGTCGTTGTCCTAAATTATATTTTTCCTCTTTTTGTTGCTGTTTATGTACCTGTTTTTGCAGGGATTCTAACTCTTTTTCATAAATATCTAGTTGATTTTTATTGCTACCCTGTTCCAAGCGTAAATCTTTTAGAGAATCCTCGAACGCATCTAAACGAGATTGCAGATTTTTAATATCTTCATCGGGATAATGGCGAAATTTATCCCGCACTTCATCTAATTCTGATTCTACCAAAGATAATTCTAAGCGCCACTGGTGAATATTAGCTTGATAATTATCGACTTCTTGCCAAAAATCTAAGACCCGTTGATCCATTTCTTTGACTGTGGAAGATAAGCGAATGGCCGCTTCTTCCACATCGGCCATTCCTGCTTTATTCATCCAGTCTTGTACCTCTAAATAAGCTTGGCTATTTTCCTGTAATTCCTGGCCACAAATACATTTTTTCCGCTCTAATAATTGTTGGACAAATTGCTGTTTGATACCACTGGGTAATTCCCCTTGTTGTCGTAGGCGATCGATTAATTGCTGAAAATTTTGATTAATTCCTTTTAAAAAGACTTGATAAGCTTGCTGAGAAATTAATTTCTTTAACTTATCCTTAGTTCTGACTAAATCTTGCCGCAGATTTCTTTCCTGTTGTTCTAATTTTTCTTTTAACTGTTTTAATTCCTCGGCACCACTTAACTCTAGTAAGCGATTAGTCACGGCTTTTTTTAATTCTTCCTGCTGGGATAACTGGTTAATAATATCCTGCTGACGCTGTTTTAATTTCTCGAAATCCTGCTCAATTTTACTTTCCTGTTTCAATAACTTTTTTAAATCCGATTCCCCTAAATCTTTAAGATCCTCTTGTAAAGATTTTTTAGCTTTTTTTAAATGCTCGATCGCTCGATCTAATACTTTAACTCCCAATAATTCCTTTGTATCTTCGGCGATTTTACCTTGGCTACTACTACGAAATTGATGATCGATATATTCGCCATCAAAAAAGAAATAACGGTGTAAACTTTCGGGTAAAATTTGATTAATAATATCCTCTGGTGGTTGATTGGGTGTGTACCAATTACCATCATCACCAGCGTAGAGCATATATAAACTATTTGAACCGTATTTAATTTTACTATTTACATCTTGGTAGGCGAAAAATTTTCGTTTTACCTGATAGCGTTTATTTTCATGTTCAAAGTTTACTTCTGCCGAACATTCTATGGAAGTTCCCGTGGTTACTTCGGTAATTGCCCGTTTATTAACTAATAACTCTGGTTCGGCAAAAGCTGCTGTAAATTTTTCATACAGTACCCAAGTACAAGCATTTAAAATTGTTGTTTTTCCCGCCCCATTATTGCCATAAATTACCGTTGTATTGCGAGAACTCGCCGCTAAATGTATCTCAGGAGTCTTACCATAAAATTGTCGAAAATTACATAACTTTATTGATAGTAGTTTCATATTTATATAGAGGGGATGATGGGTAAGTTTTTTCAGTGAACAGTAAACAGTGAACCGATAACTGATAACTGATTATTGAATGACTTCTTTAATAATCGTTAAAACATCATCATTGATATTGCGAGGATTGCGCTGGTATAACTTATCTCTTTCCAATTTTAAAACTCGATCAATGATTTTTCGCACATCTTCGGGAGCGTTTAAAATCGGTTCTTGGATATTTTGGAGATTATTATCAGGATGAGTCATAGGGCAGATTTTTCAATATTTACAGCCGCTGCATTGCAAACAAAATCCTTGCCGGGGTACGTTAATCTATTACTAACGCACCCTCAGCCTAGATTGTTTCCCTAGACGAAACTTAAATAGGGTAACTTTTGGGCGGTAGATTGAATCAGATCGAGATTTTGTAAAAGCTGTCCGCAGGTATCCCAACCCCCTTCTATTAACATCTGTCGGGAACCTTCATTCATAGACACGGTAGCGACAAAATCCCCCCATTCCACTGTCATGGTTGTCAAAGAAAGATCGACGGGAATTTCGGGATTAGCTGTAATTAAATCCTGTAAATGGGTGATGGTTTTAGCCTCGGCAGTGACACAGGGAACCCCATTAGCGATACAATTGCCAAAAAATATTTCGGCGAAACTTTCCCCGATAATTGCTTGAATTCCCCAACGTAAAATCGCTTGCGGTGCGTGTTCCCGAGAAGAACCACAACCAAAATTACCATTGACTACCAAAATTTTCGCCCCTTGGTACTGGGGTAGATCGAAAGGATGACTCCCCTGTAAAGCGGCTCGATCATCGGCGAACACTTGTTCGCCTAAACCTTCAAAGGTGATACAACGCAAAAAACGAGCCGGAATAATGCGATCGGTGTCAATATCGTTGCCTCGCAAGGGTAAAGCTCGTCCGGAGATGGTTTTAACTTGACTCATGATCTTTTTCTAACTTTTACTAGCAGTGACAAAAAAAGTGGTTGCATCTTGCCATACCCCCTGATCGGTGGCATTTTTCTCGATTTCTCGGCGATAATTGTTCACTAGAGTCGCAATTTCGGCAGCCGATAGGCGATCGAACCGCCTTTTTTTAACCATTGATACCATTTTGCCAGCACTTGCGGGATATCGGGGAAAAGTGCAATCGCCAGAGAACAGGTAATCAGATCGAAACTAGACTCGGCAAAGTCAATGGCAGCTATATCGGCGTTAATTAGGTCAATATTCTCGATATTTAATGCTTCTAGCTTTTTTTCGGCTCTGGCAATCATTTCCGGCGTGAAATCAACCCCGATGACACTTTTTACTTTTGGGGCAATTGCGACCGCTATAAATCCCGTTCCCGTTGCCACGTCTAGCACAGATTGGCTTTTTTGTAAATAGAGATAATTTACTAATTTAAGGGCGCGAGCTTGCGTAAAATCGTTATCGTAATCGTGACGACGGGCATAAAAATCAATCACTTGACGCTGATAATCGTTGCTCATCGAAAATTTTGGGTCTGAAACCCCGCCGTTTTACGGCGGCTTTACTGTTAAATATGAGCATCGTTTACGAAATATATGCTAAAATGTGAGGTATGGAAAAAGCCTATTCGTTTCGATTTTACCCCACACCGGAACAAGAGTCGCTATTGCGGCGCACTTTGGGCTGTGTAAGATTGGTTTACAATAAAGCTCTCCATGTCAGAACACAAGCATGGTACGAAAGACAAGAAAGAGTAGGATATACTGAAACTTCTTCAATGTTGACCGAGTGGAAAAAACAAGAAGAATTAAACTTTCTCAATGAAGTAAGCTGTTTACCCTTACAACAAGGGTTAAGACATTTACAAACAGCTTTTACTAATTTCTTTGCTGGTCGTACTAAGTATCCTAACTTTAAGAAAAAACATCAAGGAGCAAGTGCCGAATTTACCAAATCTGCTTTTAAATTTAAAGACAGACAAATCTATTTAGCTAAATGCACAGAACCTTTACCTATTCGATGGTCAAGACAAATCCCAGAAAGCTGTGAACCAAGCACAGTAACAGTCAGATTACATCCTTCTGGACGTTGGCATATCTCAATTAGATTTGATGACCCAACAATTAAGCCATTACCAGTAACAGATAAAGCCATTGGAATTGACTTAGGAATTAGTAGCCTTGTGATTACCAGCAATGGCGATAAAGTATCTAATCACAAGCATTTTAAAAAGCATTATCGGAGACTGCAAAAGGCACAAAAAAGCCTTTCTAGAAAACAGAAAGGCTCAAAAAATCGGGAAAAAGCGAGAATCAAAGTAGCCAAGATTCACGCCCAAACTACTGATAACAGACAAGACCATTTACATAAGCTAACCACTCAATTAGTTCGTGAAAACCAAACGATTGTAGTTGAGAATTTAGCCGTCAAGAATATGGTCAAAAACCCCAAGTTATCTCAGGCAATATCTGATGTAAGCTGGGGAGAAATCACCCGACAATTAGCCTATAAATGCCGTTGGTACGGCAGAAATTACATCGAAATAGATAGATGGTTTTCTAGCTCTAAAAGGTGTAGTAATTGTGGGTATATTGCTGAGAAAATGCCGTTAAATGTTCGAGAGTGGGACTGTCCAGACTGTGGGACTCACCATGACCGAGATGTTAACGCCAGTAAAAACATTTTGGCCGCAGGGCTTGCGGTGTCAGTCTGTAGAGCGACCATAAGACCAGAACAGAGTAAATCTGTTAAGGCAGGTGCGAAAAATCCTTCGGGACAGAAGCAGAAACCTAAATCGTGAGGTTTGGGAATCACCGTCCGTTTACGGCGGTGAGGATGTCAACTTCTCTATTGCCCAATTATCGACAAAGACTGACCCAATTGACTTAAATTAAGAGCATGGCCGCCGGTAACTAGATAAACCGCGTCTGCTATTGTGCCAATTCTACGACAGAGATCGCCTAAACGATCGCGAAACAGACGACCGAGGGGATAAGCGGGAACCACACCCCAACCGGTTTCTTCCGCTACCAGAATAACATCAACGGCCGCGTTTTTGAGGGAAGACAAGAATCGATCGCTAATTTCTAACCATTCAGCTGCCGACATTTCTAAACAATTGGCTACCCAAGTACCGAGGGAATCGATCAATAAACAGTGAGTAAATGGGCTATTATCAATAGTTTCGCTCAATTGTCGGGGAATTTCTCGGGTTTGCCATTGGGGTAAACGTCGCTGCCGGTGTCTTTCAATGCGATCGCACCATTCTTGATCTTTTTCATCCACCGAGGAGGTGGCGATATAAATAACGGGTTTTTGGCTGATTTTGGCTAAATATTCGGCCCATTCACTTTTCCCAGAACGGGCAGCCCCTGTAACTAGGATAATTTTTTCATCCACGATCGAGATTTTGGCAAATAACTAAAGTATATACGGAAGAAAACTGTTCTATTCTCGATCATCAAAACGGTGAATATCATCATCTCCTAAATATTCGCCATTTTGCACCTCAATCATCACCAGAGGAATCGAACCGGGGTTTTCCAACCGATGACGGGTATTCATGGGAACGTATGTAGATTCTTTTTGTTTGAGGAGAGTTTCTTTTTCATCACAAATTACCCGCGCTGTACCGGAGACGACAATCCAGTGTTCACTGCGATGGTAGTGCATTTGGGTACTCATGTGATGGCCGGGTTTAATGACAATGCGATTGATGCGATACCGCGGACCTTCCTCCAATACCGTCACCGTTCCCCAGGGGGGAGTCCGCGTCATTTCTATGTCTTGGGGAGAAGGGGAGGGAGCATTAATTAAGTCATCCATGGCGGTGGTCTCCAAACTTGATTAATATTTTAGTGGACAATAATCAGTAATCAGTAATCAGTAATCAGTAATCAGTGAACAGACAGGACTTTTACTGCCATTTAATACTGCTCACTTAATACGATTTTTCTAAAGTAATGGCAGAGATAGTTAATTACCCTCACCCCCAACCCCTCTCCCAGAAGGGTAGAGGGGATTAGGATGCCTGCCACAAATAAAGAAAAATGGTACAATACTCTATCCTCCTACTGATAACTGATAACTGATAACTGATAACTGATTCAAGAGGGCAATTGTTTAAAATCAAAATTTGTGTCTTTGCCCTTGACAGATGGCTCGGTTTGTGCTAGGCGATTAGCCATTTGTACCAGATCCACTCCGGTAGCTTGACGCAATTGTTCAGCAAAGGCAGTCATTTTCGGGACAAGATTACCATCACCCCCGTCCACTACCGTCACCGTTTGCACCTGCACTTCTGGCACACTAGCGACCATTAATTTAAGCAATAACTCCAATTTTTGATATAAAAAGATGTTTTTAGCGTTATTTCCCGCTCCTTGCCAAGAGGCCGCCAGTTTTTTGGTTCCTTCCGCTTGCGCTTTCCCCTGTTCGATAATTTTGGCCGCTTCCCCCCGGGCTTTTGCGATCGCTTGTTGACATTCCGCCGCCGCAGGAGCGATCACATCTGCTTGTAATTGCTGTTTCACCTGCTTAATTCGGGCGTTTTGTACCGCCACTTCTGCCTGTACTTTAGCTAAATCGGACATAACCACCGATTCTACCTCGGCAATCATGGCGCCGCGCTTAGTTTGAGTGTCGCGCACCCGTTTTTCTGCGTCAGCTTTGGCTATTTCTAAATCTTTTTGGATACGACGCAAAGCGGTTAGACGTTGATTCTCGGAAGCCTTGATAATCGATGTTTTTCGGGCTTTTGCTTCTGCTATCCGGGCATCTCTCTGTAATTCGGCTTTTTGCTTCCGTCCGATCGAATCGAGATAACGCACCTCATCGGAGATATTCTGGATCTGCAAACTATCCAAAACTAAACCCAATTTTTCTAGATCCTGTTCCGCTTCTTCCAGGAGACTTTTAGCAAAGGCAATCTGATCGGAGTTCGCTTGTTCTGGGGTTAAATTCGCCAAGACACCGCGCAAATTGCCCTCGAGGGTTTCTTTAGCTAATTGTTCGATTTCCTTGCGTTTCTTGCCCAATAAACGCTCGATCGCATTGTGAATAATCGGTTCCTCCCCGGCAATTTTAATATTCGCCACCCCGGTGACGATTAACGGCACACCGCCCTTAGAATAGGCATTAACCACCCTGAGATCGATGATCATGTTGGTCAAGTCCATCTGATACACTTGTTCTATCATGGGTAAACGAATACTGCTGCCCCCTTTTACCAAACGATAACCGATGGTTTTGCCCGTGGCCGTGGGACGACGACTACCAGCAAAAATTAAAACTTCGCTCGGTTGACAGATATGGTAATAGTTACGGATGACTAATAAACCCGCACCTGTGCCTAAACCGAAAACTCCCAGTAAAACAGCGATAATTTCCATAGATTTTATGTGGGTGAAATTTGTAATTATCTTTACTTTTAGCCGATCGACTCTCTGGCTGGTTGATTTTTTGGGGGTCATCGATATTACACTAAAAAGTAAAGCTTAGACAGCCTATCTTTATCATGCCAGATCAGCCAATCTCGATCGCCCAATACTACCACGAGCGGACCAAATACGACCCCCAGACGATCGCCTCAAAAAGTAAAGGTCTTGATTGGAGTCAACAACCCTATCCCTTCAAAGAATACAAAATCGGTCAGACTTTCGATCTCAAACCCTACCTCTCCCGTCAAACAGTTCCCCAAAAAGGAGACTTTTGGCGACGTATATCGCGAATTTTGGGCTGTAGCTATGGTTTAACTGCCAAAATCGCCACTATGGGCAGTCCCTTGTACCTACGTTCCGCACCCTCTGCTGGTGGATTATACCCCGCCGAGGTCTATCTGATCTCTCGTGGCACGGAATTTTTACCCGCCGGTCTCTACAGTTACCAAGGTCAAAGTCACTCGCTGCTTTTATTCTGGGAAAGTGATGTCTGGACGAACCTACAATCTGCTTGTTTCTGGAATCCTGTTTTAGAAAATACCGATATCGCTTTAGTTACCAGTGCCATTTTTTATCGATCCGCTTGGCGCTACGAGGATCGAGCTTATCGGCGTATTTTCCTCGATACAGGGCATTTATTGGGCAATATTGAGCTATCAGCCTCGATTAATGACTATCGCGCTCATTTAATCGGTGGTTTTAACGATAGTCAGATGAATGAATTGCTTTATCTTGATTCCGAGAAAGAAAGTGTCATGACGGTGATTCCTTTGGCAGATCTGCTCAATATCCGGCAAAATCTCCCCCCTAGTACCACGGCACTCCCTTCGGCAACCACGACTGTTTATCCCAAAATTGCCGAGGGAGAATTATTAAGCTCCCTACAGCGAGCCACTATCATAGATGCAGACGAAAAGATAGAAGCAGCCGTTACTCCGTCTAATTGGGAAGATAAATATAATTTTCCTTTTTGTCTGAAAGTTTCCGTGACATCCCGTCCCGTCAATTGGGGGGAAGATTTAATCGATCTGGAAAGTACGATGCTTAAACGCAGATCTACCCGCGCTTATAGTGGCGCTAGTCTCAGTTTAGACGAATTGCGAGCGCTGCTGCATTTTACCTATCAACCCCAAGATTATGCCAGTCAAAATCTCGATCCCAATCCCGATTATTTTGCTCTGGATTTATTGGAAACTTTTATCGCTGTTTCGGCAGTAACTGGATTAGAGGAAGGCTGTTATTATTATGCTCCTAAAGCCCAAGAATTGCGGCAAATTCGCTTTAAAAATTTCCGGCAAGAGTTACATTATCTCTGTTTAGGTCAGGATTTGGGACGAGATGCGGCTGCTGTGGTTTTTCATACGGCGGATCTGTCAAAAGCAGTGGCTAAATATGGCGATCGAGTTTATCGTTATCTTCATGCAGATGCGGGCCATTTGGGACAGAGATTAAATTTAGCAGCTATTCATCTGGGGTTAGGGGTTAGTGGTATCGGTGGTTTTTTTGATGATCAAGTGAATGAAGTGTTAGGCATTCCCTCCGATGAAGCGGTTATCTATATCACTACTTTAGGCCGACCGAAGGTTTTTTAGGGTGAGTTTGAACCATTAAAGGATTAAGGATAAACCTCCTTGATTAAGATTCTCTGAGATTTTCTCTCTCTAATTCGATTAAATTATCGATTTTTTTTAGCTTGGTATCCCCAGCAAGATAACCGATACCGCGATGTAAGTGTAAGCGAAATTGTTGAGTTAGGGTTTCTTTATCGGTTCCTAATCCGTCTTGATGACAACGTTGTTTGAGGGCAATTAAGAAAATATCGGCCATTTCTCCCCCGAATACTTTCCAAGATAATTCTACATTGCTATCGGCAGGAATGGGAACGGGAGAGGGGAGACTCGGTTCGGCAAGGGAACGACAAAAAGCCCAACGACAAAGGATATTCCATTGGTCAATTTTGGTGTAGCGTTTTAATTTTATTAGGCTATCTTTGGCGGTTTGGGATAGTCTAAAACGTTCGATCGGTGATTCCATAATTTATAATTTTACCTCGATCTGACTGATGATAAAATAGTTAGTCATTCTCAATCCTGTTTAATAGGATAGTGGAAAGTGGGGAGTTTTTTTTCAGTTATCAGTAAACAGTGAACTGATAACTGGCATCTGAGAACTGATAAATGATAACTGATGAGTGCATCTCAAATTTGCAGAAATAACGACAATCGGCAATTATCAGTAACTCTTAAATTATTACAGATGTATCAGCAGCCGCGTGTAAGCATCCCACCGAAAAACTAATGCGCGGGGGGTTTGGGGGCGGCACTTCGACACATTTCGACAGGCTCAATGTAAAGGCTCAGTGGCCGCGCCACGCCCCCAACGGGGGGTTTGGGGGGTAGAACCCCCCAAAAGCTTGGATTGAGCGATAAAATCGAAAGTAAGGCCCGATGTCTCAAGTTAATTGGGGGAGGATTTTTGGGGAATTTATCTCAGTCATAATTTTACCAAAAGTAACGGTCTGGGTGAATAGTGGTTTGACGTTGCTGGGAATTGTATTCTAGCAGGTATTTTCGGGCGATTACTTCCTGTTCTTCTAATAAGAGTAGCTCATTTTGTCCAATTTCTGTATCGGTGGAAAGGAGGATAACTTGAGAGGAAGCAGCGGGAAAATAACGTTCAACTAAATTATGGCGATGGGAAGAATCTAAACGTCCCAGGGGTGTATCGATAGCGATGGGTAAATCTCGTCCGGAAACTCGCGCTAATCCCCACAAAAAAGCGATCGCTAATAGTTGTTTTTCTCCGGCAGAAAGACGGTGTTTAGGCACATTTTGTCCATCGGGACCAAAGAGAGATAGACCAAAAGTATCAGCATCGATCGCTATTTTCTGCACCAGATCGGACTTATGCAATAAATAACGAAAACATTCCGCTACTTCTCCCTCTAATCTATTTAATTTTTTTAAAGTTAAGCGTTCTTTAAAGACTTTTAAAGTTTGCTGTGCTTTGACAATAGCATTGACGATATGTTCGTTACTTTGGGATTCTAAAGCTTTCTCACTATAGGCAAATAATTCTTTTTTAGTCTTCTCAATTTTCTTTTTGATTTCTTCATAATTTTTGTGGCTTTGCTCGTATGATGCTTGAGCATTTAGATACTTTTTCTGAGCATTTTTTAAGTTATTACTCAGGGTTTCGTATTCTTCGGGAGAGGCTGCTACTGCTAATTCTCGCTCTAAATTATCTAAGTCAACTTCCAGATTTCTTAATTGTTCCATCGCTTGATGAGCGAGGTTAATTTGTGCCGGTAATTGATGGGTTAAGACTCGATTTAATAACTCGATCGCCTCCTCGTCTAAATCTAAGTAAGGAGTAATCAAACAATCGCTATCCTGAGCTAAAAACTGATTTTCTTGCTGTAAAAATTTCCTAATATTATCCAATTGTTCTAAGGTTAAATTCAGTTGTTTTAAATAAGCAAGTAACTTTTTATCTCTGGATTCTAAAACCGATTGAGCGACTTGAGACGATTGCAATTTTAGCTCTTTTTCTCCCTGAATTTTAGCGGCTTCTAGGAGAGGAAAAATTAACTTTAATGGTAATAATTCCCCCGCTAATTGACCTAAATATTCCCTCTGTTTATCTAACTTTTTATCTAAATCCTTTTTTCTGCTCTCTAATTGACTTCTTTCGGCGGCAATTTTTCCACCATCAATGCGAAATTTATCCGAGACTGCATCAAAATCATTTCTAACTAAATCTAAATTTTTTTGTTGAGTTTCCATTTCTTGCCGAGCCAATTCTAAATCTTCTTGGTACTGGGCTAATTTTTTCTCGATCGCTTCAATAGTTGCCAGTTCATTTTCTGCCGCTAATAACCGGCGCTTGCGACCAGCTAAAATATCGAGATCAACGGCTAATCTTTCCGCTAATTCTAACCCTAATAAAGTCTGCATCGAATCCTTAACACTGTCAGGAGGTACATCCTGTTCTGCCAATTCTTTTACCTGTTCCCCATCAAATAAAAACAGGTTAGAAATACCCAAAGGTAATAAAGTTTCAATATATTCATCCCAAGTATTAGCTAAGGCAGGATCGGGCCAATCTTCATCTAAAATACCGAGGGTATCCTTACCATCTTTGGGCTGTTTTGTCCAGTATCTAACGATACGATATTGTCGCCATTGTTCATTAACTAGATGTTCAAAAGCCAGTTCTATTCTCGCTTGATCGATGAGAGAAGCTTGATTATTAACTGCTTGACTGAGAAACTCGGCATAACTTAAATTATTGCGAGTAGAACACTTTGCCCGCGCACCGTACAAAGCCAAACGAATCGCATCCATTAAAGTAGTTTTACCGCCCCCATTCATGCCTCCTAAAAGGATAATCGGACAGGGATTGTTATCTTTTTCGGGACGTAAATTAATCACTTGACGACCGGCGTAGGGACCGAAATTTTGCAAAACTAATTCAGTAAAAATCATTAACAGTCAGCCTTAGTTAAGTCGAAAGTTTTAGGGAATCTCCTGTAAAAATTATAGCTGAAAAAGTGCCGCAGATATTTTTTTACACCCAAGAGAAAAACCCCAGATTTTATACTATAGCATCGATCAGCAGCACCTAGATATAATTAAGGTTTCCTGATTTTTACTTTCCAGTTTATTACTGGGGATTAGCCTATTTTTGGAAAAAATCGTTATGATCGGCCTGAATGTGCCAACACACCAGGAGAAAATTGCTATGATCACGATCGGCGAATATTTATTCCAGCGTCTCCATAGTTTAGGGGTTAATCATATTTTTGGGGTGCCGGGGGATTATGTCCTCGATTTGATGGATGTTTTGGTGGAAAGTCCGATCGAATTAGTTTGCACCTGTAATGAGCTTAACGCAGGTTATGCCGCCGATGCTTACGCGCGAGTCAAAGGTATGGGTGCTGTCTGTGTCACCTACGGAGTCGGGGGATTTAGCCTCGTTAATGCTGTGGTCGGTGCTTACGCTGAAAGAGTTCCCCTGGTGGTAATTAGTGGAGCTTCTGATCGCTCGATTCGCCGGGATAATTTATTATTACACCACACCACGGGCGATTATAATCTGCAATTTTCGATCATGGAAAAAGTCACGGTTGCCTCGGTTATTCTCACTAATGCTGCCCAAGCAGCCAGTCAAATCGATCAAACTTTAGCAGCTTGTTTGCATCACAAACGTCCTGTGTATATCGAAATTCCTCGGGATCTGGTCTATCGTCCCTGTATCCCCTCAGAAAATCCAATTTATTTAACCGATAATCTCACGGATGCCGCCGCTTTAGAAGAAGCCATTGAAGAGGCAGTTTTATTATTAGAAAAAGCGGAAAAACCAATTATTTTAGCGGGGGTAGAATTTCATCGGTTTAAACTCCAAGATAAGTTGCTGAAACTTTTAGAGGTAACGGGTTATCCCTTAGCCACCACTATTTTAGGTAAGTCGTCAATTTCGGAAATGCAGCCGCAATTTATCGGCACTTATGTGGGAGCATTAAGTCGCGAATACGTTAGTCAACGGGTGGAAAATGCCGATTGTATCCTCTGTTTAGGGGCGATTATGTCCGATATGAATTTAGGCGGATTTACGGCTCATTTAAATCCCAATAATTTGATTAATGCCAATTCCGAGAAAGTAAAAATTAAACATCACTTCTATCAACCTGTATTCCTAGGGGATTTTATCGATGGTTTAATTGATAAACTAAGTCACAAAGAAGCAGCTACACTAGAGATTAAACCAGCGGCCGAATTGAAGGATTTAGAATTCCTACCCGTGCCAGAGCAAAAATTAACTAATGCTCGTTTTTATGAGCGAATGAATCATTTTATCGCTCAAGAATCTTTTGTCATTTCGGATACAGGGGATGCAATTATTGCCACAATTGATTTATTAATGCCCCAACAAACCGACTTTATCGGTCAAGCATTTTATCTCTCTATTGGTTATTCAATTCCCGCCTGTTTAGGAGTAGCTTGTGCCGCCCCCAATACTCGTCCTATCGTCTTTGTGGGTGATGGTGCTTTTCAAATGACTGCCCAAGAACTTTCGACAATTATCCGTCACCATCTCAATCCAATTATCTTTTTAATTAATAACGATGGTTACACGATCGAGCGGGTAATTCAGGATAATATTTATAATGATCTACAACCGTGGAAATATCACCAATTACCGGCAGTATTTAACGGGGAAAGTTGGAGTTGTCAAGTCAGGACAGAAGGGGAATTAGAAAAGGCTTTATCGATTGCCCAGGGTAACATCGATCGCCTATCATTTATTGAAGTACATCTCGATCGTTTTGACTGTTCCCAAGGCTTAACTCGTTTAGGTCAAGCTTTACGTTCACCCCATACTTAGACTGGTTATGCTATTAGGTTTTGACTGTGTGAAGCTGCCCTAAGATACCAGACTGAAACTCTTTTGGCTCCCAAGAGTCAACAATTAAGATACAATCGGTATCTTAATCAAAGTGTGATGGTGACAACCGCAACTAAAAACAATATGAATGCTTTTTGGAAACAAATCACCCTACTGAACTTTTCCCCCGCTTCTTGGTCAAAATATAGCTATCTGCATCGTTTCGTCGGCCTTTTTAGTCAATGGCGACAGGGTAGCCGGTTTGTGGAGTGGACAGAACTGATGGGTGCGCTGTTAATCTCTCTTCTTATCGCCACTGCGCCGTTTTTCTCCACCAGTCAAATCGGTTTTTTATTGTTAGCAATAGCCGGTTATTGGCTACTGTTAACCCTTGTGGACGAAGGCAAAATCGGGGTGACACCGATTCATATTCTAGTGCTTTTATACTGGGGAATTGCCACGGTTTCTACGGCTTTTTCTCCCGTTAAAATGGCAGCTTTGGAAGGATTAATTAAATTAACTCTCAATCTCATCTTTTTTGCCTTTACTGCCAGAATTATGCGCTCACCACGCCTAACAAATTGGATTCTGACTACTTTAGTTTTAACCGCTTTAGCAGTCAGTGTTTACGGCATTCGCCAGCAAATTTTTGGCGCGGAACAGTTAGCAACTTGGAACGATCCCACTTCAGAATTAGCGGGAGATACTAGGGTTTATAGTTATCTCGGTAATCCTAATTTATTAGCTAGTTATTTATTACCCGGTATTGCTTTTAGCGGTGCAGCCTTGTTTGTGTGGCAGGGATGGCTACCGAAAATTTTAGCGGCTTTATTAACTTTAGCCAATGCCGCTTGTTTATTTTTTACCGAGAGTCGTGGCGGTTGGATTGGTTTGATGGTCTTAGGAATCGTCTTCTTATTGCTATTATTTTATTGGTTCAAAAGTTATCTACCGTTATTTTGGCAAACATGGCTTTTACCCTTAGTTTTAGGGGGTTTAGCCGTGGTGGTTTTAGGGGCGATTTTGTTGGTGGATCCGCTGCGAATTCGTGTGATGAGTATTTTCGCTGGCCGGGAAGATAGTAGTAATAACTTTCGGATTAATGTTTGGGATGCAGTTATTCGCATGATTCAAACTTATCCGCTTTTGGGCATCGGACCGGGTAATGATGCTTTTAAGAAAATTTACCCCCTATTCATGAAGCCAAAATACACGGCTTTAAGTGCCTATTCTGTGCTATTAGAAATCATGGTAGAAACGGGAATTATTGGTTTTACCTGTTTCCTCTGGTTATTAGTCACAACTATCGGCCAAGGCATCCATCAAATTAAACTTTTACGCGATAAAATGGATAGTCAAGGCTTTTGGTTAATCGGGGCAATTGCCGCTATGGCCGGAATTCTTGCCCACGGTTTTTTTGATACAGTTTGGTATCGTCCCCAAGTTAGCACCCTCTGGTGGTTAGTTTTGGGTTTAATTGCTAGTCGTTGTTATTCCCCCGCTAGAGGTTTAAAGTAGTTCAGGCACAGATGCGATCCTCGATTGCCACCGATTGTAGAAGTCTTTCCACGATAACTTTAGCTTGACGACCGTGACTAGGAATCAGACGGTGGCAGAAGACATAGGGAGTAATAAACTTAACATCATCGGGGATAGCATAATCGCGACCTTCGAGGAAAGCGTAAGCTTGAACTGCTTTTTGCAAAACCACACAACCCCGGGGACTGACTCCTAAACTAATATCTTCATGATCACGGGTAGCGCGGACTAAATCGACGATATATTGCTGTAAAGCAGGAGCTACCTTGACCAGACTGACTAATCTTTGCAATTCTCCCACCTGTTCTAAGGAAATACAAGCTTCTAGGGATTTAACCGCCTCTTGAGAATGCTGTCTTTGTAACATTTTTAATTCTTCTGTGGCGCTGGGATAACCCAAACTCAGGCAAATGGCAAAACGGTCCATTTGCGCTTCTGGAAGCGGAAAAGTGCCTTGATATTCGATCGGATTTTGGGTGGCGATAACAAAGAAAGGTTGGGGGACCGGCCGCGCTTCTCCATCGATGGTAACTTGTTTTTCTTCCATGACTTCTAGAAGTGCCGATTGGGTGCGCGGGGTGGCCCGGTTGATTTCATCGGCCAACAGGACGTTAGCAAAAGCGGGGCCGGGGATAAATTCAAATTCGCGACTGTTGGGGTTCCAAATCGTGGTTCCCGTGATATCACTAGGGAGGAGGTCAGGGGTGCATTGTACCCGTTGGAAACGACCGTTAATTGAACGCGCTAAGGATTTGGCTAACAGGGTTTTGCCGACTCCGGGGACATCTTCCAGGAGAGCGTGACCACCACTGAGCAAAGCCACCAGCACAATGCGAATCGATTCGGTTTGGCCGACGATGCTCTGGCTCAGATTTTCCATCAAAATATCAATAGCGTCTCTCATAGTACAAATGGGGTATTTTGTCAAGAAGATTAATGTTAATTTTTTTGATCTTAACGATTCTTTTCCCAATTTGCCCACACTAGCGAGGAAAGTTGACAGACAATGGCGGTAATTTTTCTGCTAGGGAGCTAATCGGGGTTAGGGTGGCGAGCATAGAGAAAATTAGTTAAGAATTGTTGCCAGTGGGCGAAATCAAGATTTTCAGTCGGTTCAGTACGGTAAAATCGAGAAGAATTTCTCTTAATCAGTGAAGATGAAAGCTAGTTCGCTCGTTTTTAGTCTTGTTTTAGGAATCGCTGCCAGTACATTAACCAATAGTTTACCCGAAAATTTGACTTTCAATTCTCGGAAAATATTGGCTCAAGATCAAGCCCCTTCCTGTCCTCTTCCTCCAGATCTTGCCATCACTTTTCGCAATAGTGAATGTCAGGCAGTTACCCTAGAAAAACCCCAGACTTTTTTCCGTTATTATAGTGACGAAAATAGCAAAAAAGGTCGTTTTCTGACCACGGATCAATATACCACGAATGTGGAGGTGATCAGAAATTTAGCCCTCGATCAAAAGTGGAATCCTCCCAATCAAGCGACCAAAGTAGTATCGGTGACTTTACCGGCGGGAACAACGGTTTATCAAGGAATTGTTGCCCCCCAGAATCCGGCTGATTGTTATCCCGGTGGTGGTCAGCAAACTTTTATTAAAGACTCGCGAGATGCCAATATACAATGGGGAGAGGGGCGAGCAATAACGGTTACATCTCTTTCCTGTCGCTAGAATATTATGGAAACGAACATGAGGGAATTAATTCAATCAATTGACCAAGCTATTACCGTGGCCGAACAGATGCGGAAAACAGAAATATCGACTCGGATTGAGGGTTTAATTTCTGTCCTGAAAACCATCAAAAGTCAGGCGTTAGCCGGTCAATTACCATCGTCTCAAGGTATTGTTACCCTAGGATTAGCCCGAGAAGTAGCTGATTGGATCGATTCCCTCGATTCTCCTTTATTGAAAGCGGTGGGTAAAGTGGAAAGAGAATACCAAAAATATTAGGAGTTGTCGGTTACAGAAGTTAGAATTAACCGAGAGCGATCGCAGTCTATCTCGATCTGATTTTTTAATCGATCGAGAGAATTAAATTTCTGTTCTGGTCGCAGGAATTGCACTAAATCCATCGTTAAAATGCGATCATATACATTGCCTGACCAATCCAATAAATGGATTTCCACACTGATAGTTTTTCCCTCGATCGTGGGACGATAACCGATGTTCATAACTGCCGGTAAGCGAGAACCATCAAGATGCACCCAACCGCAATAAACCCCCAGTCGCGGCAATAATTTATCGGGAGGAACCTGTAGATTAGCGGTATGAAAACCTAATGTTCTGCCCAGTTGTTGCCCGACGACCACACGACCGGTTAAACTGTAGGGACGACCTAACATTTGTCCGGCTTGCTCAACGTTTCCCGCTGCCAAAGCTTGACGAATTAGGGAACTACTAATCCGACCCGCCCCACAGTTTTTTAAACCAACAATCTCGACTTTAATATTAAATTGAGAGGCGATCTGTAATAAATCTTCGGCTGTACCTTGACGACGATAACCGAAGCGAAAATCTTGACCAACACTGATCGATTTAGCCTGTAATTTTTCTACTAAAATCTGTTCGACAAAAGCCAAGGGAGTCAGGGAAGCTAATTGAGCAGAGAAAGGCAGTAAAACTAATTGTTTAACGCCTAAATTCTCTAAAACCTCCACCTTTTCCCCTAGAGGAGTTAATAATTGCCATTTTTCTCGCGTAAAAAATTCACGCGGGTGGGGAGTAAAACTAACAACGGTGGGATAAGCGGGGCCATCCTGAAAAATTGGCTGTAGGACGGTTTGATGACCTAGGTGCAAACCATCAAAGTTACCAAGAGCGATCGCACAAGGAACTAAAATACGGGTATTAGGGGAATCTACAATCCACACGCTGGCTTTAGGAACAGATACAAGAGAATAATTCAAGCGATTAATCTTGAGTGTAGCCTTTTGATTCTATATCAATCGGGCGATCAAGCCAAAAAACGCCCCCAATCCCTTGGAGGCTTTTTCAAAGAAAAATAACTGTCATTAACCTTCGGCTAATTTCAGATCCCGCAGGGTGCTAATATCCACTTGAATCGATGGCCCCATGGAGGAAGAAACGTAAACCGTGCGCCAGTAACGCCCCTTGGCCCCAGAAGGCCGGTTTCTGTCCACCGTTTCCTGTAAAGCCTTCAAATTGACTAACAGATCCTCGGCACTAAAGGAGGCTTTACCAAATTGAACGTGAACGATTCCGGTGCGATCGGCCCGGAATTCCAATTTACCCGCTTTAAACTCAGAGATTGCCCCCGTTAAATCCGTGGTTACGGTTCCCCCTTTCGGTGAGGGCATTAAACCCCGTGGACCAAGTTGACGACCTAATTTCGCCACTTTCGGCATCATATCGGGGGTGGCGATCAAAACCTCGAAATCCATCATCCCCTTGGCGATTTCTTCGATTAATTCTTCCGAACCAACGATATCGGCCCCGGCGTTGTTCGCTTCCTGTACCTTTTCCCCGCGAGTAATGACCGCTACTCGCACCGTGCGTCCGGTTCCTTTGGGTAAACTTACCGTTGTTCGCAGTTGTTGGTCGGTATATTTAGGATCGATGCCTAAACGAATATGAGCTTCGGCGGTTTCGTCGAATTTCGCCGTCGCTAATTCCTTTAATAATGTTAGTGCCTCTAATGGCTCGTAGGCTTTATTTTCTACCTTAGCCTGGGCATCTCGCAAACGTCGTGAAACTTTTTTTACCATCTGATTTGTTGCTCCTTGGGTAATAACGAAGCTTAACTTCTCCCCGTAATAAGATTTAGTCTGAGATCTTGACACCCATATTTCTGGCCGTTCCCGCCACAATATTCATGGCCGCTTCGATGTCGTTAGCGTTAAGATCGGGCATTTTAGTTTGGGCGATTTCGCGTAATTGGTCGCGGGTAATGGTGGCGACAAATTTCTTGTTAGGTTCGTTGGAACCTCTTTCCACGCCGGCCGCTTTACGGATGAGAACGGAAGCGGGGGGAGTTTTGAGGACAAAGGTAAAACTACGATCCTCAAAAACGGAGATTTCCACAGGGATGATCATCCCAGCCTGATCGGCGGTTTTAGCGTTGTAATCTTTACAAAACGCCATAATATTCACCCCGTGTTGACCTAAAGCAGGACCCACCGGAGGAGCAGGGTTAGCCTTACCAGCAGGTAAAGCTAGTTTAATAATTGCGACGACTTTTTTAGCCATGGTTTAGTTTTGTTTTTCGACTTGATTAAATTCCAACTCGACCGGGGTATCCCGACCAAAAATGGAGAGCAGGGCCTTGAGTTTGCCGCGCTCGGGACTAACTTCGATCACTTCCCCTTCAAAGTCCTTAAATGGACCGGATAGAACCAAGATTTGATCGCCAACTTCCATATTGATTTTGACGACGGGTTCTTGAATCTGAGCTTGTTTGAAGATGCGATCGACTTCTGACATACTCAAGGGTAGCGGGGTGACGTGACCGCGGCCGCGTCCGTAGTGCCGTTTTTGTTCGGCCCCGACAAAGTTGATCACATGGGGGGTGTTTTTCACCACCTGCCAAGCGTCATCATCCATGATCATTCTGATCAGGACATAACCGGGGAAGACTTTTTCCTCGCCGTGTTGCCGTGAACCATCCTTGCGGACTTTGACGGTGGCCGCTTGGGGAATCTGGACTTGCAGAATGCGATCGGCCACATCGAGGGTGTGGATGCGCTGTTCCAAATTAGCTTTGACCCGTTTCTCACAACCGGAAGCCACCTGCACGGCATACCAACGGGGTTTTTTCGGTAGGCCGCTAAGATTGAGTTCTTCGGGAAACTGCTCTTCTTCTAGATTCATGGGAACACCTTCCCCGCACCCCAGGCAAAGAATTTATCGATTAGATAGATGAGAGTGGCTACTAAAGTCACCATTAACATCACCGCCGCCGATTCGCTCAAAAGTTGCTGACGGGAAGGCCAGACGACTTTGGCGAGTTCTTCTTTGGTTTCATTGACGAATTCCTTGACCTGAAAGGAGCTTCCCTCTTTCTTGTCGCTCGCGTCTTTTTCTAGGGTTTCTTTTTTGGCCACGATCGCTACTCCTTAAAATGATACTCAAGCTATCCTTAACTTATCATTTTCACCGGACAACCCACACTAACCCTCAGACATTTAGATCATGTCCTTTGCAGTTATCGGCTTGGTGATTACCAAACGCGCCCTGGAGGACTTGAACCCCCGACATCAGGTTTTGGAGACCTGCGTTCTACCAACTGAACTAAGAGCGCCCATTCGCTAAACTATTTGGCTTTTTTAAGGCCTTTATTTATTATAGCGTAGTTGTTGGCGATTAAGCAACTTTCTTGGTTAGGCTGTCGCCGGAAATTTTTTAGAGAGGGCGATCGAAACGTTCTTGTACCCTGGTGGCTTTGCCAACCCGATCGCGCAGATAGTAGAGTTTCGCCCGACGTACTTTACCACGACGGATGATCTTGATACTGGCAACCCTCGGTGAGTGGATCAGGAAGACTCTTTCTACTCCCACACCTTGGAAGACTTTGCGTACTGTAATCGTTTCGTTGATACCGCCATGGCGTTTGGCGATGACAATGCCCTCGTAGGGCTGAATCCGCTCTTTATCTCCTTCGACGATTCGCACCCCTACCCGGATCGTGTCACCGACATGGATAATGGGCAGATCGCTCTTGAGATACTCGGCTTCGATTGATTTGATAATCTCTTCCGCTTTCATCGGCTTTCGTAAAACTGACAATTTCCCATCATACCATATTTTTTTAAGTACGGCCTTTCTCGTCAAGATGAAATATTACACAGTTGTGCGAAATTAATTTCCTAGTTGAGATAGGCAAGAGGCAAGGGGCAAAAGGCAAGAGAGTTGGCGAGGGGTGTAAGTAATTTGGCTTGGATACTTAGCAGCCCTTCTCGCTTTATTATCACTAAACCAACGCCTCCACAGCTTGCGGAACTACTGCCGTCTCGGTCGTGGTATTTTCCCCTAGGTAAATTCCCAAAGAACGGGCGGTTTTGACGATGAAACCCTGGGGATCGACGGGATAGGCACAGCGATGCTCTTGATGACATTGTTTGATAATTTTGATCACCGGTTTCAGTGGCAAACTACGCACTTGTCCCCCGCGCCAAATCACCACGCGATCGAGTTTTCCCTGTTCGATTAATTCTACGGCCTTAATGCCGAAAGCCGTGGCTAACAGTCGATCCATGGCCAAAGGAGGACGACTTCTTTGCAGGTGTCCCAAAGACATGGCCCGCACATCTATGGAATTGAGATAACAGAAGACGGGATCGGTAACGCACAAAGAGCGAGTTTTGTCAAATATTAATTTTTCTAAATAATCGGCAATATACTTCTCTTTTTGGTTATCTTCGTTTTTAACACCCTCAGAAATCACAATGAGAGCGAATTTACGACCTTGAGCGCGTAATTGTGCCAAATGACGACAACAACCGTCGATAATTTCGGGAGTGAGAGCCGGGGTTAATTCGGGAATAAAAATCGCATCGGCCCCCCCGGCAATTCCGGCATGAAGAGCTAAATGACCGGCATCTCTACCCATCACCTGCACAATCATCACCCTTTCGTGACTAGCGGCGGTAAAGGTGAGATCATACAAAGCTTGAGTAACGATATCGACGGCAGTGGTAAAACCGACTGCCCATTCCGTATAGGGAACGTCATTATCGATGGTTTTGGGAACCGCGATAATATTCCAATTGCCTTTCTGGGCGAGATCGTAGATGATATCGATGCTCCCATCGCCTCCGATGACGATCAGGGCATCTAATCCCAGCATTTCGTATCCTTGCAGGATTTTCGTGGCAATTTCTGGGTTTTCGGGATGTCCTTTGCTCAAAGAACCCAAGACACTACCACTAAGAAACTGCAAAACGTCTAATCCTTTCAAGACCCCTGGCAGGTTATAGCCATGCTGAGTCAGGATCAAATCTTCGGGGTGATATTTTCCCTCGGCAATCTGCATAAAACCGTCGGTCCCGTAGGGAATGCCGTACACATCCCAACCCTTGAGTTTTGATGATTTCACCACGGCACGAATTACCGCATTTAACCCCGGGCAATCGCCACCACTGGTCAGAATACCGATTTTTTTCTTTTGATTCTCGTTCATGGTTATATCCTCCAGGATTTTTTTGTCAGTTATCAGTTATCAGTTATCAGTGATCAGATGTAAGTTTTCAGTTTTCAGTTAAGTTTTCAGTTCACTGATTACTGTTTACTGATCACTGGACGGCTACGCCGTGCCTTTGGCAACACTGAAAAAAGCTTCCCACTTTTATTTACTGGTGGTTTGAAAACGTTTCCAAACAGGTTCGTAACTTTGCAGAGCTTTCATATACTGTACCCGTTCAAAAGCAGTCGGATCTGGGCAATTCATTTGACTCATACTGCCAATTAACTGCTCGATCGATTCGTACTCATTTTCTTCCAACCAATGCAATAAACCCTGTTCGATCTTGGTAATTTCCTCCAAACCGTGGCGTAATAAAACACTAACTAACATGGTCGCTTTTGCCCCCACCATCATCATTTTGATCACGTCGATGGCGTTATGAATGCCACTGGTAGCGGCAAAATCCGTCGCTACACGACCGTAAAGCATGGCAATCCAGCGCAGGGGTAAACGCATTGCTTGGGGATTACTGAGGATAATATTGGGGTGAACATCCAAGGTTTCTAAGTCGATATCCGGCTGATAGAAACGGTTAAATAATACCAACCCATCGGCCCCCGCTTCCGCTAATTGTTTAGCCATATTGGCCGTATTGCTAAAGTAGGGACTTAACTTCATCGAGACGGGAATTGATACCTCTGATTTGACAATTTTGAGGATATCAACGTAGTTTTGTTCGACGTGATTTCCGGTTAATTCTAGGTCGTTGGGAACATAATAAACATTCAACTCCAAAGCATCAGCGCCCGCTTGTTGAATTTGAGTGGCATATTCCAACCATCCCCCGGAGGTCTCACCGTTGAGACTGGCAATAATGGGAATATCGACCATTTCTTTGGCTTTGCGAATATGGTTGAGATATTCCTCGGAACCAACGTGAAAAACCTCCGGTTCGGGAAAATAAGTCAAAGCTTCCGCAAAACTCTCGGCTCCGTGGGTAAAATGATGGTGTAGAGCCAGTCTTTCCTGTTTAATCTGCTCCTCGAAAAAGGAGTGTAAAACCACGGCAGCGGCTCCAAAGTCCTCCATTTTCTTGATATTGTCGATATCCTCGCTCAAGGGTGCGGCCGCACCGATGACTAACGGCGATCGCAATTGTAAACCCATGTAAGTAGTGTGTAGATTCATAACTATTCCTTGCTCCCTGTACCTTTTGCTGCTAAATACTGATACATTTGCCAGCGCGTATCCACATCTGCTTGTGCTTCTTTGAGCAGACGTTTAGCTTCCTCCGGCTTACTGGTGGCCAACATCTTAAAGCGATTCTCCGAGTAGAGAGTTTGCGCTACGGTAAGTTTAGGCGCACGGCTGTCCAATTGCAGGGGATTTTTGCCTTCTTTAGCTAAATCGGGATGATAACGGTACATTAACCAGCGACCGCTTTCCACCACTTCTTTTTGATGGTTCATGGCGGTGGTCATGTTGATCCCGTGAGCAATACAGTGAGAATAGGCGATAATTAACGATGGCCCGTTATAAGCTTCCGCTTCTAGGAAAGCTTTGATAGTTTGCTCGTTTTTTGCCCCCATAGCCACGCTGGCCACATAGACGTTACCGTAGGTCATGGCCATTAAACCGAGGTCTTTTTTCGGTCCTGGTTTGCCACCAGAAGCAAATTTAGCTACGGCGGCGCGAGGAGTAGCTTTCGAGGCTTGTCCACCCGTATTCGAGTAAACTTCCGTATCCATGACCAAAATATTCACATTGCGACCACTGGCTAAAACGTGATCTAAGCCACCATAACCGATGTCGTAGGCCCAACCGTCACCCCCGACAATCCAGACGCTTTTCTTGACCAGATAATCGGCCACGGATAACAACATTTTCACCTGCGTGGTCGGGGTTAATTGCCCTAAACGGGATTTTAGGTCCTCTACCCGATGCCGTTGTTCGTAAATTTCCGCTTCATCGACTTGGTGACAATTGAGAATATCTGCCGCTAGACTTTCTCCGATTTCACTAGCGAGGGTTTGTAAAAGTTCGGACGCAAATTCTGCCTGTTTATCGATGGAAACTCGGAATCCTAAGCCAAATTCGGCATTATCTTCAAACAGGGAATTCGACCAGGCCGGACCGCGACCTTCGGCGTTAACTGCCCAGGGTGTTGTCGGTAAATTACCTCCGTAGATAGATGAACAACCGGTGGCATTAGCCACTATCATGCGATCGCCAAATAACTGACTGACTAATTTAACGTAGGGAGTCTCACCACAACCGGCACAAGCGCCGGAAAACTCAAAGAGAGGTTCCTGCATTTGCTGATGGTTAATTTTATTGAGATTTAGGCTTAATCGGTCTGGATTAGGCAAATTAAGGAAGAAATCCCAGTTAACTCGTTCCTGTTCCCGCAGGGGCAATTGGGGAGCCATATTAATCGCTCTTAGACGCGGTTGCGATTTGTTTTTAGCGGGGCAAACATCAACGCAGAGACCGCAACCGGTACAATCTTCGGCGGCCACTTGGATGGTGAATTTTAGCCCTTTCCAGTCGTGATCCTTGGCATTAGCGACTTTAAAAGTTTCCGGGGCCGTGGCTAATTCGGCCTCGTCATAGACTTTCGAGCGAATAACGGCGTGGGGACAAACAAGAACGCATTTACCGCATTGAACACAGACATCCGCATCCCAAACGGGGATTTCTTGGGCAATATTGCGTTTTTCCCATTGGCTAGTGGCGGTGGGGTAAGTACCATCGTTGGGAAGGGCGCTAACGGGCAATTCATCCCCGTGACGGGCGATAATTTTGCCGAGGACTTCTCGGACGAAAGCGGGTGCGTTGTCGGGAATCGGTGGTCTTAATTCAAAAGCTTCAGGGGTAACGGTAGCGGGAATTGGGACTTGATAGAGGTTTTCTAGGGCAGAATCCACAGCTTTGATGTTCATCTGCACGATTTCTTCCCCTTTCTTGCCGTAGGTCTTGCGGATGGCTTTTTTGATTTGTGCGATCGCATCTTCCCGAGACAAAACCCCCGCTAGGGCAAAGAAACACACCTGCATGACGGTATTAATCCGACTGCCCATCCCCGCTTCTTTGGCCACTTGAGTGGCATTAATCGTATAAACTTGCAGATTTTTGTCGATGATAGTTTGCTGGAGATGGCGCGGTAAGTGACTAAATACCTCCTCCGGTGGATAGGGACTATTGAGGAGAAAAATAGAGTTCGGTTTAGCGGTTTCTAGCAGGTCAAATTGTTCGATAAATTCCCACTGATGACAGGCGATAAAGTTAGCATCAGTGATTAAATAGGTAGAGCGAATCGGCCTGGGTCCAAAGCGTAGGTGAGAAACGGTGACGGAGCCAGATTTTTTGGAATCATAGACGAAATAACCCTGGGCATAATTATCCGTATCTTCACCGATAATTTTAATTGAATTTTTGTTAGCTCCCACCGTACCATCGGAACCTAAACCGTAGAAAACCGCCCGCACTACTTCGTCCGGTTCAGTGGAAAAACTGCGGTCATATTCCAAACTGGAAAAGGTGAGATCATCAACGATACCGATAGTGAAATGATTTTTCGGTTTGTCGAGACTTAAGTTATCAAATATGCCAGCAACCATGGCTGGAGTAAATTCTTTGGAAGATAAACCGTAGCGTCCTCCCACAATTTTCGGCAGCTTGCCTTCGTACTCTTCCATAAAGGCATTTACCACGTCTAAATATAGCGGATCGCCCCCGGCACCGGGTTCTTTACAGCGATCTAAAACGGCTATTTTTTTCACCGTGGTGGGCAGAGCTGCCAGTAATTTTTCGGCGGCAAAGGGACGATAGAGACGAACTTTTAAAACCCCAACTTTAGCCCCATTTTGATTGAGATAATCCACGGTTTCATGGACGGTTTCCGCTCCCGATCCCATTAACATAATCACTCTTTCGGCATCGGGCGCACCGTGGTATTCATAGAGATGGTATTGCCTTCCTGTTAATTGGGCAAAACGATCCATAATTTTTTGGGCTATATCGGGACAAGCATAATAGAAAGGATTGACGCTTTCCCTTGCCTGGAAATAAACATCGGGATTTTGTGCCGTGCCTCGTAACACCGGTCGATCGGGAGTTAAAGCCCTTTGACGATGGGCAATAATTAGGTCTTCATCGATCAGTTCTTTGAGAGTTTCATCGCTAATTAATTCGACTTTTTGCACCTCATGACTGGTACGAAAACCATCAAAAAAGTGCAGGAAAGGAATCCTGGTTTCTAGGGTGGTAGCCGTGGCGATTGCCGACAGATCATGAGCTTCTTGAACGGAATTAGCCGCTAACATGGCCCAACCCGTACTTCTGGCAGACATAACATCACTATGATCCCCAAAAATTGACAACCCTTGGGCTGCTAAAGCACGGGCCGCCACATGGACTACTGAAGAGGTCAATTCCCCAGCAATTTTGTAGAAGTTAGGGAGCATTAATAATAATCCCTGGGAGGAAGTAAAAGTAGTAGTTAAAGAGCCTGTTTGTAGCGCTCCGTGCAGGGTTCCCGCTGCCCCACCTTCGCTCTGCATTTCGATTACGGAAGGAATGGTTCCCCAGAGATTAGCTCTGCGTTCGGCTGCCCAACTATCGGACCATTCACCCATAGGCGAGGAGGGAGTGATAGGATAAATAGCGATCACTTCACTGAGACGATAGGCAACGCGCGCAACAGCTTCGTTACCATCTATGGTTGCATAGGTTTTTGTGGTCATGTGTTCCCCTTAGTTTTGACGATATTTGTCGGGATTTTAAGTTTTTTTTACGGCTCAATTTCGCACTAAATATCCTGTCGTTTCCCTGACAACCGAAGGATTTTCTTTGAGCGTCGCTTTTGACTCCCTATCTACTATTGGACGCTTAGGGCAGACAGGCTTAAGTAGAGCAATTTTTCTGTCTCCACCTCGATCATTATCCAGATTCTTGGCTTTCTAGCAATTCGTTATTTTTTCTTAATACGCTGCTGAGTTTGCCAGCAATTGTCACCTGGATTAATTAATATTGAGAATTGATAAGTAATCGTGCAGAATTAATTTCCTAAATTTTTGATTTTTGCCAGCGGTCTCAATAACCAGTTGATTTAGTCGGCCGATGAAGTTAAGATGTACTAGGTTAAACACAAATGAACTAAAGTACAAATTATCTTAACCCAAGGATAGGAAAATAGATCATGACTAACCTCGAATCCCTTACTCAAGCGCAACAGGAGTTGTACGACTGGCTAATTGAGTATATTCGTACTACGCAACACGCCCCTTCCATCCGGCAAATGATGCGAGCGATGAATTTACGCTCTCCCGCACCGATTCAAAGCCGTTTAGAACGTTTACGCGCCAAAGGCTATATTGATTGGACAGAAGGAAAAGCACGCACCCTGCGGATTCTCAAACAACCAGTGCAGGGTTTACCGGTTCTAGGTGCGATCGCTGCTGGTGGTTTAGTGGAACCCTTCACCGATGTGGAAGAAAAACTCGATCTTTCTAACCTGTTGCAACGCAGTCAAGACTGTTATGCTCTGCGCGTTTCTGGAGACAGTATGATCGAGGATCATATTGCCGATGGGGATCTGGTGATTATGCGTTCTCTCACCGGCAATGAAGGGGTGTCCAATGGGGAAATCGTCGCCGCTAGAGTGGAAGGCCACGGTACTACTTTAAAACGTTTCTACCAAGAAGGAGAAATCATCACTCTCCAACCCTCCAATCAAAAATATCAACCAATTACAGCCAATACCGAACAAGTACAAGTACAAGGGGTTTTGGTTGGTGTTTGGCGCGGTTATTAGCCAAAACGGGGGCGCACTTAAGCGCCCCGATAATTTGACTTTTGTTCTGCTGGCTTTTTTTCAGTTTGTCATCGAGTCCTTCGCTCTGGGAAAAGAATCGGGTTGGCAGACATAGGATAATATAAGGGTTTTAGCCTATCCCGAACTCAGATGTCTTAACTTTTATGCCCAAAAAACAGAAATATCCCCATCTCTTGGGATCAAAATGGACGGCAAAACAAAAAACATGGGGCTGGCGACATTTTCAAGTGGTCAATCGTCAAAATCGCGGTCAATGGGTTTTTGCCGAATTAGTCGCTTCCTGCGATCCGACTGTCCGCTTCTGGATTAATGCTAAACAGTTGCAAGACGCGAATCTCTGGCAATCAGGTTGGCAAACCCTAACGGAAATGAACCAACCGGACAGCGCCGACGAGATTATTGTTAATTAAGTAGGTAGGCGTTAAAAATTATCAGATGCCCCCCTTATTAAGGGGGGATTAAGGGGGGATCGAACCTAAAATCAATTTTTAATTTAATTATAACCAGCTACTTAAATGCAGTACAGCCTATTGCTGTTCCATAAAAGTCCGCACCGTACCATCGGAACCGAGAACCAGACGCAATTGGGGATTACCGGAGATATCGAGGGGAGAAACAAAAGGTTGATTAAGCAGGGGCATATTAGTGCGATCGAGATAGATTTTCGCCGCCTGTCCGAGGGGAATAATCTGTTTTAGGGAACCATCCTGATTTAAGACCAAACGGTACTCTAGAGTATGCTTGAGACTTTCCGGCGGTTGCCAACGGGATTGAAAATATTCTCTGGTTTCTGCCACTTGGGGAATTGTATCTAGTAAATTCGTCTCTGGGGCTTTAGCGGTGCTTTTGGGCGGTTTGGGGTCTAAATTGGCATTTTCGGGGTTAATAGGGCTTATAGGCGGTAAATTGGGCAATTTTGGCGGTGCTGGAGTCGGATTCATCGTGGTGGGGGGAATATTTGCTAGTGCATTTGTACCCTGAGCGCCAGTAACGGGGGGGGCAGTAATCGGGATGTTCTGATTATTCGGTTCAATTACGATCGCCGTGCCGCCACGACGCGAACCTGTGACTGGTGGTGGCGGTAAAGTGGGCGGCGGAATCACTAGGGGGACGCTAGAGGGGCGCACTGGCACTGGAACGGTTCCCACGGGCGGCGGTGGCGGTAAAGGGGTTTTATTGCCCAAATTTGCCGGTAACTGCGGGTTTGGGGCGGCTGTTCCCGTGGGGGGTAAAGGCAGCGTTGGCAAGGGTTGGGGAATCTTGGCGCTATTGGGATCGCTGGTTAAATCATTGTTGACCACTTCTTGCCGTTGATAAAATGCGATCGCTATTCCCCCGATAGTTATTAGGGCCGAAGCGATTAATCCCGTCCAGATCAGGGCATTTTTTCGAGTTTTCTGGCGAATTAAAGGGGGTATTAGGGGACTTTCATGGTTATATTCCCCTAAAGCATTGGCTAGATCGAATAATTGCGATGTGGTTAATTCGATCTCCTGTTTATCCTGATCGGTTAGCAGGGAACCTAAAAATAATTGATGCTGGAGAAGTCCCTGACAACGGAGAGAGGGTAAGGAGGGGAGATGGCTTTCGGGGGAACCACTAGCCACGAAAGAGAGGCTAGAAACGGGACTAGAGAGTAAATTCTGCACATAATTAGCGACAATTTCCCCTAGTAGTTGTAATTGTGTGCGATCGCCTTTGATCGTCACCTGTTTTTCCTCACTCAATCTAGGATCATCAAAGCGCAATTGAAAGTGGGCATCGTTTAAGACATTTTTACCCAGCCAAACTGCTAGGGGTGAACTATTTCCCAAAATTTCTAGGGTACAGGTGGGGGGTGTATATTTGCGAATTAGATTACTCATTTTTAGTTATCGGCGGGAATTATAAATTATGAATTATGAATTATGAACTGGGAAGCTTTTTTCAGTGTTGCCAAAGGCACGGCGTAGCCGTTCAGTAAACAGTAAACAGTAAACAGTGAACTGAAAACTTACATCTGAAAACTGATAAATGATAACTGATAACTGATAGCCTTTTTACTTTTGACTTGCCAAAAGGGTGTGCCAGAGAAGGAGATGACTGCGGGGGCTGCTATAGAACAATAAATCGATTAATAATTTCCAGGCTAGGGAAGTCAGGCTAGAATCACTGAGATTATTTGCCGATATTTCTGGGTATTTTAAGCGAAAATTATCGATATAATTGCCCAAAAGCGTGGTTTTGACCGGTTCTTCTCCTTGAGTCCCCACTTGTTCCAGGAGAATTACGGCGCGACGGATTAACTCTTGCTTTTTTTGGGCTAGATGACAGAGGAGGAGAACTAGAGAACGGATGTCCGCTAGGGAGAGGTTTGACTGGGGTTGCCAGTGGTGGGCAACTAGGCGATCGCTTGTATCTGCATCTAAGGCTAATTCTTGGGCTGCTTGGGTGATAGACTCAGAGTCTAAATTAGCTAGAGAGACTAAAGCCGCCAAAATCAGGTTTAAATAGCTATTAATATTCTCTAACTGCTCGTTACTGGGTGAGATAGCTAGGGGTAAATCCTCACCCGTGGAGGACTCGGCAGACTGAGGCATAGTCAAGGACATAGATAATAAGGAATTGCCAGCAGAAAAACTTGGGTTTAGGAAAAAAAATCACTGGTTCTAAAGTGTCATCGCCAATTTTGGCTCTGAAACCCCGTTCTCAAAGGACGGCTTTACTATGAAATACTAGCGCATTTACACGATATATGCTAGAATGTGAGATATGGAGAAAGCCTATTCGTTTCGATTTTACCCCACAGCAGAACAAGAGTCGCTATTGCGGCGCACTTTGGGCTGTGTAAGATTAGTTTACAATAAAGCTCTCCATCTCAGAACACAAGCTTGGTACGAAAGACAAGAAAGAGTAGGATATGCTGAAACTTCTTCGATGTTGACTGAGTGGAAAAAACAAGAAGAATTAGACTTCTTGAATGGGGTTAGCTGTGTTCCTTTACAACAAGGTTTAAGACACCTACAAACAGCTTTTACTAACTTCTTTGCTGGTCGCACTAAGTATCCTAACTTTAAGAAAAAACATCAAGGAGGAAGTGCCGAATTTACCAAATCTGCTTTTAAGTTCAAAGACAAACAAATCTATTTAGCCAAATGCACAGAACCTTTACCTATTCGATGGTCAAGACAAATACCAGACGGATGTGAACCAAGTACAGTAACGGTCAGATTACATCCTTCTGGACGTTGGCATATCTCAATTAGATTTGATGACCCAACGATTAAGCCTTTACCAGTAACAGATAAAGCCATTGGAATTGACTTAGGAATTAGTAGCCTCGTGATTACCAGCGACGGCGATAAAGTGTCTAATCCTAAGCATTTTAAGAAACATTATCAGAGGTTGCGAAGAGCATCGAAAAATCTTTCTAGAAAACAGAAAGACTCAAAGAATCGAGAAAAGGCAAAAATCAAAGTAGCCAAAATTCACGCTCAAATCACCGATAGCAGAAAAGACCATTTACACAAGCTAACCACTCAATTAGTTCGTGAAAACCAAACGATTGTGGTTGAGAATTTAGCCATCAAGAATATGGTCAAAAACCCGAAATTATCTCAGGCAATATCTGATGTAAGCTGGGGAGAAATTACCCGACAATTAGCCTATAAATGCCGTTGGTACGGGAAAAATTACATCGAAATAGATAGATGTTTTCCCAGTTCTAAACGGTGCAGTAATTGTGGGTATATTGTGAAAAAGCTGCCGTTAAATGTTCGAGAGTGGGACTGTCCGAACTGTGGGACTCACCATGACCGAGACATTAACGCCAGTAAAAATATTTTGGCCGCAGGGCTTGCGGTGTCAGTCTGTGGAGCGACCATAAGACCAGAACAGAGTAAAACTGGGGCGGCAGGTGCGAAAAATCCTTCGGGAAAGAAGCAGAAACCTAAATCGTGAGGTTTGGGAATCGCCGTCCGTTTTACGGCGGCGAGGATGTCAAAATAATTGAGATTGTTCTTTTCTTGCACGTCCGCTCACCGATTGCCTCCCACCCAATGAGTTTAGAATCCGCTACCGATGAAGTCATTAAGCAAAATTTAGAACAATTTCTAATTGTTTTGTCCGTTTCCCTGAGTGTGGCCACGGTTTCGAGGATTTTTAGCTGGTTTCGCCAAATTCCTTACACCCTATTGTTAGTGATAGTCGGTTTAGGTTTAGCTTTCATCGATATCCGTCTGGTGAACCTATCCCCCGAACTGATTCTAGAAATTTTTCTGCCCCCTTTGCTATTTGAAGCCGCTTGGAATACACGCTGGCGAGATCTGAAGGATAATTGGATTCCCGTCAGTCTTTTCGCTATTGTCGGCGTAATTATCTCGATTTTCGGGGTTGGTTTTACCCTAGATGAATTGACCAATTTACCCCTATTTACGGCATTATTAGTGGGTGCGAGCCTTTCTTCTACGGATCCCGTCGCTGTTGTCGCTCTTTTTCGCGAATTAGGGGCCAGTAAAAAACTCACCGTGCTTTTGGAAGGGGAAAGCTTATTTAATGATGGGGTCGCTGTGGTCGCTTTCGCTCTTTTGGTGGAAATTCCCCTCGGTGCTAGTGGTCTATCCTTAGAGACAACCATTAGCCGGATTGCGGCTTTTATCGGTATCGGGGTAGCAGTGGGTTGTTTAGTGGGTTTTGGTATCTCCTATCTGACTCAACGTCTGGATTTACCCCTAGTGGAACAGTCTTTAACTCTTGTGTCCGCCTACGGTGCTTATTTACTAACCGAGGAGTTCGGGGGTTCGGGGGTAATCGGAGTGGTGACTACGGGGATTATTTTGGGTAATTTTGGCTCTAGAATCAGCATGAGTCCCCGTACCCGCCTATTAGTCACGGAATTCTGGGAGTTTCTCGCTTTTTTTGTCAATTCGATCGTTTTTCTCCTTATCGGCGATCAGATTCGTCTCTCCAGTTTAGCCGATAATCTCAATTTAATTTTTATCACGATCGCCGCCGTGGTAGCGGCCCGTTTTCTGGCTACCTTTGCCTTGGCAACTGTTAGTAATGCCTTGATGGAAACTAAAATTAATTGGCGGGAAAAAACGGTTTTATGGTGGGGAGGTTTGCGCGGTTCCGTTTCTATTGCCCTAGCTTTAAGTGTGCCGGTTATTTTTCCCAATCGTCAGGATATCATCGATATCGTCTTCGGAGTTGTTCTCTTTACCCTTTTGGTTCAAGGATTAACTATTCAAACTTTCCTATCGAGATTAGACTTGATCGGTGATCAACCAATTCGAGAAAACTATGCGGAACTTTTAGCCCGACGGGTAGCTTTAAAAAGGGTTTTAGACTATCTTTCTAAATTAGATAAATCTCCCGATGTTGCCCCAGAATTTTTTAGTTATGAGCAGCATCTCGTCAAAGAAAAGTTAAAGACTGTAGAAGCGGAAATACAATCTCTCAACGATAGTTATCCCCAATTACAGCTATTAACAATGGAACAACTTCGGGAAACCCTCCTAGATATCGAAGCTGATACCTACGCTGAATTTATTCGATCCGGTCGTTTAACTAGCAATTTATCCCCCGTCCTCCAAGAAATTCTCGCTGAAAGTAAAATTACTGATCAGTAGGACTATTTTGGGGTATATACATGAACTTTCCCCGTATAAATATACGGCTCATCTGAGTTCAGTATGCTAAAGATCGAAGACAAATTTCTCAAACAGTTTTCACACAACTATTTTGGCTCTTGATAACCGTCCTGTTGGATTTTAGGCTCTGTAATCTTGGGCAAGAGAGGGATTGAGTTTTTATAAATTTATAGATAACCTACTAAACTAGGATGATCCCATTGGTATGGGAGACGATAGTTTCGATCGATACCGACTCCACAGACTATCTTGGCTTATCCTTTACTAAAGTTCTTCAGCCAAAGCTAAGACGCGCTGATATAGCTGGGAACTGACACGAAAACCAGCTTGGCTAATCAAGGTATCCATAACAGGTTGAACTTGAGGGATGAGGCTTCTTTGTTTGGCAACGAGCAGAATGCCCAGAATACCAATGATAGATAGCCCTAGCCGCAGGGCTTCTTGCCGCCCCAAGCGTTCATCAATGAGCAGATCATCAGCTTGCAGCTCAAGTGCCAAGGCTATGGCATTCGCTTCTCCAGCATCCAATCCTCGTTCTTGCTGAAGCTGGTTAGCGAGTTCGGAGTTGGTGAGGGGTTGGGGTTGAATCCAGCCGGATTGGAGAATGGCTGGAATGAGGGGATTACTTGCGGCTGCTAGTTCCCTAGCAACAACGTCTGGAATAATAACGGTTTGGTAAATTGACTCTAGCAACCAGAGATGATCGACGATCGCCAGATTGGCAAGGGCAGAGGTATCGCTGACCACGATCATAGCCAGCCTCGATCGCGCAGATGTTGAACATCCTGCTCAAAGTCTTCTACATCGTAGTGAACACAAATACCGCGATCTGCCAGCAGTTTTTGAAAGTCCATGACTTCCATCCCGGCAATTTTACTGGCGCGACTGAGGGAAATCCGCTCTTGCTGAAACAGCGCAATGGCAATCTCCCGGAGCCAGTCGCCTTGGTTGAAGGTTTCGGCTTGGCTGAGGTTATCCGGTAGGTTCAGGGTAATTTTCATTGAGACATCCTCACGCATATTCTTCTCTAACCTGCCATATCTCAGTTAAAGCTTTGGCTCTTCTGGTTTCTGTGTGGAAACGAGGTCTATACTGATAGAATATCCGTCAAAATAGTGCTGAAAGTCTTGCCCGATCAGCATTTCACGATTCCATAAGCAAAAATTATCAGACAAAATCGAGAAGAGCCATTAATTCTGTCGGGGTGATTAGAAAGGAATATCGTCTAAATTTTCCTCCACCGATGTGTCGCTAGGTTGCCAAGCGGAAGGATTAGAAAGTTCATAGGATGCGTCGTATTCAAAATCCCCGGTGGAGACAGGTGCGACGGGTTTCTCCACCTCGGTTTTATTCGATTTGTGGGTATTGATTGGTACGACTTTTTCTGGAGTCGGGGCCGTCATTTCACCGCTACTCACGCTGCCGTCAAGATGATAGAGATGACTAATGACTAATTCGGCCCGTTTTTCCTTAAAACCTTCGGGACGATCGATCGTCTGCATGGAGAGACGACCTTCTAAAATTACCTGATCACCTTCATGATAGTTCTGAGCGACTTCTGAGGCTAAATTTCCCCAAGCTACGGCCCTTAAATTAGTCGGGGTTGCCTCGGCACGATTGGGAGAAAACTCGACTAACATTTGAGCGTAGGGAGTTTGATTATCTTGGGTATAACGTAATTCGGGACGACGGACAATTTTAGCCATTAAAATGCAACTGTTCATGGTCGAAAATTAGTCTGAATTTTTCTAATAGCACCATTGTACTGAATAAGTACGAGGATCACCACTGTAGAGGTTAGGGAATTTTATGGGACTCTGGTTAAGAAAAAATCTCTTTAACACTTGGTACAACGTCATCTTAACCCTTGCGGGTCTATTTCTCAGCCTCTGGGGTGGTTTAAGTTTTCTCGATTGGGCGATAAATCGGGCAAAATGGGCTGTAGTGACGGAAAATCTCGGTTTATTTGTGGTCGGTCGTTATCCAGAACAGTCAATATGGCGAATTTGGCTGATTTTAACGATACTTGCGGCTTTGTCACTGTTTTCTTGGCAATTAAACCGGGGTCGCTTCCCCGGTTGCCCCGCTTTTCTGCAACGCTGGTGGGGATTGCTCTGGTTATTGACTTTACCTTTAATCGCTTGGTTGCTATTGGGGGGATTATTTTTAAAGGCAATTCCTCTCGATGATCTCAGTGGTTTAATCTTAACTTTATTAGTAGCGATCGCCAGTATGATTTTATCTTTCCCCTTGGGGGTATTATTAGCCCTGGGGAGACAGAGTGAATTACCGGCAATTCGTTGGCTATCTATTGGTTATATCGAATTATTGCGCGGTTTACCTTTGTTGGGAATTTTATTCATGGCCCAGGTGATGTTACCTTTAATTTTACCCGCCGGGACCAGACCAGAACGAGTGATCAGAGCGATCGCCGGATTTACCCTTTTTGCAGCAGCCTATCTGGCCGAAAATGTCCGGGGTGGTTTACAAGCGATTCCCAAAGGTCAAATTGAAGCGGCCAAAGCCTTGGGTTTAAAACCGATTTTCGTTTTATTATTGATCGTTCTACCCCAAGCTTTAAAAGCGGTCATTCCCGCTATTGTTGGTCAATTTATCAGTTTATTTAAGGATACTTCTCTACTGGCGATCGTGGGGCTGGTGGACCTCTTGGGTATGGCAGGATCGGTTTTAGCTAATCCGAAATTTATCGGCGATTATCCAGAGGTTTATCTATTTTTGGCGTTTATTTACTGGATTTTCTGTTATTCTATGTCCCTAGCCAGTCGTAGGTTAGAACAGCGTTGATTGGGGTGTGGGGTGTGGGGTGTGGGGTGTGGGGTGTGGGGTGTAGGGTGTAGGGCGTAGGGTGTAGGGTGTAGGGTGTGGGGAGAACAAATAAAAATAATCTCCTGACGACCGGCTACTGACTCCTAACCCCACCAACAGACTTATTCAGCAAGCCCCACCTGGCTTTTTGTCATAAATATTGATATGATTTAACAATCAGCAGCAATTTATGGTAAATATATTTATTTAGGAGAGGGAGAAAATGGCTGGATTCTTTGGCCTGTTTGGCAATAAGACGAAATACGTCGATGAACCGATGGAGATGAGCGCACCGGAACCGAAAGAGGCTTTTTACTTAGAACCCGATGACGCTAAAACTCTCGGTAATATCGACTTTATGCGGACACCGATCACGATTCGACGTACCTTCCCGAAAACTGCCTCGAATAAAAAGGGTGGCGAATCGATTAAACAGATTTCTTCCATGGAAGTCAGCAAAGTCACCGATAACGGTATTGTGGCAAAATCGGCCACTTCCGAGGCTAATAGTAAGGCTAACGGTGCTAATGATAACGTTCGTCGCGCTAACGATGACAGTATCAATCCTTTCCTGAAAATGGCCCGCGAAATCAAGAAATAGTATAGTAAGGTGAGCATTGGCCACCCTTGAGAGCAAACTTTGGTGGGGAAAGCCCACCTTTTTTTATGACCATTATTAACGGAAAAACCAAGTTATTAGGCGTAATCGGCGATCCTATCGGCCATACTCTTTCTCCCCTTATGCACAATGCCGCTATCGATGCCTTGGGGCTAAATTATGTCTATCTTCCCCTACCGATCGCGCCAGAAAATTTAGCAACGGCGATCGCTGGTTTGGCTGCCATCGATCTACAGGGTTTTAGCGTGACGATTCCCCATAAATTAGCAATTATTCCCTTATTATCGCAAATTACCGAGAAAGCAAGGCTAGTGGGCGCAGTTAACACCGTCTGGCGCACGGAAACCGGCTGGCAGGGAACGAATACCGATGTGGATGGCTTTCTCGCACCCTTGAAATCCCTTGACAAAGATTGGAGTCGGGTGAATCCAGTTATTTTAGGCAATGGCGGCGCGGCCCGGGCGGTAGTGGTGGCTTGCGCCCAGTTGGGCTGTGGCGAAATTCATGTGGTAGGACGCAATCAAAAGAAATTAGATCCTTTTAAAGAAAGTTGGGCGAATACAAGCCTCTATGACCTCCTAGAAGTGCATAGCTGGGACGAATTAGAAGGGCTGGTATCCACCACAGAACTCCTGATTAATTCTACCCCGATCGGAATGTCCCCCCAGGGCGAACAATCCCCTGTTGAGTTAGAATTATTAGACCTTTTACCCCCATCTGCGATCGCCTACGATCTAATTTATAATCCCCGGCCGACCAAATTTCTCCGGTTGGCCCGGACTAGAGGGATAAGAATTATTGATGGGTTAGAAATGTTAGTTAATCAGGGAGCGATCGCCCTAGAAATCTGGTTAGGTCAACCCGTCCCCGTCTCGGTCATGCGGGAAGCTTTGTTAAAACAATTCTAAATGCTAAAATCCTATTTCTAGCTTTATTTATGCCCCCTTCTAGCTCCTTTTGGAAAACTCTGAATAACTCGATTCTAGTACGCTATCTATTATTATTTGGCTGTGGCTGGAGTCTAATTATCTTAATTAACTATTTCTACGCGATGATCGCTATTTTTACCGGTTCAGCGATCCTGGCCGCCCTATTAAATTATCCTGTGGTTTGGTTATCCCGTTATCTACCGAGAGGACTAGCCATTGCTATTACCACCCTAGCAGCTTTTGTCCTCCTATTTGGATTAGTCACAGGCATAGGATTAGAAGCAGTTAATCAGGGGAGAGGACTACTATTTAATCTTACCGATGCCCTGAGTCAAAAAGATTTTTTACCCTTTCAAGACTTTCTTGATCGATTAGATTTAAATAAAATGGTGGGAAGCTTACAAACCGGTTTAGCTACGGGTTTATCGATCGTACAAGGGGTTTTTTCCAGTGTCTTTACGGGCGTTTTCGGGGCGGTGATCAGTGTTTATATGCTCATCGATGGTGATAAACTTTGGCGAGGTTTTTTGCAACTTCTCCCCCTAGCATACCGGGAGCGTTTTTCCAAGTCTTTTCGACAAAGTTTTCTGGGATTTATTCGCGGGCAACTGTTGTTAATGCTCTTTTTATCGGTGACGAGTTTCTTGAGTTTTTCGGTATTAGGAATCAAATATGGGCTAATTTTAGCGGGTATTCTCGGTATTATCGATGCTATCCCGGGTATCGGGGCAACCCTGGGCATTTTGTTGGTAACTATCTTGACTTTTACCTCCCAGGGACCAGCAGTTGCGGTTAAAGCTTTTATTGTCTGTGTTGTCTTGGTGCAAATTCAAGATAATATTATTCGCCCTAAAGTTATGGGCAATGCCCTAGAATTAAACCCAGTAATTTTATTTTTATCTCTCTTTATCGGCGAAAGAATTGCGGGATTATTAGGGGTTTTTCTCTCCATTCCTATCGCTGGTATGATTGCGATCTGGATCGGATCGAGTCAAGAAAAACCAATAACAGCTTTAGAGGAAAATCAGTTAGGAGAAAGTCAAGATAATTAAGAGCCGATCCTCGGTCTCTACTAAGCTGCCCGCGCATTTAAATTGCTCGTTGAGATGAGGCAAGAGGCAAAAGGCAAGAGTCAACAGTAAGGGGATTGGGGGAGATTCAGCTAATCTAAGGATAGGCGGTTAAAATGGGTCTTAGCTTATACAATTAGAGAAATTTGTTATCGACAACAATCGATCGCTACCTATGGAAAACCTAGATTTAAAGAAATCCTCGCCCCTTTTACTTATCTCACCGTTTTTTCTCTGGGGAACAGCGATGGTAGCGATGAAGGGTGTTATCCCCCATACTACCCCCCTATTTATGGCGGCAATTCGCCTGGTTCCCGCCGGAATGTTAGTTTTAATAGTAGCTTGGTTTTTAGGTCGTCCTCAGCCCAAAACCCTGCAAGCATGGTTATGGATTGCCCTTTTTGCTCTGATGGATGCCACTCTTTTTCAAGGTTTTCTGGCACTGGGATTAAATCGTACCGGGGCGGGGTTAGGATCGGTAATTATTGACTCGCAACCCCTAGCGGTGGCTTTAATGTCCAGTTGGCTATTTAAAGAAGTTATCGGTGTCTGGGGATGGTTGGGATTGGGTTTAGGGATTGGGGGAATTAGTTTAATTGGTTTGCCCGATCAATGGTTTTATGACTTTTTTGGACAAAAAGGGCTAAATATTGACTTTAGCTGGCAGGAATTACTAAATAGCGGCGAAATGCTCATGCTTTTGGCTTCCCTATCCATGGCGGTGGGAACAGTCTTAATCCGGTTTGTCTGTCGTCATGCGGATCCCGTCAGCGCCACAGGATGGCACATGATTTTAGGAGGATTGCCGCTATTTTTAGCTTCAGGTTTCACCGAATCCCATCAATGGCAGAATATAGATTTAAATGGTTGGTTAGCTTTAAGTTATGCCACTATTTTTGGTAGTGCGATCGCCTATGGAATATTCTTTTATTTAGCCGCCAAGGGCAATTTAACCAGTTTAAGTTCTTTAACTTTTTTAACTCCGGTTTTTGCCCTCAGTTTCGGGAATTTATTCCTCGGTGAGATGTTAAGTGTATTGCAATGGGTGGGGGTATCTTTAACCCTCGTTAGTATTTATTTAATCAATCAAAGGGAAAGAATCGCCCCACAAGTGCGAGCAATTTTTGCTAATCTTTCCTCACTTATACCCAAAAGCAACTAACTCAAATTCTGTGCGAATTACCTCGACTCTGGCAAAATTTGCCTCTTGTAATTTCTGGTTAAGATTTTGAGAGGTAAAACCAGTTTTATGAGCCATATAGGGCATTCCGGGGACTTCTGTTCCCATGCCGTAAAACATCCATAAAGCCCGCACTGGACCTCCAGGAGAAATATATAAAGGTTCATTTTCCATATCGCCTCTAGCGACAAATTCGGCGGCGGTTTGCATATCGGGAACCACGATCATCAAAAAGCCTTCGGGTTTAAGAATGCGTTTAAATTCCCCTAGGGCGATGGGAACTTCGTAATGATAAATATGTTCTAGATTATGACTAGAAAAAACCGCATCGACGCAGTTATCGGGAACGGCACTTAAATCGGTAATCGTTCCTAAAATATCTGGGTTAACAGCAGTATTGATATCGAGGCGAATTTCTTGCCAATTGCCATCGCGGAATAGTTGGGGTAAGGCTTCGGGATTATAGGGACCACAACCCACATTTAAAACCAGTTTTTTCGGGGATTTTAGGGCTGTTATCCCCGGGGGAGCATTCCAAGCTAATAAACAAATATTTTTGAAACCAAGCAAACCGTGATTAGCGATTTTATCATCTAAAATTATCTGAGCTTGGGGATGGGTTTTAGTAAAATCTCTTATTGCCTGTTGGAGAGCGGGATGCTGACATTTATTGATGATAATTAAAGCGGAATCGGACCAGAATTTTTTGGCGAAAAGTAGGGTTATCAAGAGCGATCGATAGTCTTCGGCGGCATCTTAGTAATAAACTCCCAGCTTTTCTTCACTGTTTAATTCTGCCAGATCATCGAAAAAGTTTTCCGTTTCTTGATCGCTTAAAAATATCTGTTCTGATAGTTGAAAATCCTCCAAATCCTCAGATAATATAGTTAGCTTTTCTCCCGATGGATCATATTTAAAAAAAGCTTCTACGCCATAACCGTAGCGATCGCTATTATTGCAGAAAGCGGCGACTAAACTACCGCGACGAAAACAACCCACTTGACAGTAAACCTCGTCCGGTTGCAGACAGGCAACGGCGAGATTGAGCAGGGGAAAGAGATTGATATCAGAATAGGAGGCGGTTTTTTCGCTTAAAAGGGTTAATTGCTCGGAAATAGGCGACATTAGAGGCGATCCCCAATCCTGATACTGTTGAGGCAGTTTTTCTAAGAATTTCTGTAAATCCATGCCTTGGCTCTTCCAAAAGTGACGATCCTCACCCTTAATCATAGATCGTTGTGTTAGGGATGAAGTCACAGACTTAATTGTAGAAGAGTGCTAATCTGATCTATTAGCCCATCAGCACAAGTAGAGGAGTTTCTGGTATGCCCTACAACTGCTTCCAGATCAAATTTTGGGGAGTACGGGGGAGCATTCCCTGTCCAGGTTCGGAAACCGTTCGTTATGGTGGTAATACTTCCTGTGTCGAGATGCAAGTCGGTAGAGAAAGATTAATCTTCGACGGTGGTACGGGGTTACGCATCCTAGGACAGTCTTTGATGACAGAAAGTCCAGTGAAAGCCCATTTATTTTTCAGCCATTCCCATTGGGATCATATTCAAGGTTTTCCTTTTTTTACCCCTGCTTTTATCAGGGGCAATACTTTTAATATCTACGCGGTTCCCTCCCCCAACGGAGCAACCATCAAGCAAACATTACACGATCAGATGTTACACCCTAATTTTCCCGTGCCTTTGCAGATTATGCGGGCTGATTTAGAATTTTATAATCTAGAAATGGGCGAAACCCTCTACTGTGCCGATTTCACCGTCGAAACCCGTCCTTTAAATCATCCAGGGGAAGCGGTGGGTTATCGGGTAAATTGGCAGGGTTTATCGGCAGCTTATATTACCGATACCGAACATTTTCCCGATCGCCTTGATGATAACGTTCTGGCTTTGGCCTGGCAAGCGGATGTAATGATTATTGATGCTACCTACACCGATGAGGAATACAACGATCCTAATTATTCTAAGGTGGGTTGGGGTCATTCCACTTGGCAGCAGGCAGTCAAAATCGCCAAAGAAGCGCAAGTTAAGCAGTTAGTTCTATTTCATCACGATCCCGCCCATAATGACGATTTTCTCGATCGCATTGGGGAACAGGTAAGAAAGATTTTCCCTCAAACTATTCTCGCCCAGGAAGGCCTCTCGATCGAACTGCGACCGGAAGGTTCTCGGATAGATGAAGCGTAACCTAAGCTACTGTTCCCCACCATGAAGATAACTGCTGTAGATGGTCAACAGCTTATCTCCGTGAGCGGAGATAGGAGGCTCTTCTAGGTTCTGTGTGATAAGTTTAACTTACTCTATGATCGATCAATCTTTGTGTCCTTTGTGTCTTTGTGGTTCGTTCCACTCACTCACCAGCAGGACTGTATCCTAGAATACATTTTACCCACCAAACCTGGGAGAGCAGATAGGATAGAATGGTATAACTTCATCTGGGATTTTCTCTGGTGCTATATTATAAAAATGTCCAATCAATCCTCACCTAACTCCACAGAAATACAAGCAATTTTTGATCAGATCGCTCCCGAATATGACCGACTCAATCAGGAATTAAGTTTAGGATTACACCATATCTGGAAATTAATGACAGTCAAATGGTGTCAACCCGAAAAAGGGGACTTTGCCCTCGATATCTGTTGTGGCAGCGGCGACCTGACTAACCTATTATCAAAACAAGTGGGCAAAACCGGCCAAGTGATCGGACTAGATTTTTCCCCACAACAATTAAAAATCGCCCGTCAACGTTTTAGCGCCACTAATATTAACTGGATGGAGGGGGATGCCCTCAATTTACCCTTTGCCGATTCTAGCTTTGATTGTGCCACTATTGGCTATGGATTACGCAATGTGGTCGATATTGCCCAATGTTTGGGGGAATTATACCGAGTCCTGAAACCGGGTGCTAAAGCGGCGATTCTTGACTTCCATCAACCCACCGAAACCATCGCCAAATTATTCCAAAACTGGTATCTAGATCATATCGTCGTTCCGGCTGCCGAGCGCTACGGCTTAACTGACCAGTACGCTTATATTAGTCCCAGTATCGATCGCTTTCCCATGGGCCCAGAACAGGTAAAATTAGGCTATCGGTCGGGATTTTCCGGCGCTGTTCACTATCCACTCCTAGCAGGACTGATGGGAGTGTTAGTCTTAAAGAAATAACTCACTCACATTTCCGTTTATTTTTTGCTGCTAAATTGAATCTCCCTACTCTTTGGACATGGATCTTACCGCCGATCGCGGGGGCAATTATTGGCTATTTTACCAACGATGTAGCCATAAAAATGCTATTTCGTCCCTACAAGGCGATTTATATCGGTAAGCGTCCTCTTCCCTTCACTCCGGGGTTAATTCCTCGCAATCAAGATCGATTAGCTGTCCGGGTATCGGATACGATCATGGGTTCCCTGTTAACCCCCGAGGAACTACAAAAACTGGCTAAACGACTCCTCGACACCGAAAGGGTACAGGGGGCGATACTCTGGCTGTTACAATTAGCTTTAAAACAAATAAAAGGCGATCGGCAAGCAAAAACAGCCGAGATTTTGGCGGCGATTCTTCACGATTTATTCGGGGAATCTTTAGCGAGATTACTAAAAGTTTTAGCCCGACGGCAGGACTTTTTAGAAAAACAGATCAATCAAATTTTTGATCGCCTAGTCTTAGAATTTTCTCTCAGTGAACAACAGGCGCGACAATTCTCCGATTGGCTATTAGAAACCGTCTTACCTGCCGATGTTATCCGTCTAGCTTTGATCGACTTTTTAACCGATCGCAATATTCAAGTTATCGATGAAGGATTTCGGGAAAAAACCAGTGGAACCTATTGGGTAGTAGCCAATTTATTCGGTTTACGCAATGCCCTGGCCCGCTTACGCACTTTTTGCCTTGATGAAAAAGATTTAGCTAATACCAGAATCAAAGAATTATTACTATCTTTAGAGATGCGTAATCGTCTGAAAAACTGGTTACAAAGTATCTCTTTACAAAATTTACCTATCTCCACCGTCAGACAATTGCGTAAAACCACCAGGGATACGGTGCGAATTTATATTCAAGAAAGTGGCGAACAATTTCTGCAAGATTTTGGACAAACGATCGACTGGGATCAAATCGCTAATTTAATTATTAATCGTCTGCAATCTTCGGAGTCAATGACTACATCATTAGGGGTAATTAGTCAAGAGTTAGCGTTAATTTTAGAGCGTTATTTAGAGGAAGATTTAGAGAAATTAGTCGCCCAAATTATCCCAATTCTCAACATCGATCAGGTAATCCGCGATCGGGTAAATGCCACTTCCCCTGCTGATCTGGAAAATGCTATTCAAGGCATTGTTAAACAGGAATTACAGGGAATTGTTAATCTCGGTGGGATTCTCGGTCTTCTGGTTGGACTAATGCAAACAGTTATTTTGATTGCACAGAATAGAGGGTAATAATTGGTGGGTTAACTTAGTTTAACCCACCGGAATCATCCCGTTTATTTTTAAGGTAAAATCAAAAAACTTCCCTGACAGAAAAGAGTTTGATCGTCGAGAATAAAAGATTTAATCTCCACATCTTTGCCTAAATCGACGGTAAAAGGTTGCAAATCAATAGATAAATCTGGGGCTAAACCTTGCCATTGTCGGGGACTAATCCCTAAAGTGCGGGCATCTTTTAAGGTAATATCAGCGCTAAAAATTACTTCCGCACCCGTTTCTCTATGGCCGAGAAGAGAGAAATAACCCTGATTTAAGAGAACATTTTTCCAGTTAAAACGCTGTTGAGAGATAATTTCTCTGGCGTTAACAACTCCGTTATTTTCTAGGGAAAAAATTAGTAAATCCGCCAAAGCATTAACTAAAATAGTCGAGGCGATCGAATTATTTAAATCCTGCTCGTTAATTTCCACCTCACCGCTAACCCGAATAGGTTCCAAAATTTTTAGAGGTTTCCCTCGCAAAACCTGACCAATATTAAGACGAATATTTTCCCCTCTTAATTGCGCTTTACCTAGATGTAAACCCTGATAAATCGCTTTTCCTACGGCTAAAAATACCCCGGGGATATAACCGCGCAAAATTTGCCGATCATGACCGTGCAGCTGCATTTCTAAATCTTCTATCTGTTCTACTTGCGTTCTTAAGAACAGACGTACTGCTGGCGGCAAAACCTTACTAATAATCTCACTTTGAGTATTGACCCACATAAACGTTATCTCACTCACTCCACAATGTTTCTAATTGTAACAGAGCTAGATCGATCAAACCATGAGGGGCCGCCGTCAGATATCATTTATAGGTAAAAACTTCGCTACTTTCTGTTTACTGATTACTGATCACTGATCACTGACAAGCCCCTAATTCTTAGGTTTTTGAGGCGTTGAGGGAATTAAAACGAGGGGAAAGATAGGCGACTAAAATCCCGAGGACAAAACCGATTAAATTGCGGAAAAGGGGCAGTAATTCACTGGTGCGAGTAACCACCGGTCCTATGCCAAAAGCAACAAAGAGGATAAACCAGAGGGGAGAGACAATTAAAACCCATTGCCAAGCGAAAACCTGTCCTTCTTTGCGAGGAATACCGGCAAAACCGAAGACTAAACCGCCGACAATTGAGGTAATTAAAGTTAGTATCCACTGTTCCCTCGGTAAACCGGGGACCACCGCACAACCACCTTTAACTAAACAGCCTTTTACCGTGTCTAAGGATTGTACGATCGCATTATTTTCGCCATTTTCCCGGACAAAATACATATTACCGAAACGGGCCTGTAATTCGATCCAAAAAGTGCGGGGTAAAAATTCATAGACGGCATCACCAATACTAAAAGATAGTAGATTACCGCCGCGACCATCGGCCACTAGGAGAATACTTTTATCATCTAATCCCCAGAAATTAATCACTGCCCGGCCGGGGCTGCGGTCATATTGAGTTAAAACTCGCATTTTCCAGCCGGTTTCCCCTTGAAATGTCTCGATATCTCGGATTAATGCCTCTTCCTGTTTTGCGGGTAGATAATTGGCTAAATCAACGATCGGAGTGGCTTGATTGGGCAGTAATTCAGGATTATTCACCGCTAGAGCTTGATCCGGGCAGATAATCCAACCCAGACAGCTAATGACACCAATTACAAGAGCGATCGAGATTCCTCGGCAAAAACGATTGAGCATAGCACTTCTAGACAATGAGAATTTTTTCAGCAAGGGTGTAGGCTAACTTTCAGTTTCTTTACACTTATTTACTTTATCTTAAGGGAATTCTCAACTTTAGTCACCCAGTTATCAGGAGTCAGGAGTCTGTATTCTCCGAGTCAGTCCCGATGAAAAAATTTTCACCACCAGAGATGAAAGAGATTTCCTTCCCTACACCCCACACCCTACACCCCACACCCTACACCCCACTTCCCCATCTGCTTAACTGCGTTTCCAAGTATTCCAAGCGACTTTAAAACCGATCAAGAGGCGACGGCTGCCACGATCGAGCTTGCTAAGACCAGCTTTAGCACTACCGAGACTGCGATCGACTCCTTGGACAACTTGGCGGGTACTTTTGACCCCTTCATCGATATTGTCGGTTAATTCGCTGATTTCCGCCCCTGTCAGGCGAATTGCTTCTAGAGTCGGGGGAAATTCCCGATGGAGGGTATCGAATAGTTTTTCGGCACTGCGGGCTGCCCGGGCTAACTCTTGCAGGGCAGGCAAAGCGGCGATGAAAACCGCCGTTAAACTAACGGCGACTAGCAGTAAAGAACATCCTAGCCAGAAAATAGGTTCGGTCATTTAATAGTGATTCGAGTGTTGATTATCGCCTTGGGGGGATTCTTGCGAGTCGGGGGAGGGATTGTCGGTGGCTAGACTTTGACTAGCTTCGATTCCGGCTGTCACCGCCTCTTTTAATCTCATTAAAGTATCATCCCAATTACGCCGGGCCGATTCCGATAGGCGATCGGCCTGCAATTGCATCGTCGTGGTCAGATCTTCGGCTAATTCTGGCAAAGCCTGGGCGGATTTTTGCAGAATTCGACGGGTTTCTTTTCCAGATCTCGGCGCTACTAATAAACCCGCCACTGCCCCGATCGCACTGCCCACTAAAACCCCGACGAGGAATAAGCCACCGTTACCGTTATTTTTATCTGCCATAGGATTGCCCTTGTACTTAATTCCCAATTTTACGAGCAATTACACTTCTCTTGTGCAGTTTCTTCGGCAAAATTTTGACCTGTTGCTCTTGGTAAACAAAAACAGAGGCTCTCTTAGGTTTGGTGGGCAAAATGTATTCTAAGATACAGTCCTGCTGGCGAGCGAGTGGAAGGAACCACAAAGACACAAAGGACACAAAGATTGATCGATCATAGAGTAAGTTAAACTTATCACACAGAACCTAGAAGAGCCAAACAGACCTAGAAGGGATAAATTGAGGAAAAACTAGCGATCAGGGAAAAACCTGATTTTATGGCTGACTTTGAGCCAATAAGGGAGTGAAAAAGAAGAACCTCTGGGAGTCTTGCCGTGTTTCGACCCCAAAGGTTCTTCTTATGCTGAACTTATACTCCTCACACAGTATTTATATTACACACAACCCGCTGCTTTTGTCAAGAGGTTTATGACATTTTTTTCCACAGACCTCTGGCCAAATTAATTTCCCAGGGCCGTTAGGCGCTCTTGTCGGGGACAGCTATCAATATCAACTATTACCTTCAAGCCACGTTTTTAAATCTCGTTCTGGTTTAGCCACATTGAATAAATGTAAACCAAAATCCTCTGAAATATCTTGACAAATTTTCACTCCTCTGATGCTGTTGCCTTTTTCATCTAAAAGGGGCGAAAAAGTCCCAATTCCCAACTGATGGGGAACTACTGCCGTAATTCCGCCACCGACACCGCTTTTTGCTGGTAATCCTACCCGATAGGCCCATTCTCCTGAAGCGTCGTACATTCCACAGGTAAGCATAACACTGATCACATCTTGAACGTAGTGTTCATCGATCGCCCGTATTCCTGTGATTGGGTTGACACCCCCATTAGCTAAGGTAGCAGCCATCAGAGCTAAATCGTGAGCATGGACGAGGATGGCACATTGTTGACAGTAAAGGTCGAGGGTTTCTTCAATTTTATCGCTGACCATGCCAAAATTTAGCATCAGATAAGCCATGGCCCGATTGCGATTGCCGGTGGATTTTTCCGAGAGAAAAACGGGGACATTAATCTCGTGATCCCTACCCGTATAGCGTTTAAACATTTCTAAAATACGTTTTAGCCTTTCGGTGGCATTCTGTCCGGTGATTAAATCCGTAGTAGCGATCGCACCAGCATTAACCATAGGATTATAGGGACGATTGGTTTTTTCATCGAGAATAATCGAGTTAAAAGCTTCTCCGGTGGGTTCAACACCGACTTTACTATTAACGTATTCCCTTCCGTGATCTTCTAGGGCCAATCCAAAGACAAAAGCTTTAGAAATTGATTGTACTGTAAAGGTTTGCTGACAGTCTCCCACCTCAAAAATCTGACCATCAGTGCTAATTACAGAAATACCAAACCATTCTGGAGCTGCTAGGGCTAATTCCGGAATATAATCGGCGATATGACCCGTCTGTAAATCAGAGTATTTTGCGTGCAGATAGTTAAGATAGTTCCGAAAAGGATAGACTAACTCTTGCTCGGAATTGACGGGACTAATAAAATCTTTTGGGGAAGCCATAGAGGAGTATAGCAGTTATCGTTTAATTGCCACTCTAGAGACGTTAATAGGCACATCTCTAGAGAATTTCTGTAATCCCTAATTAACTTCTCGAACCGCGATAAATGCGATCAGCTTGGGAGGGTTCTAAATAATTATAGCCCGGTTTTTGGGTTGAGGAGCCATTCTTTTTCGCCACAGTATTAACCGCAGGAGTCGCTTTTTTTAGATCCGCCTGAGTCCTGATATAATCCTCAGAAATCTTGAAGGGATGACTATTGGGAAGATGACGACTAGAGGGTAAATTGTCTTCTGCTTCGGGGTGGGTAATTTTACTATGGGGAGCGACAAAATCGTGCAGGATGGGATCGTAGGCTAAAATTTCGCCAGTTTCAATCCGAAAAATCCAACCGTGTAGGGACAATTTACCCTGATGTAATCGGGAACGAATAATTGGATAGCTTTGTAAATTACTTAACTGATTGAGAACATTTTCTGCTACTGTCACCTCGATCAGTTCTTCCCCTTCTAATTCTTTGTAATTATCCTTAACTAAACGTCGAGTAGCTTCTGCTTGTTTTAACCAATTGTAAACTAAAGGCATTTCATCGGCTAGACTCTGCAATTTTAACAAACCTTTCATCGCTCCACAATGGGAGTGACCGCAGATAATCACTTGCTCGATGCCGAGAGCGTTGATAGCATATTCTATAGATGCACCTTCACCACCATTGGTTGCTCCGTAGGGAGGAATTATATTTCCCGCATTACGAATTACGAATAATTCCCCCACCTCCGCTTGGGTAATTAGGTTAGGATCGATCCTGGAATCGGAACAGGTAATAAACAGGATTCTCGGTTTTTGTCCGTGGGAGAGTTGCTCAAATAATTGCCGATGTTCATCAAAATAACCACTCTGGAACTTTTCTAGTCCCTGTAGGAGTTTCTTCATAATAATTTTTCTGGTTTAGTTTGATCGCTATTGAGTCGATCCTTTCAGCATTATCGGGCATGAGATAACAGCAATGCAACCGGCCAGATTAGCGATCGTTATCGGCTGCGAGATCGGTTATATTTTGTTAAGATAAGATACAGACTGTATCTAAGCAAATTTTATTCTATGGAAACTGCAACAATTTTGGGGATTTCGATCGCTGCTGCTTTGGTGGGGATTACCGCTTTAGCTCTTTATACCGCTTTTGGACCGCCAGCAGCAGAATTAAGCGATCCTTTTGAAGATCACGAAGATTAATTCTTTAATAACCATGTAGCTATCTGCCAAGGAGAAAGTTGCTCAATAGGATCGATCGCTCTTTCTAAACCGTCGATCGATTCTTTTATTGTTAATTGTAATTGATTTTGCCAATCAATAACAGCGTTTTCTCCCTGACATTCATAAACGCGCATTACCCAACCCCGAGCGGCTGTTTCACTTTGTTTGAAACTCATTAAAATTAAGTTATCGGCCGAGAATTTTAACCATTGTGCCACCGGTGGCAGCCGGTTTGATCGGGAAGAGTTAGTAATAAAAATAACGTTGACAGGTGAGTTTAACTGCCAAGCGTGATGGACAGTTTTCGCCGTTTTCCAGTTGCCTTGATGGGGATATATTGCATAGGTAAATTCTTGGGTTCCCAGATCCGCCTCGGGATCTGGCCATCGGGGACTTCTCAAGAGAGTTAATCGCAGTTGCTGGTTAGTAGCATCATAGCCATATTTATTATTATTTAAAAGACTCACCCCGTATTGTGCCTCTTTATCGGTTAAATCCGCCCATTTATGCGCGTAAACTTCCCATTTTGGCGATTCTGGTTCGTGGGAACGCTCGATCGCACCACAGGCAATTTCATAGGTGGTAAAATCACTGTTTAGGGTGAGAGGAAAAGCGGTTTTTACTAAAGTATGTTCCTGCTGCCAATTAACAATAGTTTTAATCTGGAGAATAGGAGCATCTTTTTCTAAGATATAATCTTGACAAAATTCCGAATCAGCTAAACTTCTGATCACGCGAATCTGCCAGCGCAAGGGACCACATTCTAAGCATTCGATCGATTTTAATACTGTTTTAGGTAAGGGATATTGTTGATAATTCGGATCGATATTCCAAGCGTCCCAATATTGTCCTTGATCTTTAAATGCCTGTAATTGATTACCAGCAGCTTGCAGGATTTCTTTTTGATTAATTATATCAAATATACTATCTATATCTCCCGTTTCTGAGTTAATGGTAACTTTAAGTAAGCCATTATCTAAAATAAATTGGCAGTTAGTTAAATTTTGCTCGGCTGCTTGCTGATTGGCAACTAACCAAAATAACTTATAACCAACAGAAGGAATATTTTCAGCGAGAAATAATAGCTGATTGTCGTGGGATAATTGCGAAGGACAAAGACAATTATCCCAGTCATAAACTGAACAATTTACAGATTCTATAGCTAAAGAGATAACCTGGGTTCTTTCCCAGTTAAGAGAATTAAAAACTAGAAAAGGCTTTGCTTGGGGATGGGGGGGATTAGGCAAATTAATTTGATTAGCAATTGCCTGTAAAGCTTGATCTAAAATTGCTTCACCTGTGGTGATAACTTGCCGCCATAACTGATTAGCATCCCTAAACACTTCTGGAATCGAAGTACCCGGCAGTATATCATGAAACTGATTTAATAAAACCTTTTTCCATGCCGATTCTATCTCGACTTTCGGATAGGGAATCTCTAGTAAGATATTAGCCAGAGAAGACCATAATTCTCCTTTATACAAGAGGATTTCACAGTAACGATTATAAGCTTTTTGATCAGCGTGGGTAGTATAACAACCGCGATGAAATTCTAGATATAATTCATCATCCCAGATAGGAAGATTACTTGTCTCTAGACTGTCCAGATAGGTTGTTGCTTGGCTAAATTTTAACTGGGGGAAAAAAGGAGATTTTTGCCAACGTTGGGCCACCTCTAACATATCACGAGTCGGACCGCCGCCATGGTCGCCAACACCGGGCAGCCAAAAAATATCTTTTAAGCCGGTTTGCCGTTCCCAATTGAGAGCATGATCGGTCATAATAATTGGGTTAGTATCCATAACTCCGGCAACATTGGGAGGAGACATGAGGGAAAGAATTTTACTGCCATCGGGAGATTGCCACCAGAAAAAACCGTGGGGAAATTTAGTCGTATCATTCCAATGGAGTTTTCCGGTTATAAAATATTTGATGCCAAAAGATTTAAGAATTTGCGGCAATTGGTAGGGAAAACCAAAGGTATCCGGCAGCCAAGCAGTTTTAGTGATTTGTCCAAATTTTTCTTGAAAATATTTTTGTCCATAAAGTAGCTGTCGAAATAGGGATTCTCCAGAGATTAAATTGACTTCTGGTTCTACCCACATCCCGCCCAAAAGTTCCCAAGATTGCCCTTTATATGCCTCTAGCATTGCTTGAAATAGGTCAGGATGATGTTTTTCTATCCATTCGTAAATTAGGGGGCTAGAATGACCAAATATGAGGGCAGGAAAATCTTTTTGCAGGTTTAAAACCGAGATAAAAGTGTTTTTTGCCACTTGCCAAGTTTCTGCCAACGGCCACAACCAAGCCATATCTAAATGTGCGTGGCCGAGAAGATGAAAACTGCGTTCTTTGAGAGGTTGAGCGAGGGGTTGCAGGGATTGACGAATTGATTCTAGGGATTGATTAAATTTATCTTTGTTGGTGACATTATCCCAGTCAATATTATCGAGAGTAGCGGTAAAAGCTGCTAAGTTTTCAGGATAAAAAGTTTGTAGATAATTATGGAGAATGGTCAATTCATCAGCAACAAAACTAGGATCGATAGCTTGGCTATGTTCATAGATTAACTCTGATTTCATCAAACCACCAATATCATGATTGGGACTGACTAAACGGAGAGTAACAAGAATTTCTTGACCGGTAGAGACAGAGTTGGAAAGTAAAATGCGGGTGGAAGAATCAAAGAGGTCTCCTGCTTGGATAAATTGATTATTAACATAAATTTTGACATCTTCCGCCCACCAAGTTAAGATTAATCTCAGTTCCATTCCCGCTAAAGGATAACCGGCTAAATGTTCGGGGACAATAATTTTTTGAGTTAGATATTGGATTTGTCTGCCGGCCGGCCAAATAATGTATTGTTTTTCATTGAGGGTGACGGGTTGAATTGGTTTTCCCGCTGCTGTAGCGATAAACCAATTTTTCTGGACATCTGTGCGGGTGAGGTGAGACAGTTTAGCGATGTTGTCAAGGGGAGACATGAGCCAACAAATAAGTTAATTTTGATTATTTTAGGCGATCGAGGACTAATTGCCCTAGGGGATAACTTCTGTTAACGCCATAGTGCTGAAGACTTACTTAATCTCATCCTTCAACGGCTGATTGAGAATGAGTAGAGAAAAAAAGCCCGTGATGAGGATTGAACTCATGACCTCACCCTTACCAAGGGTGTGCTCTACCACTGAGCTACACGGGCATTGATCGTGGTGGGCCGGGCCGGATTCGAACCAGCGTAGGCGTAGCCAACGGATTTACAGTCCGCCCCCATTAACCACTCGGGCACCGACCCATTAATTCCACGATTAACAATCATAGCACCCTTAGCTAAAACACACAAGGGTTTAGGGAAAAAATTTTTTGAGCCATAAAATAACTCCCGTTAAGCAACATAGATAGCACTTAACGGGAGTTTTCTGACAATCTTGAAGATTACTTCAAAGCTTCTTCTTCTTGGTGGGTGAGGATCACACAGTCAGAGGTGGGATAGGCGACGCAGGTGAGGACATAACCCGCTTCAATTTGATCGTCACCGAGGAAGGATTGATCGGATTGATCGACAGTACCAGATTCAAGTTTACCTGCACAGGTAGAGCAAGCTCCTGCGCGGCAGGAATAAGGTAAGTCCAGTCCTTGCTCTTCAGCTACATCGAGAATGTACTCATCATCGGGAACCTCAATTGTAGTATTAAGTCCTTCAGATTCATTTTTCAGGGTGACTTTATAAGTTGGCATCGGTTGTTCCTCTTAATTAAATGCTAGTGAAAGCGACAGTCTCTACAATTGCCTCTCGCTCGTCGTCAAAGTAAACGATACGAGCAAGTTTCATTTTTGATACTACGGGAAAATCTCCCTGACTCACCCTTGCATTAGTAATGACAGTCTTAAATAAACTTAAAATAAATTTTACTTATATATCTACCCCAGAATTCCTGACAATCTTTGCTTGATCTTTAGATAATTTTATCGATCTACAATCTAGCTAAACTACCCAATAATAAGCATTTGGAGCCATAATGTTAATTGTTCTTTTAGTCTTGAGCCGATTTTTGTTAAATATTAGTTTAACTTATAGTTAAGATATATGTCGATGAATTGTCTTTAACCCAGCCAAGAAATTGCTTTTCGGCACTACTGCCGCTAACACATCTAGGGAAACTAGGAAAAAATATATTGACAATCAAACTGATAAATGATATGGGGAGATAAATCCCCTGTTGCCAGGGGTTGGCTATCCGTTATAACGGATGGCCAACTCTCCCTGACGACTTTATGGTTTTCGGATTGCCAGTTTTCCGGGATATGGTTCACTGATTACCGATCACTAATTACTTATTAGGTTGGGGAGTCATGCGTAGATAGGGTTTAATTTCCTCAACCCCTTTGGGAAATTTGCTGCGAGCTTCTTCAGTGGGAATAGAGGGAACCACCACACAATCGCCGCCGTCGGTCCAGTTGGCGGGGGTAGCCACTTGATAGTTATCGGTGAGCTGCAGGGAGTCGATTACGCGCAGGATCTCGTTAAAATTGCGTCCCGTGCTGGCAGGATAGGTAATAGTTAAACGTAATTTTTTGTTGGGATCGATGATAAACACCGAACGTACCGTCAGATTATTGAGGGAATTGGGGTGAATCATGCCGTAGAGATCCGACACTTTGCGATCGCCATCGGCGATAATCGGATAGTTAACGGTAGTGTTTTGAGTTTCGTTGATGTCATCAATCCAACCCCGATGGGATTCGGCACTATCGACACTCAAAGCGATAACTTTCACATTACGTCGCTCAAATTCTGACTTAAGACTAGCCACCGTACCTAATTCCGTGGTACAAACGGGAGTGTAATCAGCCGGGTGGGAGAACAGCACTACCCAGCTATCTGCTGCCCACTGATGAAAAGAAATCGGACCTTCACTAGAATCTTGTGTAAAATCTGGAACGATATCACCCAATTGGAGAGCCATAATTGTGTCTTCCTTATAGATATTTCAAGACAAGCAACAGTTTATGATGCCATAGGAGTGCTGTTCGTCAGCGATAATTTTAGGTATTTGTAATAATTGGATGAGCCATCAGCCTTTTCAGTGATCAGTGATCGGATTTGAGTGATCAGTTCACTGATCACTGATAAAATCTCCCCACTTCCCATTTCCCCACTCCCTTCTCCCAAAACCCTTCCCCTAGGGCGGCAAACTGGGTTATTGGAAATTTGGGTGGAAAACCCCGTCCTTTTAGGACGACTTTGTGCTAAGATGTTCCCAGGTTGCTGACCGTGAGAACGTGAGGGAACAGGTTAAACGTCCTACTCCGTCATCTCGAAATTTCTAACAGTCAATGGTGTTTAATTAAGTCCAAACTGTCAGAACGCAAAACAATTAAATACTGTGGGACACACAGAAATTTACGCTTGGGGAGTAGTCTATAAGAGTGCTGACCTTATAGGTGTAGTCGGACTAGACATGAAACTGTAAGACCAAAATTAGCGTTGCTAGTAGAGGCAAGATTCAGCCCAAGAATCTCCGCACTTTTAGGACGGAGATTGTCGAGATCTGGTCTAATGGCATGATATAACTTTTTTAACTGTGCTATCAGCGTTTAGCTAATGGGTAGGCTGCGGTGGTAAGTCCCAATTCCCCACCTTAGGCCTAGTCGGAAAGCTGAAGGCTGATAGCTGACGGCTTCATTTCTCGTCCTGATCGTTAATTTGCCTTGGTTTTAGGAGACCACAACTGCAATGAAGAATCTTTTTCGTCTGCTGGCGGTAATCGCCTTGATTATCGGGAGTTTTTGGGGTAAAGTTCCCGCTCAAGCTCTTAATCTCACCTCGATCGCCCTTCCCTCTCTTCCTGTGGCGGTCTTAAATGCGGCCGATGCCAAACTAACTACAGAATTTGGGGCGAAAATCGACCTCAATAACAGTGATATTCGGGATTTCCGGGACTTGAGAGGGTTCTATCCCAATTTAGCTGGTAAAATCATCAAAAACGCTCCCTACCAAGAAGTGGAAGATGTCCTCAATATCCCCGGACTCTCGGCCACTCAAAAAGAGCGTTTACAGGCTAATCTGGAGAAATTCACTGTTACTGAGCCTTCTAAAGAATTTATCGAGGGTGATGACCGTTTTAACCCCGGGGTTTACTAAATCCAGTTGATTGCGGTTTTAAAAAAATTTCTAGGTGAGCGATCGCTCACCTTTTTTAGTGGTCAGCTTCTGAAGGCAAGAGGCAAAAGAAAGAATCTGGCATACTGCCCCAAGGTAAAAACTGGCGATTTTTGCCAGAGATATAGAGAAATGAAGTGCTAGAATAAATAGAATTTATCAATTAACTCCTACATGGTCGTTTCCTCGCAACTGCCGAGTTATCAAGATGTTTTAGTGGTGGGATCGGGAGCGGCGGGATTGTATGCCGCGCTGTGTTTACCCCCTAACTTAAAGGTGGGTTTAATTACCAAAGAAGATTTAAAAACTGGGGCTAGTGATTGGGCGCAGGGAGGAATTGCGGCAGCCACGTCCCCGGCAGATTCCCCCGTTTTCCATTTAGAAGATACCCTGAAGGCTGGAGCGGGCTTATGTGATCGCTATGCCGTGCAGTTTTTAGTCGAGAAGGCCCCCCAAGCGATCGCTGATTTGGTGCAGTTAGGAGTCAGTTTTGATCGCTCTGGAGACGACTTAGCCCGCACTCTTGAGGCTGCCCACTCCCAGGCCCGGGTGCTGCACGCGGCTGATCGCACGGGGAGAGCGATCATCAGTACCCTAATGGAAAAAGTAGTGGAGCGCCCCAATATTACCATTATTCCCCAAGCGATCGCGCTGAAACTCTGGCTTGACCCGGAAGGGCAACGCTGTCAAGGTATTTGTTTACTCCATCAAGATCATCTCTGTTGGCTGCGAGCGCAAGCAGTCATTCTGGCTACGGGAGGCGGCGGTCAAGTCTACGCCCAAACCACTAATCCCGCCGTTAGCACCGGGGATGGAGTCGCCTTGGCTTGGCGTGCTGGGGCAGTGATTCGCGACCCAGAATTTTTTCAGTTTCACCCCACCGCGTTGACTGTACCGGGGGCGCCGCGGTTTTTAATTAGTGAGGCGGTGCGCGGCGAAGGAGCGCATTTAATTGATGCCCAGGGGCGGCGTTTTGCCTTCGATTATCATCCGGCCGGAGAATTGGCCCCCCGGGATGTGGTGAGTCGGGCGATTTTTAGCCATTTGCAGAAAACCTCTGACAATCCCGCCCATGCCAAAGTATATCTAGATTTAAGACCGATCGAACCGGAGCGTCTGCGTTATCGTTTCCCCAATATTATCCGCATCTGTCAAAAATGGGGCATTAATGTGCTTGAGGATCTGATTCCCGTCGCCCCCGCCGCTCACTATTGGATGGGAGGAGTGGCCACAGATTTAAACGCCCGCACTTCTCTACCCGGTTTGTATGCCATCGGCGAGGCGGCCAGTACGGGGGTTCACGGGGCTAATCGTTTAGCCAGTAATTCTCTCTTGGAATGTATTGTCTTTGCGGCAAGTTTAGCTGAAATAGGTCTAGAGCCGGAAAACTCGGTTGGGGAAAGACGGGAAAACCCCCTAGAAGTTGCGGAAAAATGGCAGGAAGAACAGGAATACTGGCAAAAAGTACGCACAGAATTACCGATTTTAATGTGGGAAAATGCGGGAATTTGCCGATTTCAAAATGAGTTAGAAACTGCTATCCTACGGGTGCAACAGTGGAAACAACAGTTACAATCCTCAAAGATGGGCCAATTTCTTCAGAATCTTCTCCCCGACAAAGGACAATTATTCTTGTGTCCCTCGGTGCAGTTAGAGATAAGAATAGCGATCGAGACATTAAATCTTTTAGATATCGCCGACTTAATTCTGGAAAGTGCCTTATTAAGAGAAGAAAGCCGAGGCGGTCACTATCGGGGCGATTATCCAGAAACTGTGGCTAATTGGCAATTCCACACGACTATTCAAGGTCGAACGTGGCGTAAAACTCCTGTGCAAGCTTAATTAAGCCAGTTTTTCACAGATAATCTCTGCGTGCTAAACAGTGGACTCTATCCCCGATCCTAGCGGCGGCACTATCCTCACCACGCTGACTGGTGGCTTTTCCCAATCATCGCGCTCTATGACCCATCTCTGGGGTTCAGTGCTTGTCATCTATGGCTTTTAGGCTATCATACTGTTACCACCCCCTAAACAGTTACATTAATTCTATGATCAAACCTAATTTTCTATTGTTCTTAGCTATCGGTGTGAGCAGTTGGGGTCATGATTTTCAGGTTTTATCCAAGGCTAACGCCCAAACTCCACCTAGGTTAGAACAAACCCAGACTGTCGCCACTTACGAGCAGTTGATGAAAGCTGGTTACGAGGCCAAAACCCAAAGGAATTACCAACTCGCCCTAGAAAAATTTCAACAAGCTCTGGCACAACGTCCGAACGATACCGCCGCTCAAAATGCGATCGCTAACACCCAGAAGTATCTAGGTCAAAACGCCACGGCCGCCAACGCCGCCGCCAAAAACGAGACTTCACCAATACCATTAATTGCTGGCTCGGCCCTGTTATCCATCGCTTTATTGGCAGCTTTACTATCGCTTTTCCTTCAATACCGTCCCAAGGGCAAAGTCTTAAAACGTCCCAAAAAGACAACTTACGTCAATCCTAAAAACCCACCCGACAAATTTTTTGAGGGCAATGGCAATTCCCTCGATGCGGACACCAAAAGCAGCAGTGAGATTAATGACAATTGGGAGGATGATTTCGAGCCTTCTTTGCCCGTACAAGCTACCTCCCGGATCCCGAACGCAGACTTAATCCTGAGTTTAATTGAAAGTCTCCGCGATGACGATCCCCGTACCCGTAGACGGGCGGTTTGGAAGCTGGCACAGATGTCCGATTCGAGGGCAATGCAGCCTTTAGTCGATAGCATGATGGATGGGGATTCCTACGAACGCAGTTTAACCCTAGAAGCTCTCGCCCAAATCTGTACCCGCTCCCTGCGACCGATGAACCAAGCTTTGGCTATCTCTCTCCAGGACAAAAATCCCCAGGTGCGGAAAAATGCTATTCGGGATTTAACCAGACTCTACGATATCATGTCTCAGATCAGTCAATTAATTTGTCATGCCCTCGATGATTCCGATGAGGAAGTGCAAGAAACGGCACGCTGGGCAATTAGACAGTTAAATCTGCAATTAGCTCCCCGTTTAGATATTGCTCCCCTAGAAACCACCGGTGAACCGGAAGATGATGACGTACAGGATACTTCCTTCACCGAAACCACACCGACCTTCAGCAAAACCACAGCCACTGAGGTGCAAAATTGAGTCGAAAACTGTTATTTCTCTCCACCCCTGTGGGATTTTTGGGATCGGGGGGCGGCGGTGGCGTAGAATTAACTCTTTGTAATCTCGCTCGCACTCTGACCAAGCAAGGCTATCTGGTACGGGTAGTGGCTCCAGAATCCTCCCAATTGCAAGATATTCCCTTAATCACTATAGCGGGCAATGGCCAGATTTCCGCCCAAAGTCAGGGCCGGGAATCCCCGATTTTAATGCCAGAAAATGCCGTTTTGGCCAATATGTGGCACTACGCTCAACAAGTACAAAACGAGTACGATTTAATTGTTAATTTTGCCTACGATTGGCTCCCTTTTTACCTCACTCCTTTTTTTGCCACTCCCGTCGCCCATTTAGTCAGCATGGCTTCCGTTTCTTTGGCGATGGATCATATTATTGAAAAAACCTACCGCAATTTTCCCCATTTACTGGCTTTTCACACCCTCGCCCAAGCAGCAACTTTCTCAATATCTCCCCCCTATCGCTGTTTGGCTAATGGTTTAGACGTATCTTTGTATCAGTTTCGCACCGATCCCTCCCCCTGTCTAGCCTGGGTGGGACGGATTGCCCCGGAAAAAGCTTTAGAAGATGCGATCGCTGCTTGTCAACAGTTAGGTGTCCCTTTACGCGTTTTCGGTCATATTTCCGATCCTCTCTACTGGCGAAATTTACAGGATACCTATAGTTTCGATTTAGTCGATTATCGCGGGTTTTTGCCCACCGAGAGCCTACAAAAAGAGCTAGGCGACTGTTTTGGCCTGTTGATGACCCCGCGCTGGGTTGAGGCTTTTGGTAACGTGGCTATTGAAGCTTTGGCCTGTGGTGTTCCCGTAGTTGCCTATCGTCGTGGTGGTCCGGTAGAAATTATTGAAGATGGAAAAACTGGTTTTTTAGTTGAACCCGATAGTATCGAGGGATTAGTTACAGGAATTAAAAATTTAGACCGGATCGATCGATATTCTTGTCGTGCAGTAGTCGAGCAAAAATATTCCCTGGAAGCTTTAGGAAATCGAGCTATTAATTGGTTTGAAGAAATTTTTGCTCGCAGTCAAAAATAAATAGGCTCTCTTGGTTTAGTCTGGTTAAATCTTTATCCCAGAAGGGTTCGGGATCAACCACAGAGGCACAAAGAACACAAAGTCAAAATAGATAGGGTTTGCTGGTCAAGAAGAAGGATTAATAGCCATAAATACATTTTAGTAACTCAGAAGTTTATTGGTGAATCTACAGAAAATATACGCGATATAGCGCCAAAAACTTGGCAATATTTAGTTAATCATAAAAATTATTTTCTAGACAGAAAGAGCAAAATTTATCAAAATCAGCCAGAATTTTGCATATTTGGCGTGGGTTCTTACAGCTTCTCACCTTTTAAAATCGCCATTTCTGGACTTTATAAAAAACTGAATTTTAACCTGATATTACCCTATCAAAATCAACCCGTTATTTTCGATGACACTGTTTACTTCCTAAGCTTCGATGATTTAGATACCGCTCAAAAAACCTTACAGCTTCTCAATTCTTCCCTAGGCAGAGAATTTTATTTCTCCTTAATATTTTGGGATGAAAAAAGACCGATAAAAACCCGTATTTTAAATAGTTTAAATTTATCAGTTTTAGCCGAGAAGTTGTTATCCTATAAGCTTTAATTTTAGCTGCGTTAATAACCCACCCGACAAGATTGGTGATCTGCTATGCAGTGCCTTCGGTATCGCACTATATCGATTGAGTCTGATTGACGATTCGATCGTAAAATAACAAGATATCAAGAGAGTACAGGTCAAATATGCCGAAATTTGTTGTCTGGGGTAATTATTGTGAAAACGTGCTGGAAAAACGCGCACCCTATCGTCAAGCACATCTAGAGGGATTAAATCAACAGAAAGAACGGGGAATTCTCGTTACTATCGGACCAACGGCAGATTTAAGCCAAGTTTTCGGAATTTATCAGGCAGCCAGCGAGTCAGAAGTGCGAGAATTAATCGAAGCGGATCCCTACTGGCAAAATGGTATCTGGACAGAATACCAAGTCAAAGAATGGATTCAAGCCATTTAAGGGGACTATCAGCTATATTTTTCATAAGGGTGTTGTCATAAAATTCTCAAACTACGCAACTAATCAAACTCATCTCCGGTCAAGTCTGAGGATATTGTCAAGGATAAACCGGAGTTATCCCTTATCGATTCAAGCTGACAGCTGATAGCTTGCCTACTTTTTGCTTATCGCCATGGTTTACATCAAAAAGGTCGAACTCTCACACTTCAAATCCTTCGGGGGAACGACTCCCATCCCTTTTTTACCGGGGTTTACGGTGGTTTCTGGTCCAAATGGTTCGGGAAAGTCGAATATCCTCGACGCATTGCTATTTTGCTTGGGATTAGCTACTTCCAAGGGAATGCGGGCCGAAAGATTACCGGATTTAGTCAATCATAGCTATAACAGTCAACGTCATAGCACCGAAGCGAGTGTTTCGGTGACTTTTGATGTTAGCGATATTCCCGACGCAACCGATAGGGATTGGACGGTTTCCCGACGCTTAAAAGTGGCTAAGGGGGGCAGCTATACTTCTACCTACTATATCAATGGGGAAACCTGTACGGTTAGCGAACTTCACGACCAATTAAACCGTTTACGCATCTATCCCGAAGGGTACAACGTGGTGTTACAGGGAGACGTAACCCGAATTATCAGCATGAATGCTAAGGAAAGACGGGAAATTATCGACGAATTGGCAGGAGTAGCCGAATTTGACCGCAAAATTGAGAAAACTAAGGAGAATATCGATTCGGTTAAAGAAAGGGAAGAACGCTGCCAAATTATTGCCACAGAATTGCAAAAATCTCTGGAGAAATTAGCACTCGATCGCATTAAAGCCGAAAAATACCAAAAACTCAAGGCCCAAGTCCAAGAAAAACAACAATGGGAAATTGTCCTGCATTGGCAAAATCTCCAGCAGCGCTGCCAGCAAGTACAAGGACAAATTCAAGCTGGGGAAAAGGAAAAACAGGTTTTAACGGAGACTATCGCCAATTTATCCGAACAAATCGCCCAAAATAGTCAAGAATTAGAGAAACTCAATCAACAGGTTAAAGCTTTTGGGGAAGATGAACACCTGTCCCTAACTTCCCGATTAGCGAGTCAACAGGCCAAACGACAACAACAGCAACAACGACAAAAAGAGTTAGAAAACCTCGAAAAAGAATCTCAAACACAGAAAACCAGACTTTTTGAGGAAATTAATCGCTATAATCTCGAATTAAATCAGATTACTGCCCAAAAAAGCCGTTTAGAAACTGAAATTTTACCTAGTCTCCTACTGATAACCCAAACCGCAAGGGAAACCCTAGAAAACCATCGTCTGCAAGCAAGTAGTCTCGCAGAAGCGTCAGAAGCTTGGGTAAAAGAACAAAGTGACCTTTCCCGCAATATTACCCGTCTTCAGGAACAATTAAACCCCTACCGTAGCCAACGGGCCCAATTGACCGAAAGATGCGATCGATTGCAAACTAATATAGTAGAAGCTGGTCAACGTCTGCAAGAATTAGAGCAAGTTACTAGCACAAAAACAGAAGAAAGTCAAGAAATATTACAAAAAATTAATCAATCGGAACCCGATATCCAAAATTTAGCCCAAAAACTCACCATTGCCGAACAAAATCGCGTTATCAGTCAGGACACCCAAAAACGTCTGCTAAAAGAACAACGGGACAAACAGAGGGAATTAGATAAACTGGAAGCGACCAAGCAAGCGCAACAGGAGGCCCAGGGAACCTATGCCACTCAAATATTATTACAGTCAGATTTGCCCGGAATCTGCGGATTAGTGGCACAATTGGGCGAAGTAGAGGAACGTTATCAAATTGCTCTGGAAATCGCCGCCGGAGGTCGTTTAGGTCATGTAGTCGTCCAAGATGATAGCGTTGCGGCTGCCGGAATTGCCTTACTAAAACAGCGTCGCATCGGTAGGGCCACTTTTTTACCCCTGAATAAAATTCGTCCTCCCCGTCCCCAGGATATTTCCTCTGTGCGTCATGCGCGGGGTTATCTGGATTTAGCGGTGAATTTGGTTAAGTTTCAACCCCAGTATCGGGAGGTTTTTAACTATATTTTTGGCAGTACCGTGGTTTTTGAGGATATAGATTCTGCCCGTTATTATATCAATCAATATCGCATCGTTACTTTGGATGGCGAGTTATTAGAGATGACTGGTGCTATGACCGGAGGCAGCCAACCGACGCGATCGGGGCTGCGTTTTGGTAAAATTTCTCCGAAGGAGTCTAGTGAAGCGGAATCTCTACGCGAAAGATTAGCAGAAATCGATCGCATTCTTACCCGCAACGAAGAAAAAATCACCCAAGTTAATAATCTTATCAGTCAGTTAACCCAACAGTTAACCGAAACCCGTCAAAGTCATCGGGAAAATCAATTATCTCTACAACAATTAAGCAAGGATTTACAACGTTTAACCACAGAAAAAGAGGATTTAACCCGTCAATTATCGGGCCAGCAAGAGGAAATGACTATTTCTCGTCAACGGTTAGAGGTATTAACTAGAGAAATTCCTCAGTTAGAGTTATCTTTACAGGAAGAACAGGAGAAATTAACTGCTTTAGAGGCCAATCATACCCATAGCGAATGGCAACAGGTACAGGGAATAATTCGCGCTCAAGAATTGCAGTTAAAAACCCAAGAAAATCACCTCGCTACAGTCCGCGAACAGTTAAAAGACCTGCAAAATCAACAGATCAGACTAGAGGAAAAAAGTCAAGAGTCTGCGGATAGAATTATTGAGATTGACAGGATAATCACCGATGCAGTTAATCAGAGAAATATCGGTAATCTGGAGATAGAAAAACTTGATCACAATATTTTAGAAATCAATCAAGCTTTACAGCAATTATCCCGACAACTAGGGGAAACCAAGCAAAAAAGAGACCAGTTAGAGACAGTTTTGCGACAACAACAAAACCAACAACAACAGGCTATCTGGCAATCGGAAAAGTTAGTCAACAATCAAGAGGAAAGACAAGCATTACTAACCACTTTACAGACAGAAATTAGTCAACTAGAAAGCGACTTACCCAATCCCTTGCCAGAAATTCCCGAAAGTGAGCGAGATTTCGAGAAAATTCAAAGCGATATTCGGCAGTTACAAAAGAAATTAGAAGCTTTAGAACCTGTGAATATGTTAGCTTTAGAAGAACACCAAAAAACTAAAGAGAGATTAGATGAACTATCAGAAAAACTGCAAACTCTAGAAGGTGAAAGAACCGAACTACTTTTACGCATAGAAAACTTTACTACCCTCAGATTTAATGCTTTTCAGGAAGCATTTACTGCCGTTAACGAAAACTTTAAGACCATATTTGCCACCCTGTCCGATGGTGATGGTTACTTACAACTAGAAGACGAAAATGACCCCTTTAATGGTGGCTTAAATCTGGTGGCCCATCCGAAAGGAAAACCCGTACAGCGATTGAGTTCCATGTCTGGGGGTGAGAAATCTTTAACCGCTTTAAGCTTTATTTTTTCCCTACAAAGATATCGTCCTTCTCCCTTTTATGCGTTTGATGAAGTGGATATGTTTTTAGATGGGGCCAATGTGGAGAAATTGGCCAAAATGATTCAAAAACAAGCACAACAAGCGCAGTTTATTGTCGTTAGTTTGCGTCGGCCGATGATTGAAGCATCGGAAAGAACCATCGGTGTCACCCAAGCGCGGGGAACCCATACACAGGTACTAGGAATTAAAGTTTAACCTTAGACGCAAGTGGGAAGTGGGAAGTGGGGTGTGGGGTGTAGGGTGTGGGGTGTGGGGTGTGGGGTGTGGGGTGTAGGGTGTGGGGTGTGGGGTGTGGGGTGTGGGAAGCTTTTCAGTTATCAGTAAACAGTAATCAGTGAACTGAAAACTCACATCTGATAACTGATAACTGATAACTGATAACTGATAACTGATAACTGATAACTGCCAGACAAGCCGGACAAAGTTAAGTTATATTAAGATTACTCAGAATGCGTCCTCGTCCCATTCAGAAATCTCATGACTCAACCGCAAGCGCAACGCATCCTCTACGTTAGACTCCCCTGTAACCCCATTTTCCCCATCGGTGTGGTTTATCTTTCCGACCACGTTCATAAACTATTCCCCGACATCGAACAAAGAATCTTTGACCTTGGTACCGTCCCCCCCTTGGACTTTAACCAAGCACTCGATCGCTGTGTTGACGAATTTCGGCCCACCCTGCTAGTATTCTCCTGGCGGGATATTCAAATATATGCTCCCGTCGGTGGTCGCGGTGGTAATCCCCTGCAAAACGCCTTTGAATTTTACTACGCTAAAAACCCCCTAATCAAGCTGCGAGGTGCTTTAGGCGGTTTGAAGGTGACAACCGCCTACTACGGCGAATTATGGCGCAATCAGGGACTAATTCGCCGCGGGTTGCAGCGGGCCAGAAAATACCATCCCGAAGCGCGAGTTATCGTCGGGGGTGGTGCCGTCAGTGTTTTCTACGAACAACTAAAAACCAAACTGCCCATAGGAACAATTGTATCAGTGGGAGAAGGAGAAACCCTACTAGAAAAATTCCTCTCCGGCCGGGACTTTAGCGATGAACGTTGTTATGTCGTCGGAGAAACCACACCCCGGCCGCGTTTAATCCACGAATCCCCCACCCCGTTAGAAAAATCCGCTTGTAACTACGATTATATCGCCAGTATTTGGCCGGAATTTTCCTACTATTTCCAAGAAAACGACTTTTATATCGGGGTACAAACCAAGCGCGGCTGTCCCCATAACTGCTGCTACTGCATCTATACCGTTGTCGAAGGGAAACAAGTACGCATTAATCCCGCCGATGAAGTAGTTAAGGAAATACGCCAATTATACGACCGCGGCATTCGCAATTTCTGGTTTACCGATGCCCAATTTATCCCCGCCAGAAAATTTATCAACGATGTAGAAGAACTATTAGAAAAAATCCTCGCTGCTGGGATGAAAGATATCCATTGGGCTGCCTATATTCGTGCCGATAATCTCACCCCGAAACTGTGCGATTTAATGGTAAAAACTGGTATGAATTACTTTGAAATTGGTATCACCAGTGGTTCTCAGGAATTAGTCCGCAAAATGCGGATGGGCTATAATTTGCGGACAGTTCTGCAAAATTGTCGAGACTTAAAAGCGGCGGGTTTTAATGATCTGGTTTCGGTAAATTATTCTTTTAATGTTATTGATGAAACCCTAGAAACTATTCGTCAAACCATCGCCTATCATCGGGAATTAGAAAATATTTTTGGAGTCGATAAAGTGGAACCAGCCATCTTTTTTATCGGACTACAACCCCACACCCATTTAGAAGAATACGCCTTGAAAAAAGAGATTCTTAAACCCGACTACGATCCCATGAGTTTAATGCCCTGGACAGCTAAAAAACTGCTCTGGAATCCTGAACCTTTGGGGTCATTCTTTGGCGAAGTTTGTCTGCAAGCATGGCGACAAAATCCCGATGATTTTGGACGGGAAGTGCTGAAAATCTTGGAAGCAAGACTAGGGAAGGCCGATTTAGAGTCCGCTTTAACCGCACCGATAGAAACTAAGAAAAAAGTCTTAACTCCTGCTTAAAAATTAATTTTAGTCAATCCGAAGGCGGCAATTAGCGTTACCATGAGTCTGAAATCAGGAGATGATCAAAATCCCTTTACCGGTAACTGCAAAATGACCGACCATCGCCTCCATGGGCTAGAATTAGCGGAATATATCGCCCTAGGATTAACCCTGCTTACCCTTATCGCCATGGGTGCGGGGTTTTTGCCTTTGTTCCTCCTAGTCGTGACTTTCGGGTTAAATATTCTCAATCGTCTCCGAGAGAGAAACAGGCAACGTCAACGCTTAACCGAGATGGCCGGTCATTTACAGGATCAGTGGGAAGAAGAAAAAGAAGCTTTATCGGCACAAATACAGTCCCTGAGTCCCGCGGCAGCCAGCGATAACGCCCGTGCGGTCGCAGAATTAGAGGAGAATATTCTCGCCCTCGAACAGTCCTACAATCAAATTATTCAATATATCAACCGTAACCTTTTCCTGGAACGCATCGAACATCTGGAAAAATCCTACGGTCGCTTACAAAGAGAGATTTTGCCGATTAACGAAGAATCGGCGGATATTACCGCCACAAAAGCGGAAAATGAGCCACAAATCACCCTACCTGCCCTTAATTTAACTCCCAATTCCCCCCCCGTCCCTATCCCCCATTGGCATTATTATCGCCGTCTGACCGCCCATCGGGAAATGATTACAGCGATCGCAATTACCGAGGATCAACGGTTTTTAATTAGCGTTGGTTGGGATCGTACCCTAAAAATCTGGGATTTTGCGAGAGGAACCCTGATTAATACGGTGGAAGCTCATGATCAGGGCATTTTAGCCCTAGCAGTCACCGGAAACGGCGATTATCATCTAGCGACGGGAGGATTCGATCAAACCGTTAAATTATGGACTTTAGCCAGCGATGCCAGTAGTCTGGAATTAAATCAAATTTTCCTCGGTCATCTCGGTTCGATTCACGGCCTAGATTTTGCCCCTCGGTGGCATTTTTTGGTTAGTGGTAGTTACGATCAAACCCTAAAACAGTGGAATTTAGAGCAGGAAACCGAAGAATTTAGCTCCTATGACAGTCTGGGGGCAATTTATGCCCTAGCGGTGGCTCCTAATCAAGATTTTATCGCCGCAGCTGGAGGTGATGGCACTGTCTCCCTCTGGCAATTGGGATCGGGAGCAAAAATCGCCGTCCTATCCGGTAACGTTTCTTCGGTAGAGAGTCTTGCGATCGCTGCCGATGGTCAGATTATTGCCGCCGGTTGTGTGGATGGGACGGTGAAAATCTGGCAATACGACCCGGAGAAAAGCGGTCATTTTGCGCCAATTCGGGTGATCAATGCCCATAATGGTCAGGTGACAAGCTTGGTATTCGCAGAGGAGGGTCAATGGTTATTTACCGGGGGAACCGACGGAGAGATTAAAATCTGGTTAGCCAATTCTCAACAGGCGATCGCAACTCTCACCGCTGCCGATGGGCGATCATCGCCGATCTCCAGTTTAGTTCTCAGCCCCGATTATTGCCACCTAGCGGCGGCCGCGGCCGACGGCAGCATCACCATCTGGGAAAATATCACTTAATGGTCGATCGAACTAGAAAAATTGTATAATGTAATGTCCCGGACTCGGTCGGGCCAGTTTGACCCCAAGAAAAAGTGACTGAGTTAATTGTCGTTTCTGCCCAATAGTTGTCATCGGGGCATCGAGAACGCGAGAGCGATCGCTTATCCCAGATCATTACCCATAGTAAAAAATTCAGAATGAAGACTCCAACAGATCAAAGATTTGATTACGTCAAAATCGGTTTAGCGTCCCCCGAGAGAATTCGGCAATGGGGAGAAAGAACCCTACCTAACGGTCAAGTCGTCGGAGAAGTAACCAAACCAGAAACGATCAACTATCGGACTCTCAAACCGGAAATGGATGGGTTATTCTGCGAGAAAATTTTTGGCCCCTCCAAAGACTGGGAATGTTGGTGCGGTAAATACAAACGCGTCCGTCACCGGGGAATTGTCTGTGAACGTTGCGGGGTAGAAGTCACCGAGTCCCGGGTACGTCGTCATCGCATGGGTTTTATCAAATTAGCCGCCCCTGTCACCCACGTTTGGTATCTCAAAGGTATTCCCAGTTATCTCAGTATCCTGCTCGATATGCCCCTGCGGGACGTGGAGCAGATCGTCTATTTTAATGCCTATGTGGTTCTCGATCCGGGTAATGCCGGCAATCTTAGTTATAAACAACTCCTCAGCGAAGATCAATGGTTAGAGATCGAAGAAGAAATCTACGCGGAGGATTCGGAATTAGTCGGCATTGAAGTGGGTATCGGGGCCGAGGCTATCCAAAGACTCTTACAGGAAATTAACCTGGAAGAAGAAGCGGAAAGACTGCGGACGGAAATTGTCGAAAGTAAGGGGCAAAAACGGGCAAAATTAATTAAACGTCTCCGGGTAATCGATAACTTTATCGCCACGGGTTCTCAGGCAGAATGGATGGTTTTAAGCGTAATTCCCGTGATTCCTCCCGATTTACGCCCGATGGTGCAGTTGGACGGCGGCCGTTTTGCCACCTCTGACCTGAACGATCTCTACCGTCGGGTGATTAACCGCAATAACCGTTTATCCCGTCTGCAAGAAATTCTCGCCCCGGAAATTATCGTCCGTAACGAAAAACGGATGTTACAGGAGGCCGTCGATGCTTTAATTGATAACGGTCGTCGCGGTCGCACGGTGGTGGGGGCCAATAATCGCGCCCTGAAGTCTTTATCGGATATTATCGAGGGTAAACAGGGGCGTTTCCGTCAAAATCTCCTCGGTAAACGGGTTGACTATTCGGGACGTTCGGTTATCGTTGTCGGCCCGAAGTTGAAGATCTATCAATGCGGTTTACCCCGGGAAATGGCGATCGAATTGTTCCAGCCCTTCGTTATCCATCGTTTAATTAAATTAGGCATCGTCAATAATATCAAGGCAGCCAAGAAAATGATCCAACGGGGGGATGCCAATGTTTGGCACGTCTTGGATGAAGTGATCACGGGACACCCGGTGATGTTAAACCGCGCTCCTACCCTGCACCGTTTGGGCATTCAAGCGTTTGAACCGATACTGGTGGAGGGCCGGGCGATTCAGTTACATCCCCTCGTCTGTCCCGCTTTTAACGCTGACTTTGACGGGGACCAAATGGCCGTACATATTCCCCTCTCCCTGGAAGCACAATCGGAAGCGCGATTATTGATGTTAGCTTGTCATAATATTCTCTCACCGGCGACCGGTCGCCCGATTGTTGCCCCTTCTCAGGATATGGTTTTGGGTTGTTATTATCTCACGGCCGAAAATCCCAAGGCCCAAAAGGGTGGAGGTCGTTATTTCGCCAGCATGGATGACGCTATTCGCTCTTTCGATCAGGGATTGGTGGATCTGCACGCTTCTGTGTGGTTGCGTTTACCAGTCGGAGAAAAGGTGAAAACCAATAAACCCGATGAGGAAGTCCTGGAAACGGAAACTCTCCCCGATGGCAGCATCTGGAAATATTATCGGGAGCGCAAAACCCGCGAGAAGGATGGTGAGATAATTTCTCAGTATGTGCGTACTACTGTAGGGCGAATTATCTACAATAAGACGATTCTAGAGGCTTTGGTGGTCTAGAGAGAGATTAGGTTAGGGTGGGCATTGCCCACCTTAATTTTTAGGCTAAAGCGGCAATACATTCTATTTCCACTAGCACATCTTTGGGAAGACGGGCCACCTCCACACAGGCCCGGGCCGGGGCAGTTTCCGGGGGGAAATAACGGGCATAAACTTGATTCATCGCCCCGAAATTGGCTAAATCCGAGAGAAAGACGGTAGTTTTCACCACATTTGACCAATTAGCCCCAGCAGCGGTTAAAATGCCCTCTAGATTGGCCATAACTTGTTCGGTTTGGGCGCTAATTTCCCCGGAGACGATTTCACCCGTGACGGGATCTAGGGGAATTTGTCCCGCAACAAAGAGAAAAGGACCAGGAGCGGCGATCGCTTGATTATAGGGACCCACAGGGGCCGGAGCTTTATCAGTACGGATGACCTGATTATTCATGGGCAGGATAGTTAAAAAAGATGACATTGAATCAATTGAATATTTTCCCAGTTTTTCGATCGCTTGCAGTTAATTTTCGCCGGTTAGGGGGTTTAATTTTGACTAAGCGATCCTGTGAGAAATAAGTCAACATTATTAAGAATCACTCAAATGGTAGCTCAAGCTGCTTAAAGTTTGGGTAGTTATCTATGTCCTTGTTTTCTTGCATACCCTTATCACCGACAGCGCTACAAACTTCTCCCCAATCAGCAAAATATTCGTCAAAGTATCTGAAAGGATATTGGCTGTACTTTTCTATATCTTCTCTGGTTGGTTTTCGTCCTATTTTTAGCGCTATATCTCTCACTTCTAGCTGTAAAGTTTTTTTAGAAACATCATATTTTTGTTTTTTAATACGATTAACTCTACTATTTTTAGCCTTAGGAATAATATCTCTTTTAGCAAATGGATCAACACCATTTTCTAACTCTGTATGTCTTTGTTCAGCTAAAGAATGATACTGCTCAGAAATTTCAATGCCAATGTATCGTCTGTTCATGATAGAGGCAACAAGAGTAGTTGTACCAGAGCCATTAAAGGGGTCTAATACTAAATCATTTTCCTCGGTAAATATAGTGAGAATACGTTTCATTAGTGTTGGAGGTAGTTGACATGGGTGATCTACACGTTTTGAATTATGCTTTAGTCTATGAATGTCCCACCATATATTAGTTAACGGTTCTCTATCTACTGTTTTATCTTTATTTCTTTTTTTGATACATTGCTCTCTAATACAATACCATTCTTTTAAAGAAAAATTATAATCATAAATACTTTCATTACTAATTTTTTTAATTTCTGGTTCACCTTTGCCTAGGCACAAAATACCATAATGTGCAGGCATTATTTGTCTTACAGGAAGACTAAGACTTTCCCAAACTATCCAATTTTGAAATTCTAAAACTCCTTGACTAAATTCATAGTATTTAGCCAAGTATATAGGAATATTGAGGAGTGCTAGAGTTTTTCCATTCTTTAATACTCTAGCCAGTTCATTGACCCATTCAATACACCACTTTATGTATTGATTATTATCCTGACAATCATTCCATATATCATATTTTTTTTGGATATTGTAAGGAGGATCGGCAAAAACAAAATCTATTGAATTATTGGGTAATAATCGTAGATAATTTAAGCAATCATCATTAATTAGTAGATTGCTTTTAATCAAATTACTTGGTTGTTTGTATATGACATTATTAGTTGTATTTTCTAGAGGTTTTATTTTTTGATTATTGTCGATGGTGGCAAAATAATTTTGTAGATCTATATAGTACACAAATTGATATGGTTCTAACCCAAAAAGATCCTTTATTCTTTCAAGAATATCTTGAGGTATTTTTTGATGAGAATAACTTATGTCCCTCCACACATCTGACATTAATGTTCCCAATGGACTATATAAATGTTTTTTACCTCCATAATCTTTTGTCGTTTTATTACAGGAGGGACAATAAGAATACTGAATTAAAGTTTTATTATGCTTTAAAGGTGAACGGTATTTAGTAAACATCGTCAAAGATACATGGTTGTCTAACATATAGCTCTCATCCATTAATGCTTGACTTCTTTTGATAGCAACCCATAGCTTGAAATATGTAGATTTTTCTAAAAACGATATGACTTGACAGGCAATTTCTGCATTGGACAATATACACAATACACTTTTATCATCTAATTCATTTGCAAAACTAATTAAGTAATCTTTAAGATTAGATATTTCTTTGATTTTACATAGTTTAATAGTCGGAAGATGAAGAAAATAGACATTAGAGTTTTTGCCTATAGTTTGATAATTATTTTCTAACGCAGAAGGCTGTATTTCAATAATTTTTAGTGGCAGACAATTTTCACTTTTGTGGCTCATTTTTAATTGAATCCTCCATAGTTTTAGCTAAACGCTTAAGATCATTTTCACTAAAGTTAACAACACAGTCACTAAAATCAATTAAGTCTTGTATAAAAGAACTTCTGTCAAAATTTCCCGCTCCATCAACTACATAAGCAACCTTATGGTGCTGTCTGTTTAAAATTTCTCGTCTATCTCTAGCCAATTTTCCTTTCCTTTCTACAACACTGTTAGTAGTAAATTGAAATGATACTTCAATACCCCAGTAAGGTGGTCGATCATGAGGTGGTATTCCCACTATATCAAATTTGGTTAGTGTTCTACCCTCATTTTGACTTATTCCTGGTATAGATTTTCTAGAAAAATCCCACTCAGGTAAATATACTTTCAATTTTTCTCTAATGTATTCTTGAGCAAGCTGACCCATTTTATTCGATTTTGCTCCCCCAGTAATTTTACTAACCCAGATGTAACGATGCTTAATATATTCTTCCAGAAGTCTAATGTTACCTATCATAGCACCAATAATACATTTTTCTTCTATTTCATCAGGAACATTTATAGAGGTTGCCAAACCACCGAACATTATTAGCATAATAACATCTCGGATTTCTTGGCTAAGAGAACAAGTTTTTAATATCCCCTCCCCGTCTAATCCCAAATTTTTATTATTCCATGTAGCTCTATTTTTCAAAGAAACAAACTGGTATTGATAAATTTTGTCTCGAAATATAAACTCAAAATCTTTAGAATAAAAATCCCTAGAAAGTTCTGAAGAGAATCGTTTTAAATTTTCTCCACCAATATCAGATAGAACACAGAGATGTTTTAAAAATAGATTAGGATAAAGTTCATCACATAAATCTAAGGCTGTTATCCATGAGAATGGATCTTTAGATGCTATTCTTAATATACTGATAAAACTTTCTTGAGTTCGTATTAGTAAGGGAATTATACTAGATAGTTTTTCTTTTTCTGCTAATTCAACTGGCCAATATATCAAGGCAGTTTTCTTAAGATCGCTAACATCCATATTTTTCTTGATCTTGAATTTCCATAAGTTTAAGTTTGTAGAAGCAACTAAGGGTACTTTATTCGACAATAAAGCACCCTTTTAATTTAGCTTAGAACTCTCCTTTTAAAGCGGCATTACAGCGCTCGCAAATAGTGGGATCATCGGCAAATTTTCCCACTTGAGTGGAATAATTCCAACAGCGATCGCATTTTTCGCCGTCTGCTTTGACAATTCCCACCGAAACCAAGTCCGATTCTCCCTTATATTCTGCGGTTTGAATTGCGCTAATATCACTAACTAATTCCACTTGAGAAGAGAGAAATAGATAACGCAATTCATCGACTTTATTCCCCGTTAAACTATCACAATTGTTGAATAATTCTAACTCCTGTTGTAAGGTTTCATCGGGAACATAAAGTAAAACTTTTGCCTCTAAAGAAGCACCGATCGCCTTATCATTTCTGGCAGTTTCCATCACCTTATTAACTTCGGTGCGTAGCTGCCGGAATTTGGCCCATTTATCGGCCAATTCGCGATTATTCCAAGCAGGATCGATGTTTAGCCATCCTGACTCAAATACCGATAAATAAGGAGTTTTGTAGGGGAGAAATTGCCAGATATCTTCCGCTAGATGAGAGAGGACAGGAGCGATCGCTTTAGCGAGATTTTCTAAAGCAATAGCATAGACTGTTTGACAACTGCGACGACGGAAAGAATTAGGATCAGAAATGTATAAACGATCCTTAGCGATGTCGATATAAAAGTTAGATAAATCGACAACACAAAAATTCTGTACCGTCTGAAAAAAGCGGAAAAATTGGAAACTTTCAAAAGCTGCCGTTACTTCCGTAAACACTTCCGAGATACGATGTAACATATAGCGATCGATCTCCGGTAGATCTTCATAAGCTACTGCATCTTTAACGGGATCAAAATCATTTAAACTCCCCAGTAAAAACCTGGCAGTATTACGGATTTTATTACGGATATCTACCAACTGTTTAAGAATATTTTGACCGATATTCACATCATTGGTATAGTCCACCGATGACACCCATAACCGAATCACATCCACCCCATAAGCGGGTTCTTTTTTCTGGTCTTTACCACCATTAATGATCACATTGGGATCGATGACATTACCCAGAGATTTACTCATTTTTCGTCCCTGTTCATCCAAAACAAAACCGTGAGTTAACACCGTTTTATAGGGAGCAATACCATTAGCAGCCACACTGGTTAATAAACTCGATTGAAACCATCCCCGATGCTGATCCGATCCTTCTAGATACATATCCGCAGGATAACTTAATTCTGGTCGAGCATTAGCCACCGCATTCCAACTAGAACCAGAATCAAACCACACATCCATAGTATCCATTCCCTTGCGATAACTGCGACCATTATCGCGATAACTGGGAGGCAATAATTCCTCTACGGATAACTCCCACCAAGCATTAGAACCCTTGACCGCGAAGATAGCTTGAACGTGATTAATCGTCTCCTCGGTTAACAGAGGTTCATTCGTTTCTTCGTCATAAAAAACAGGAATAGGAACCCCCCAACTGCGCTGACGAGAGATACACCAATCGCTTCTTTCACTGACCATAGAAGTGATGCGATTCTTACCTGTTGCGGGAATCCAACGCACCGAATCAATTGCATCTAAAGCTAATTCCCGGAATCCTTCCACGGAAGCAAACCATTGTTCTGTTGCGCGGAAAATTGTCGGTTTTTTGGTTCTCCAATCGTAGGGATATTTATGCTGATATGCTTCTTCTTTGAGTAAGGCACCCTTTTCTGTCAGTGCTAAAATAATTGCTTCATTAGCATCTTTCAAGACATTTAAACCCTCAAATTGTCCTGCTTCTGCGGTGAAATTTCCCTTATCATCCACGGGAGAAAGTATCGGTAAACCGTAACGTTGGCCGACGATATAATCCTCCTGACCATGACCAGGAGCAGTATGAACTAATCCGGTGCCGGAATCGGTGGTGACATAATCCCCACCAATGAGAATCGCACTTTCTCTGTCAAACAAAGGATGACGATATTTAGTATGTTCTAATTCCAGACCTTTAACCGTTGCTTTAATCGTCAAAGTCCTGTTAAAAGTATCGGCCAATTTTTCGACTAAATCCGTCGCTACGATTAGATAATTAGACTCGCTAGTTTCTACCACTGAATAGTTTAATTCTGGGTTCAATGCGACGGCCAAATTCCCGGGTAAAGTCCAGGGGGTAGTCGTCCAGATAGCCACGGATAAATTAGGCAAAAATGGCGTTAAAACCGGGGTTGAAACTGACGTAATCGGAAAAGCAACATAGACACTCCTGGAAGTGTGACCTTCGGGATATTCTAATTCTGCCTCAGCTAAAGCGGTTTGAGAACTGGGACTCCAGTGAACTGGTTTTAGTCCCCGATAAATATAACCTTTCAGGGCCATTTTTCCGAATACGGCAATTTGAGCGGCCTCGTATTCAGGTTGTAGGGTTAAATAGGGATTTTCCCAGTCTCCCCAGACTCCATACCTTTTGAAACCTTCACACTGTTCTTTTTGCGTTTGAAGGGCAAAATCGTGGGCTTTCTGACGTAATTTCAAAGGGGTTAGACCCTCTTTTTCCGAGCTTTTGAGACTTTGTAAAACCTTCAGTTCGATCGGCAACCCGTGACAATCCCAACCAGGCACATAGCGCACTTTGTAGCCTTGCAGCAGTTTATATTTATTGATAATGTCTTTGAGAATTTTATTTAAAGCATGACCGATATGCAGGGACCCGTTAGCGTAGGGGGGGCCATCGTGGAGAATAAATAATTCTTTGGGGTTATTTTGCGCTAATTTCTCGTATATTTGCTCATCTTGCCAGAATTTCTGGATTTCTGGCTCACGTTTACTGGCATTTGCTCGCATATCAAAGTCAGTTTGAGGCAAATTAACGGTATCTTTGTAACTTTTAGCGTTGGACATTCTAGCAAACCTATGGATATCAATCGTTTTCGGGATTCATTCCTAAATAACGTCCCTTTGAGAGTCGTTATCTCTAGTCTGTCACATAACTGTAATATAAATATTACAAGTGACAATCATTGATCTATAAGTCTAGCGAGATTGTGTCCAAGAGCGATGATTCCCAAAGGCTATAATTTAGTTATTCGAGAATAGGGAGCATGAGGACCATGGTGACGAATCCTAATTTTTTTTATGTCTCTCCAGAAGTGTATCTAGAAGGGGAAAGAGTCAGTCCGATCAAGCACGAGTACCGAAAAGGACGGATTTATGCAATGGTAGGCGCAAAAAAGCCCCATATTGTCTTAAATACAAATCTAGCCACTTTATTGAATATCCATCTCGATGATAGTCCCTGTCTTGTTCTCACTTCCGATATCAAAGTCCGGTTAGAGGAGGCAAATTGTTATTATTATCCCGATATTGCGGTGGTTTGTGACGAGAGAGAGATTAACAATACCGATGATTTTATTCTCTATCCCGTTCTGATTATTGAAGTATTATCGAAATCTACGGAATCCTTTGATAGGGGTGATAAATTCAGCGATTATCAAACCTGTCCCACCTTAAAAGAATACATTCTTATTCATCAAAACCAGATGAAAATTGAATGTCACCGTCGCGAGGATTCGGGAATCTGGAAAGAACAGATCTATGAAGCCGGGGATGCGGTAGAATTCACCAGTGTAGGATTCCGGGGATCGATCACTTCTATCTATCGCAAAGTCCCCAGTTTGGTATGATTACAATTCTTTTTTGACATCGCACTTTTATGTCCCTAATTCTCTAAAGCTTCAAACTGACGTAAGGCAAGACTAGAACCTTGGTTCCAGCCTAATTCAACATAATAGGGGAAAAGTTTCTTGATATTTATATCGGGAAAGAGACGACTATTTTCGCTTTCTTGATAACCGTCTTCTCTGAACAGATATATTTTTAATTCTTCCCGACGATAAACCCACAATTCGGGGATTTTCAGCAATTGATAGGCCTCTACATCAGTCAGAGAAGTAAAGTCCACTTCTATAGCTAAATCGGGAGGAGGATCAACAGTTAAATCAATTCTCTCTTTGCCTAAAATTGCCTCTCTATTATCAATATAAAAACAGGTATCTGGTTCTACTCCCGCTTCTCCCGGAATTTTCAAGGTAATTGGATCAAAACATTCCCAGTCTTTGCCTTGACGACGAAGGATAATTTTTACTAAATCACTTAAAAGATTGATACGTTTGCCATGACTTGGTAGGGGAGACATAAGCCGAATTTCTTGCGTTTTGCAATTAAAATAGAGTTTGGGATAGGTTTTTTGGAGACGTAAACTCAGCAATCTTTGGTAATCTTCCCAAGTCTGATGGGGAAAAATAACTTGACTGCCCGGAGATAAAGATAAAGTATTTTCGTTGAGAGTAATTAGGAGCATTTTGGTAATTATCCTTGATTTTTTGCTGTTATCTCTTATTTTTTTTCGGCTGAGGAGACTTCTAAAACTGCTTTCGGGTAGGCAATGCGTTGATGGTGGAATTGTTGCCAAACTTGCACAAAAATCTCGGCAATAATTGGTAATTCCTCCTGACGAATACCACTATCTACTAATTGTTGCTCGCGCCATCGGGCCTGAAAAATCTTTTTGATCATATCCATGGCTTGTTCTGGGGAGGCCTCCTTTAGCGATCGCAAAGCGGCCTCGCTACTATCGGCTAACATAACGATCGCCGTTTCTCGCGATTGGGGAATCGGACCATCGTAGCGAAAGGCCGCCTCATCGACGAATTCTTGACCATTTTGGACGGATTTTTGCAAAGCTTGCTGATAAAAATAGGAAATTAAGAGATTGCCTTGGTGTTCGGGAATAAAATCGCGGACGACTCGCGGTAAACCGTGTCTGCGGGCCATGACTAACCCTTCGCTAACGTGCTTTTTAATAATCTCGGCACTGACGTAGGGATCATTAATTTCATCGTGTTTATTCGGGCCACCCATTTGATTTTCAATAAAACCGAGAGGATCGTGCATTTTCCCGATATCGTGATAGAGGGTCCCCGTGCGAATTAATTCCACATTACAGTGCAGTTTTCGGGCGGCCGCTTCAGCTAAACAGGCGACAAAAAGGGTATGTTGAAAAGTCCCCGGCGCTTCCGTGGCCAAACGTTTGAGCAAACTACAATTAGGATTGGACAACTCCACCAGACGAATGGGAGTGACCACATCGAAACAGCGTTCGAGATAGGGGGATAATCCTAGGGCGATTACCGTCCAAGCTATCCCCGATAGACCATAGACGAGGGCCGTGGGTAGTAGAGTATAGATGATCGTGCTGGCCGTGGCGCTAACGATTAGGTAAGTGAGCAGATAAACACCCCCTTGGCTGACTCCGATTCCCATCCCTAGCAGCGATAATTCATCCCTAGAACGCAATTTTCCCGCTATCATAGCCGCTAATAGTCCCCCTATCGTCCCCGCGATTAAATCGGCGCTGATACCTTGGATGCTGAATAGGGAAAGACCGGCAGTTAAGAGGACTTGGGTGACGGCCAGAGTCGGGCCGTAGAAACTGCTGACTAATAAACCCACGGCTGCCAGATTGGTAAAGGGAATATGGGCGATCGCTAGGATCGGTGTGGTAAAACTTAGTAAACCCAAGAGAATAAAATCCCGGTGACGCAGAGGCCGATGGAGACGCTGAGCAACGAGGCAAAAAGTCCCGATCGCGCTGGTGACAAGGATTGCCGTTGACCCTAAACCCATCCAGTTAATGCCCCGTTCGCTCAAACCAAAGCCATCGATGAGAACAAACTGAGCTTGAGTAATTGTTTCGCCTGCTTTAACGATAATTTGACCTGCTTGAGCGTCAGACATAACCATATCTACCGCTTCCACCGCTTTAGTGGCTTGTTCTTTGGTTGCCTCCCGATCTTCTATCAGGTTCGTTTGTCCCTCTAGGGCCGCCAGAACGATATTTTCGGCTAAAAGCTGCTGACGACGGGTTAGGCGATCGCCGCTAATCTGCACGGCGATGGTATCCTCTAGGTGACTGGTGGAAATCCCCGGGGGAATGCCTTGTACCAAAATCCGGCGACTCGCTTGCAGGATGGCTGTTTCTAGGTTTTGCCACTCTCGATCGCCCATTTGGGCCGCTGTGATCAGATCGGCGTATTTGAGTTTATTTAAGCTGGAATGCCGATAATTTTGGCTGGTTTGCTCCTGTATTTGCCGTAATTGCCCTAATCGATCGATAAATTGCTCAAAGTTTCCCTTCGTCACGCGCTGACCATAGGCTTGGATTTCGCTAACAGCATATTCCTGCTCTTTTGTCAAGGGTTTTGTAAAAGATTCTTTATATTTGAGTCCGCTTTGTAGAGTTGACCATTGATCGGCAGAAAAGGTGAGCAGCGTTCCCAGCGTGGCGTTAGAAATAGTCCTGCCCATTAAAATGGAATTTTTTCGCAAAATTGGGCTAATTTGACTTAATTGCCCTAAAGTGTCTCGCAGCGATCGCTCGATCTGGGCGGTGGTTTGGGGGTCTCTTTTCAGCCTGGGAAGCAGTCCAGCCCGAATTTTTTGGCGTTTGAGGTCGGTGGTTTCTTGGTCTTGAAAACGGGCATCTTCGGGGGCGATAATCGTAACGGGGGAAATAGTCCCGACGGCCAATTTCGGCTGATTATAGAAACGATAACCGACCACGCTAGTCAGACAACCGACGGTAAACAGGAAGATTAAGGGTCGTCGCAGTTTACCGAGGGAGTAAGAGCGAGATTTTCGGGCAGAATCAGGAAAAACAGTGAAAGAATGCAGAAAATGATTCATAAATTCCAGCTAAATTCTATAAACTGCGCCACCATGCCCAGAGGAAAAATACCAGCAACTTGGTTTTGTGTTCCCTCTTCTATTTTAAGGACTCCCTGTGCAAAAAAATTTTTTCTCGAAAGGTATCTAGGGGCTGCTGAAAAAGTTTGTTGGTGCGATTAGGAGTCGGTCGCCGGTCGGGGAAGAGAGAGGCAAAAGGCAAGGGTTTGGAACTACACAAGGGAGGGTCTCTCTCCGTTTCCTGATGACTTAAGCAAGAGGTAGAACCTCTAGAAATGCGTTGCAAGGGAGACCCTTGCAACGAGGTACGAGGTAAATTATCAATAGCTCTAATCTATTTCTAGATTTTCTAAATCGGCTAAATCTTGTAATCTACCTGATGCTTTTTTGTTTTTTTTAAGATTTTCTAAGTCAATAAAGTTAACAATAATATCGTCAATTTTAACCTCAATTCTGGATAAGTAACAAGTTTGGAACTCTACCCCATCGGGGGTTGTAATTAAATCAATACGGTTAGGAGGATAACCTAATTGTATCACTTGATCTGGCGTTAAAAAGTCATCAATTGTTAATCCTAAAGAACCAAAACCGAACCCTTCTAAGGCTTTGATTAGATTATAGGCATTTAACGAACTCATTTCTATCCAAATATCAATATCTTTAGTATAACGAGGATAGCCATGTAAGGCAACGGCATAGCCGCCTAAGACGAGATAACGCACTTGATTATCGTTTAACAATTGTATAAACTCTTTGAAGTCTTGGTTCAGCATTATATTTATATTGATGATATTCTTGACGAATTTCTTCTAAGGCCGATAGTCTCGTTTGGTACGATTGACTACGCCAATAGGCTGTCTCCGTTTTGGGAGCTTTTAAGTTAACTTTTTGATAAGTGATTTTCATAGAGAGATTAAGTAGGTAGGCGTTAAAAATTATCAGACACCCCTGTTATCAAGGGTAGGGTTGATTCATGAATCAACCCTACCTTATCAAGGGGGGCAGGGGGGATCGAACTTAAAATCCATTTTTAATTTAATTATAACCCAGCTACTTAAGTTTTATTTTTCGCTTTTATTGTTTAAAGAGGGGTGGCGGTTTCTAGGGAAATTTTAAGATTCCTGTTCTCAGAAATCCTATAGTTAAGTTTTTCAAAACCAATAACTTCGCCTTTTTGATTTTTCATTAAAATAACTTCGTCGCCGGTTTCTTCGCAGAGATATTCTGAAGAGCGATCGCCAAACCACACGGTTAAGGTATTGCCCATCGGATCATAATAAACGTTTACTTCTGCCATAAAATTTCTCCTTCTTTAATTGCATCGGTGGGATAAGTGGTAATTAGGAAGCCATCACCATTGAGTTTTCGGATAATGGCACAGAGCCAACGTTTTGGTCGTTGAAGTTTATAAAAAAGATAAACATTAGGGTCACTGCGGCTACGTCGAATTTCATCAGGTTGGCTAAGGGTTTCTTGGACTAATTTTTCTTGTCCTTTCAGGTTCTTCCGAACTTACACTGTAGAAAATTCCTCAAGCTCCCTCTCTGCCCAGCAAGGCTCTAAAGTTGATAAATATCAATCTAACAAAAACTCAAAGACTTAGTATACAAGCTTTACAAGCACAAGTTGTTGATAGTTTTACATGACAGGTTCGGTAGAGCCAAAATTTTTTCTCGATCACAGTTGGGGGAGATTTTTCAATAATCAGCTTCTGAAGGCAAGAGGCTCCAAGTAAAGGATATGGCAATTCTCCTACCTAAAAATAAGGCTAGAAACTAAGTACATCAAAGCTTTTAGCTTAACCAATTAGGTTTTAGATTCGTCCGTTGTTATCAGGCTCTTCTGGTTTCTGTGTGGAAACGAGGTCTATACTGGTAGTTTCTTCGGCAAAATAGCCCTAAAAGTTTTGACCGATCAGCATTTCAAGATTCTATAATCAAAAATTATCACACAAAGTCGAGAAGAGCGGTTATCAGTTATCAGATTGCAGTTTTAAGTAGACAGTGTTAGGTGAAAACTTGGAAACTCTCTTTTCACTGATTACTGTTTACTGTTCACTGCTCACTGAAAAATCCCCTCTCCCTGTCTCCCCTTTGTTAAGCTTGACAACTTTTAATTTATTATTAACTTATTCTTAATCTTTTTCTGATGTCGGCTTTTGATGATTCTTGATATAGGCAGTTTAGTCCTAGTACGCTATCCCGATTACGCTGCCGGACGACTGGGATATGTGGAAGGGAGGGAAACTGGAGGGAGATGGTTAATTCGCTTGAATCCTCTCGACAAGGAAAGACAAACCCTATTGCTTTCCCTAGAGGAAATAGATTTTGAGGTCTTACGTTCTCCGCAAAATTAACGTCGCCCCGATAACTTATAAGTAATAGGGCAAAATTAACTGGCCCTCTTCTTCTTTGTGTGATCAGTTTAACTTATAAGTAGCTGGTTATAATTAAATTAAAAATGGATTTTAGGTTCGATCCCCCCTGCCCCCCTTGATAAGGTAGGGTTGATTCATGAATCAACCCTACCCTTGATAAGGGTGGTGTCTGATAATTTTTAACGCCTACCTACTTATAGGAGCGATCAATCTTTGTGTCCTTTGTGCCTTTGTGGTTTATTCCATTCGCTCACCAGCAGGACTGTATCACTGGGCCAAAACGAGGGTGAGTTAATAAGATAACCCACCCTGAAGGAGATTTAGCGATCGACTGACCCCATAATAATATCAATACTGCCTAAAATCGCCATAATATCGGCAACTTTTACCCCTTTGAGGATATGAGGCAGAATTTGAAGATTATTAAAATCGGCGGCCCGAATTTTCCAACGCCAAGGGAAAACATCATCATTACCGACGATAAAGATACCTAATTCCCCTTTACCACTTTCCAAGCGCACATAATGTTCACCTTTAGGAATCTTAAAAGTGGGGGCGACTTTTTTGGCGATATATTGATAGTCAAAATCATTCCAAGCTGATTTTTTCCCTTCTGCCATCCGTTTTGCTTCCAGATTTTCGTAGGGACCACCGGGTAAACCTTTCAGTGCTTGCCGGATAATTTTCACCGATTCGCGCATTTCCCGAATCCGCACCAGATAACGAGCAAAACAATCGCCGGCGGTTTCCCAATGCACTTCCCAGTCAAAATCGTCGTAACACTCGTAATGGTCAACTTTTCTTAAATCCCATTTCACCCCAGAAGCGCGCAACATCGGACCGGATAAACCCCAGTTAATCGCTTCGTCTCTGGTAATGCAGCCTATCCCTTCAATACGACGGCGGAAAATCGGGTTATTAGTGATTAATTTCTCGTATTCGTCCACTTTTGGGTCAAAATAGTCACAGAAATCCTCGCACTTATCCACCCATCCGTAGGGTAAATCCACCGCCACGCCACCAATACGGAAATAATTATTATTAATTAACCGCATTCCCGTGGCAGCTTCCCAGAGGTCATAAATCATCTCCCGTTCCCGGAAAATGTAGAAAAAGGGAGTTTGTGCGCCTACATCCGCCATAAAGGGGCCTAACCAGAGTAAATGGTTAGCGATGCGGTTGAGTTCCAACATAATCACCCGGATATATTGCGCTCGTTTGGGAACGGCGATATCGGCTAATTTTTCGGGAGCATTGACCGTAATCGCCTCATTAAACATCCCTGCGGCGTAATCCCAACGACTAACGTAGGGAACGTACATGACATTAGTGCGATTTTCGGCAATTTTTTCCATGCCCCGATGAAGATAACCGATCACGGGTTCACAGTCAATCACGTCTTCCCCGTCGAGGGTGACGATTAAGCGCAAAACTCCGTGCATCGAAGGGTGATGGGGTCCCATGTTTAAAACCATGGGTTCTGTTCTCGTTTCAATTTTTGCCATAGGGCTACCGATGATCCCGAAAATCTTTTTAAAGTTATTATAAGTAAACGCCTTGACAATACACAAGGACTATCGGGTATCAGTAATCAGTGATCAGTAATCAGTGATCAGTAGTCAGTAGTCAGGATTTAGGAGATTATTTTTATTTATACTTCCCCACACCCTACACCCCACACCCCACACCCTACACCCCACACCCCACACCCTACACCCTACACCCCACACCCCACACCCCACTTCCCCACTTCCCCACTCGATCGAGTACAATAGAGTGTTCAGCAAAAGCGATCGGCCATTAGCTTTGATTAGTCCTTCGGTAAGAGTTATAAACCAGAGAAAAGAGCCATTAAGAGCGGCAATCAGCTAAAAAAGCTCAAAAACTGAATTTTAGGCTGAAGGCTGACGGTAGCTTGCTGAAAGCTGAATCCCGTTGATAATTTTTTTACTTGAATCGCCGTGGTTATCCAAATCGAATCAACTCAAAACTACGAAACCAAAACCCAAGAGATAGCTAGACAACTTTTAGCCGAAACTCGGGAAAAAAAAGGTCTTTGGTCTGCTTTACAGGATCAAATGCGTTGGGATGATAAATTACTCGATTGGGCCATGTCTAACCCCAATTTACGAGTACAATTATTCCGTTTTATTGACTGTTTACCCGCTTTACGCAGTAATGCCGAGATCGCTAATCATCTCCAACAATACCTCGGTGATGCTTCCGTAGAACTGCCCAGTGCGCTGAAAAGTATCCTCAACTTTAGTGATCCTAACTCCCTACCCGCTCAAACGGCCGCCAGTCTGATCAGTAAATCCGTAGAAACCTTAGCTCGTAAGTATATCGCCGGGGAAGACCTAGAGCAAATTACTCGCACTGTCACCCGTCTGCGGAAGGAAAAAATGGCTTTTACCATAGATCTCCTCGGTGAAGCGGTAATTACTGAAGCGGAAACCCAAGTTTATCTACAAAGTTATCTGGATTTAATGACCCATTTGGCTCAAGAAGCGAACAAATGGAATAAAGTTAGCCAAATTGATGAAGCGGACGGCGACTTATTACCACAAGTGCAGGTTTCTGTCAAGCTAACTGCCTTTTATTCTCAGTTTGATCCCATAGATCCCATTGGTAGTAAGGAAAAAGTTTGCGATCGCATTCGCCTACTATTGCGACGCGCTCAGGAGTTAGGGGTGGCAGTCCATTTTGATATGGAACAGTACGTTTATAAAAACCTCACCCTGGCTATCCTGAAAGAATTACTCCTAGAAGAAGAATTTCGCAGTCGTACCGATATTGGCATCACCCTACAGGCATATTTAAGAGATTCTGCCGAAGATTTACAAGATTTAATTAATTGGGCCAAAAAGCGCGGTTATCCCCTGACTGTCCGGCTAGTCAAAGGCGCTTACTGGGATCAGGAAACGATTAAATCTCGCCAAAATCACTGGCCACAGCCGGTATATAACGAAAAATCGGCCACAGATGCCAATTATGAACGGATGACGCGGTTATTATTGGAAAATCATCAATATTTATACGCCGCCATCGGTAGTCATAACGTGCGATCGCAAGCCTTGGCCTGTGCGATCGCAGAAAGTTTAGAAATTCCCCGTCGTCGCTTTGAAATGCAGGTATTGTACGGCATGGGCGACCAATTAGCCAAAGCCTTAGTGAAGCGGGGTCATCGGGTGCGGGTTTATTCCCCCTACGGACAACTCTTACCCGGTATGGCCTACCTAATCCGCCGTTTATTAGAAAATACCGCTAATAGTTCCTTCCTAAGGCAAAATTTGGAGGATCGTCCCGTGGAAGATTTAATCGCAGCCCCCCGGGTTTTAGGCAAGGATAACCCGATTATCGCCGGTTTTCCTAATGCCGCCGATACGGATTATGCTAACGAGCAATTACGAAATAAAGCGAGTCAAGCCCTTACTTTTGTCAAAAATTCCCTCGGTAAAACCTATTTACCCCTAATTAACGGCGAATACGTTGCCACCAATGTTCAAATTAATTCCGTTAATCCCTGTAACCCGCAGGAAATAGTGGGGAAAGTGGGCTTAATTGAGGTGGAACAGGCAGAAAAAGCGATCATAGCGGCTAAACAGGCTTTTCCCGCTTGGAAACGCACCCCAGTGGCTCAAAGAGCCGAAATACTGCGAAAAGCGGCCGATTTGATGGAAGCGCGACGACACGAGTTATCGGCCTGGATTTGTTTGGAAGTGGGCAAAGTTATCCAACAGGCGGATCCGGAAGTGTCAGAAGCGATCGATTTTTGCCGTTATTACGCCTCCGAGATGGAAAGACTGGATTTAGGGCATAATTTCGACGTAGCAGGCGAGAATAATCGTTATTCCTACCAACCCCGGGGTATTGCTTTAGTGATTTCTCCCTGGAATTTCCCCCTAGCCATTGCGGTGGGGATGACAGTAGCGGCTTTAGTAGCTGGTAACTGTACGCTATTGAAACCTGCTGAGACTTCTTCGGTAATTACGGCGAAATTTGCCGAGATTCTCCTAGAAGCGGGTATTCCTGCCGGAGTCTTCCAATATATCCCGGGTAAAGGTTCCCAGGTGGGGGCGCATCTAGTCAGCCATCCCGATGTTCACCTAATCGCCTTCACCGGTTCACGAGAAGTGGGCTGTCGCATCTATACAGATGCCTCGATCGTGCAAAAGGGTCAAAAACACCTAAAACGAGTTATCGCCGAAATGGGCGGCAAAAATGCCCTAATTGTCGATGAGAGTGCCGATTTAGATCAGGCCGTTGTCGGTGCGGTTAAGTCCGCTTTTGGCTACACCGGCCAGAAATGTTCGGCCTGTTCGCGGATAATCGTTCTGGAAAGCGTCTATGATAGCTTTGTTGATCGCTTTGTCGAGGCTACCAAGTCCCTCAATATCGGGCCGACGGATTTACCGAGTACAGAAGTAGGACCGGTTATCGACGAGAAAGCTCAAGCAAGAATTCGGGAATATATCGAAACTGGTAAAAAAGAGGCAGAATTGGCTCTAGAAATGCCGATTCCAGAAGTGGGTTACTTCGTCAGTCCCACCGTCTTTAAGAATGTTCCCCCCGATGCGGTAATAGCGATGGAGGAAATTTTTGGTCCGGTGGTGGCGATTATCAAAGTGAGCAATTTTGAGCAAGCTTTAGCCGTAGCTAACGGAACCGACTATGCTCTAACCGGTGGCTTATATTCTCGCACTCCTGCCCATATTAACCGAGCTACGCAGGAATTTGAAGTGGGAAACCTCTATATTAACCGGGGAATCACCGGTGCGATTGTCTCCCGTCAACCCTTCGGGGGTTTCAAGATGTCGGGGGTAGGTTCCAAAGCAGGGGGGCCCGATTATCTGCTGCAATTCCTCGAACCTCGTCACATCAGCGAGAATATTCAACGTCAGGGATTTGCACCGATTGAAGGGGCCGATTAGGTCATTCACAGCTAAAATTGGTTATTATTGGGGGTTTATACCCCCAAATCTGGTTCATTTATTGGCTAAGAACCATCTTAACCCCCTATCCTTAGATTAGCTCTCTTATTCTTTGTGTGATCAGTTTAAATTATATAGGAGCGATCGATCTCTGTGTCCTTTGTGTCTGGAGTGGTTCCTTCCACTCACTCACCAAACCCAATAGAACCGTTGTCTTTCTTACCTGATTTCTTGGCTGTCAACCTACTGCTATATACTTAAGTTTACAATTGCGTCGGCCTATCAAGAAAAGACTATGACGATTGAAACTGTTGCCACAAAACCCTTTAGTGACCAGAAACCGGGGACTTCCGGACTGCGAAAATCCGTTCCCGTTTTTCAACAACCCCATTATCTGGAAAATTTTATTCAAGCTATCTTCAATACTTTAGACGGTATCGAGGGTCAAACCCTAGTCGTCGGTGGAGATGGTCGTTATTATAACCGTCAAGCTATTCAAACTATCCTGAAAATCGCCGCCGCTAACGGTATCGGCAGAATTCTCGTGGGAACCGATGGTATTGTCTCCACTCCCGCTATTTCTGGGTTAATTCGTGAAAATAACGCTTTTGGCGGTATTGTTCTCTCCGCTAGTCATAACCCCGGCGGTCCAGAGGGGGATTTTGGCATTAAGTACAATATTACTAACGGCGGACCAGCACCAGAAAATATCACCGATGCAATTTATGCCGAGACTAAGGTGATTAGCAGTTATAAAATCCTCTCAGGGGCCGATATTAATCTTGATCGCCCCGGTTCCTTTAAACTGGGAACTATGGATGTGGAAGTGATCGATGCGGTCACTCCCTATGTCAAAATGATGGAAAAGATTTTTGATTTCGATCGCATTGAGGCCCTACTCACTTCTGGTAAGTTTAAAATGTGCATGGATTCTCTCCATGCGGTAACCGGTCCCTACGCTTATGCTCTATTTGAACAGCGTTTAGGCGCGCCCAAGGGTACAGTATTAAATGGTATTCCCTTAGAGGACTTTGGTGGTGGTCATCCCGATCCTAACCTAGTCTATGCCCATGATCTGGTAGAAATTCTCTTCGGTCAAGAGGCTCCCGATTTTGGGGCTGCTTCCGATGGAGATGGCGATCGCAATATGATCCTCGGTCAGAATTTTTTTGTTACCCCTAGTGATAGTTTAGCGGTACTAACAGCCAATGCTCATCTAGTACCGGGCTATCAAAATGGTATCACGGGAGTGGCGCGATCGATGCCCACCAGTGCGGCGGCCGATCGCGTAGCGGCTAAACTGGGAATTGACTGTTATGAAACTCCCACCGGTTGGAAATTCTTCGGTAATTTGTTGGATGCGGGGAAAGCAACCCTTTGCGGGGAGGAAAGTTTCGGCACGGGTTCCAATCATATTCGCGAAAAAGATGGTTTATGGGCGGTTCTTTTCTGGTTAAATATTTTGGCAGTTAAAGGAGAATCTGTAGAGGCAATTGTCCGCAGTCATTGGCAAGAATTTGGCCGCAATTTCTATTCTCGTCATGATTATGAAGAAGTCGCCTTAGAACCGGCAAAAGAGATGATGGCACGTCTCCAGAAGCTGGTTTTAGAGCTTAAGGGTAAACAATTTGGTAACTATGAAGTGGAATATGCCGATGATTTTAGCTATACGGATCCGGTGGATGGTAGTGTGAGTAAAAATCAAGGCATTCGCATTGGTTTTACCGATGGTTCTCGGATTATTTACCGTCTATCGGGTACGGGAACTAAAGGGGCAACTCTCCGGGTTTATCTAGAAAGTTATGAACCGGACGCAAGTAAACACGATATCGACACCCAAAAGGCCCTACAGCCGTTAATTGATTTGGCCGAAAAAATCGGTCAAATTCGTCAATCTACCGGACGGGAACAACCCACAGTTATTACCTAAAATCTAGGGAGCGGCTATCAGTTTTTATCGGGGAATTTTTTGACCTGCTCATCACTGATAGCTACTCCTTAATTACTTTCAGTAATTGCCTTGTGGTACAATTTCTGAATTCCCGTCACTAATTTATCTAAAATCGATCGATGGCTATCGTGAGTCGGATCAAAACTCTGCACTTTGGTTAATAATTTCGCTTCCTGTGTATCCACGTCGTCATCGCTATAGATTAAAGTGCTAATCGATGCTAGTAGATCTTGATAGGTTTCCGGACTAGGATTATCGCCTAAATAAGACTCTAACCATCGATAACATTCACTGGTTTTAATCGGTTTTAGTTCCGATAATAGTGGTTTAATCTCCGGATCATCATCAAGTTTTTCCCTCACAGCTACCTGTCGTAAATAATTTCTTTCTGATGGTTGAATGACACCATCAATCCAGGCAACACCGATGAGAATTTTCAGTAATTGTTTATTTTTCATCTCACACTTCCTTGACTAACTTAGCCATAAAAAAACCGTCTTGATTATGCCGATGGGGTAACACTTCGATCGCTCCCGTTTCTGTATAGTATTCTGAGAAAGATGAATTAGAGTCAGGAGTGGCCATTTTCCAATCGGGATGAGCGGCTAAAAACTGCTCGATCACTCTTTCATTTTCTAACGGATTTAAAGTACAGGTGGCATAAACTAAGATTCCCTTCGGTTTTACCCAAGTGGCAGCCGAGGCTAAAAGTTCCCCCTGTCGTTTGGCTAGTACAGGTAAATTTTCTGGTGTTTGTCGCCAACGTATATCAGGACGCTTGTGCAGGGTTCCCAATCCTGAACAGGGAGCATCGATTAGTACACGATCAGCGATGCCGCGCCACTGGGGACGATCGCGACTATCCCCTAGATGTATTTCGATCGCTTTTAAGTCTAATCTTTTAATATTGGCTTCTAACTGTCGTAAACGGGATGCCGTTTGATCACAGGCTAATATTCTACCCCGATCGCCCATTAATTCGGCAATATGAGTGGTTTTTCCCCCCGGTGCCGCGCAAGCGTCGATAATTGTCTCTCCGGGCTGGGGATCGAGGAGATAAGTGACTAATTGGGCGCTAATATCCTGTAGGGTGTAATTTCCGGCTCGAAATCCCTCTAAACGCTCAATATTGCCTAAACCAGAGGTTAAACGGCAAGCTAGAGGTAACTTAAGATGATTAAAAGTTATATTGGCTGATTCTAACTCATTTTCTAGGGCTTCTCGGCTAGTTTTTAGGGGATTAATCCGAATATCGAGGTCAGGAGAGCGATTAAACCATTGACAAAGTTGTTCCGTTTCCGTAACACTAAAGCGATCTAACCACAATTGCACCAACCAATCGGGGAAACTGTGGAGAATGCCCAATCTAGAAGCGGTATTTTCCGGCAAAATTAAAGGATCGTCGCCATTAGCAGTTAAACGGAGATATTGCCGCAGCATTCCGTTAACCACTGCCGCTAATTTGCCTAAATGACTGATTTTAGTTAATTCTACCGCCGTATTCACCGCCGCCGATGGGGGAATCTGGGAGAGATAACGCAGTTGATAAAGACCAATATGGAGAATTCGCCGTAAATCCGGGGGTTGCTGGGCCGCAGTTTTTTTCCCCAGGCGATCGAGCAGCGCATCCAAAGTTCTTTGGCGGCGTATTATACCATAAACAATCTCCGTTGTCAAGGCTTTGTCAAGACAATTTAAGGAACTAGCGGACAAATGGCGATCAAGAGCGCGATCGGGATAGGCGGAAGAGCGATCGATATCGCGTAAAATCAGCAAAGCCAGCTGACGAGCATTATTCATGCGGTTTCTAGACGATTGCGGAGGAATTGGCGTAATATAGTCAGCGCCGGAATGGGGATTTCGTGACCCATATTTAACTCGTGATATTCGACGTTAACCCCCAAACCAAGCAGTAAATCCCTGGCTTGACGAGCAGCAGCGATAGGAACGACGGGATCCTGCTTACCATGAACAATTAAGACATTTTGTGGACCTTGGGGATGGGGTTCACTGTGCAGATAACCACTCAGGGAACCCAATCCCGCCAAGGGTAAGGATAAACCCACATCCAGGGTCATCGCTCCCCCTTGGGAAAAACCGGTCAAAAAAGTCCGCTCTAGGGGAATACCGGTAGTTGCTTCTAGGGAAATAATCCAATCGTGCAACTGTTGACGACTAGCGACTAAACCTTGATGATCGGAGGTTTCTAACGCATACCAGGCGCGTCCCCCCGGCACTTGGGGATGATCAAAGGGAGCATTAGGAAACAAAAATTGACAATCAGCCAGATCCAGCATCGATGCTAGGGGGGCCAGATCCATGGCATCTGCACCCCAACCGTGCAGCATGATCACTAGATAGCGAGCGGGATTTTCTGGGGAAGGGGGAATGACAATCGGGTTAAAAGACAGGGTTTTTTCCTCGCAATTCTCTTTTTTATCTATTCTATAGCGGTTTTCCCCGGGGTGAGATGGCTGTTGGGGAGTCTTTTCAGTAACCAGTGATCAGTTTACTCCCCTCTCCCAGCTCTCTTAGGTTTGGTGGATAAAATGTATTCTAAGATACAGTCTATCTGGCGAGCGAGTGGAAGGAACCACAGAGACACAAAGGACACAGAGATCAATCACTACTATATAAGTTAAACTTATCACACAAAGAATAAGAGAGCCAAATGGTCTTAGTCGTTGTTGTCAGCAACTACTAAAATTAATTAATATATCCGCCGCTCACCGTCAAGCTAAAACTAGACAGAATGATCTGGCTATTATCACCCAACCCAGCCTTTAGCTGGTGAAAATAGGGTCTAATTGGCAATTTTTCGGCAAAAAAGTTATCCACACCTGTTAACAGGCAATTTATCCCCCGAATGAGCTACAATTATCGGTCAAACGTGGTTAATAGTGAGCAGATGCGTCGCATTGAAGGGGCGATTTTTGCCTCTGGTATGCCTGTGGCCGCTTTGATGGAAAAGGCAGCCCTGTTAACGGCACAACAGCTTAAAAAGTCCTATTCTTTGGCTAATTTCCCCAAAATCGGCGTTATCGTTGGACCTGGTCACAATGGCGGCGACGCTCTCGTGATTGCTAGAGAATTACATCTCGCCGGTTATCAAGTATCTCTTTTTTGTCCGATCGCCAAACTCAAGGATTTAACAGCACAACAGGCGAATTATGTCAAGCATTTAGGCTTAATTTTTCAGGAAACTTTAGAATCTTTAGAGGATTGTCAGTTAATTATCGATGGTCTTTTCGGTTTTGGTTTAGAAAGGACTTTATCGGGAGAGATTGCCGAATTAGTCGATAAAATTAATAGTTGGCAAAAACCGATAATTAGTATCGATATTGCTTCGGGAATTCACACCGACACCGGAGAGGTTTTAGGCACGGCAATTAAAGCCACTCATACCTTTTGTTTGGGACTCTGGAAGCGAGCTTTTTTCCAGGATTTGGCCCTACCCTATCTGGGTAAAGTGGAGTTAATTGATATCGGAATTAGTCCCCTTGACCTAGAAACAATTTTACAAGATTCACCGCCAATTCTGAGGGTTAATCCCGATCTAATTCGCCCTTATTTACCCTTACCCCGTCCTCTCCTTACCCATAAATATCAGCAGGGACATTTATTAATTATCTGTGGTTCTCGTCGTTATGCAGGGGGGGCAATTCTTGCCGGATTAGGAGCGCGAGGTAGTGGTGTGGGAATGCTTTCTATTGCTGTTCCTGCTGCCCTCAAATCTTTATTAATTAGTCATTTACCAGAAGCATTAATTATCGATTGTCCCGAAACTGCCACGGGAGCTATTGCCGAACTTCCCCTCGAATTAAATAATTATCATGTCCTCGCCTGTGGTCCTGGATTAACTACAGAAAATCCTGCTATTATCGAACAGGTTTTAGACAGTGATAAACCGATTATACTCGATGCCGATGCTTTAAATATTTTGGCTCAATTCGGTATAGAAAAATTATCATATCGCCAGAATAAGACAATTTTAACGCCTCATTGGGGAGAATTTAAACGCTTATTTCCTAACTTATCAGGTTCTCAAGATAGGATTAATATCACTCAAAAAGCATCTCAACAAAGTGGTGCAATTGTCTTATTAAAAGGAGCCAGAACTATAATCGCCTCCCCGGAAGGTAAAATGTATATAATCCCCGAAAGTACCTCCGCTTTAGCGCGAGGTGGTAGTGGTGATGTCTTAACGGGACTAATCGGCGGATTCTTAACCCAAATGCCGGATAATCCCCCAGAAACAACTGCATTAGCGGCTTATTTACACGCTCAAGCTGGCATTTTAGCAGCCAAAGAAAGGACAGAATTAGGAGTAGATGGAGTGACTTTAGCTAATTATTTATTTGCTGCCCTTAAAGATTTGATCCCCCCTGCCCCCCTTGATAAGGGGGGTGCCGATAGGCGGGGGGATCAGAATTGATGATTTTTACTGTATCTAACATTCAAATATCTTTCATAATACCCACCTAAGAAACGCAGAAATAAGTAGCGTTCTATCTTTGTGTCCTCTGTGTCTTTGTGGTTCGTTCCATTCACTCGCCAGCAGGACTATATCTTAGAATACATAATACCCACCAAACCTAAGAGAGCCAAAATATTATTAATAGCATAAATGTACTGTATTTAAACTGCCTATTGACATTTTAGTACAAATGCTCGGACTGCCTCCTTAAGGATTAATTCAGATAGTCGGCATTTGATAAAACATAAGGAATGTTAACCAAAACCACTTATCGTTAAGGAATTTTGATAAGTTGGAGATTGAACAAAGATAGAAAGTCTCTAGCGCTGACAACTATGGCTGTAATTGTCCAAAAATACGGTGGTACATCGGTAGGTTCCGTGGAACGCATTCAATCGGTCGCTCAACGGGTCAAAAATACGGTAATAGCAGGAAATACCGTGGTGGTGGTCGTTTCTGCCATGGGTAAAACCACCGATGGATTGGTCAATTTAGCCAAACAAATCGCCGCCGAACCCTCGCGCCGGGAGATGGATATGTTATTATCCACGGGGGAACAGGTAACAATCGCCTTGATGAGTATGGCCCTAGAGGAAATCGGACAACCGGCCATCTCCCTAACCGGCGCTCAAGTGGGAATTGTCACGGAATCCGAACATAGTCGGGCCCGCATCTTAGAAATTAAAACCGATCGCCTTTCCCGTCATCTATCGGAGGGTAAAGTAGTTGTGGTCGCCGGTTTTCAAGGTGTCAGCGATAGTGATCAACTAGAGATTACCACCCTAGGGCGCGGTGGGTCCGATACCTCGGCCGTGGCCCTAGCAGCCGCCTTAAAAGCCGATTTTTGCGAAATTTACACCGATGTACCCGGTATTCTCACCACTGACCCCCGTTTAGTCCCCGAAGCGCGTCTTTTAGACCAAATCACCTGCGATGAGATGCTCGAATTAGCCAGTTTAGGGGCGAAAGTTCTCCACCCGCGAGCGGTGGAAATCGCTAAAAACTTCGGGGTTCCCTTGGTTGTCCGCTCCAGTTGGACAGAGGATCCGGGTACTTGGGTGACATCCCCGGCACCGAAACCGCGCACCCTGCAAGGATTGGAATTGACAAAAGCAGTGGATGCGGTGGAATTTGACGGTAATCAGGCGAAAATCTCCCTTTTACGGGTTCCTGATCGTCCCGGTATCGCTGCCCGTTTATTCGGGGAAATCGCTCATCAACAGGTGGACGTGGATTTAATTATTCAATCGATTCACGAGGGGGACAGCAACGATATCGCCTTTACGGTGATGGGAAATGCCTTGAAAAAAGCCCAATCCGTGGCCGAAGCGATCGCACCGGTTTTACGTTCCCATCCCACTAATACAGAGGAAGCGGAAGTGATTATCGAATCCGGGGCCGCTAAAATCGCCATTACCGGCGCTGGTATGATCGGCCGGCCGGGAATTGCTGCCCAAATATTTAGCACTTTGGCCGCAGCGGCAATTAATATCGAAATGATCTCCACTTCTGAAGTAAAAGTCAGTTGTGTCATCGATGAAGCGGACGGAGAAAAAGCAATTAAAGTCCTTTGTGATGCTTTTCAAGTGGAGTATTCTGCTAAAGTTGCTAATCGCGAAATCCCTAAAAATTTAGTCCCAGTCAGGGGAGTGGCCCTAGATAATAATCAGGCACAAATGGCCATTCGTAACGTCCCCGATCGCCCGGGGATGGCGGCGAGAATTTTCTCGGTTTTAGCGGCAAAAAATGTCAGTGTTGATATGATTATTCAATCCCAACGCTGTCGCATTGTCGATGGTATTCCCCGACGGGATATCGCTTTTACTTTACCCCAAGCTGATGCTAATTTAGCCCAAAAAATCCTTTTAGAACTATCGGAAAGTTTGGGTTTACAGGAAGTGGTGGTTAATAATGATGTAGCCAAAGTGAGCATTGTTGGTTCAGGAATGGAAGGACAACCGGGGGTAGCAGCACGCTTTTTTGAAGCTTTAGCAAAGGAGAAAATTAATATTTTGATGATTGCTACTTCTGATATAAAAATCAGTTGTGTGGTGAATCAGGAAGATGGAGTCAGGGCCCTACAAGTGGTTCATGCCGCTTTTGGATTAGCCGGACAGGGTAAAATTGAAGTACCCGCCTAAATGAAATTACAAGTTCTATGATGGGGGTAAGAGTTGTTTAATTGTTGGCAACTTATACCCCCAAAAACCAGATAAATAAGTTAACCCTCATCACCCCGATTTTATCTATGGACCCTCTTACAGGATCAGTGATCGCAGTTGGTTCGATTATTGCCACTAAAGCGTTAGAGAAAACCGGTGAAAAAGTGGGAGAGAAAGTTTGGCAACAAACAGAAAAATTTCTCACTTCCCTGAAACAAGTTTCTCCGGATACTGTCACCGCAATTGAAAAAGCACCCGAACAACCTTTAGATTATGGACAGGCAATTCTGGAGGTGGAATCTGTTGCTAAAACCAGTCCCGAATTAAGCCAAATTATAACCGAGTTGGTTGACATTGTAGAATCCCAACCTTTACCTAATTTAAAGGATATTCTTAACAATATTGCTAAGGGTTTGCAATCTCAATCCTCTGGACAAAAAACCTATATCAAAACCATTGAAAAATTGTTAATTTTTCTCAAAGGGACATTAATATTAATGAACAAAATATCACCATGTAATGTCTTGGGTGCGTGCAATGCACCCCGACGGAACCGAAAAAAATGCCATTGTAGGGGCGAATTGCGTTCGCCCTTCCCCTTTTGATGTGTTAATATTGTATAATTAAACATTTTTTTCACAGCATTATGTTAACAATATGGATCAAAAAATAGTCAATTATGCTCAAGACAATATCAATATTGACAATCAAAATATTTATAATTATCCGCCTAACCAAGAGCCTCCTCAACCCAATCCTCACAATTTATCTAATAGTAATATCCCTAAATTTGTTGGTAGGGATCAGGAATTAATTGACTTAAAAAAGCAATTACAACAATCCCAAAAGCTTGCTATATCTACCTTAACGGGAATGGGAGGCATAGGTAAAACCGAACTAGCCAGACAGTTTGGCTGGCAAGAATGGCGGGAAAAAGCCTATCCGGGGGGTATATGTTGGTTAAATGTGGCAGAAAGTGACGGCGGTTTTATCGGTACTTCTATTTTAGATTTTGCGCGGGTACATCTCAAATTAACTTTACCAGATGAGGGAGAATTAGACGTAAAAATTCGTTATTGTTGGCAAAACTGGTTAACGGGAAATGTCTTAATTATCTTTGATGATGTGCGGGATTATCAGCAAATTAGGGATTATTTACCACCGCAAGAAGAGAAACGCTTTCAGGTTTTAATTACCACTCGCAAGGAATATTTATCAGCGACAATTGCAACTTTTCGGGTAGAAGTTTTAAAAGAAAAAGATGCACTTGATTTATTGCGTTCCTACCTTAAAGACAACAGAATTGACACACAAATCGAGGCAGCTAAATTATTATGTCAGGACTTAGGTTATTTACCCTTGGCGTTAGAATTGGTGGCAAGGTTGCTGGTACGACGACAGGATTGGAAAATCAGCAAAATACGGCAGAAATTAGCCGAAAACGGCTTAGATGAGCCAAGTTTAGACAAAAATCCCAAGTTTCATGGGGAAATGACTGCGGAAAGAGGGTTAAAAGCTGCCTTTAATCTCAGTTGGGAGGAGTTGCATAGCGAACCAGAAGCGCAAATTTTGGCACTTTATCTCAGTTTATTCGCTCTTGCGCCCTTTCCCAAGGAGATGATTCTGGATTTATTTCCCGATGAGGATGGGGATACAGTGGAGGAATGGTTAACCGATAGTTTAGTTCACCTGAGTTTAGTTCAGGATAAGGGTGATGGTTGGTATGAAATTCATCCCCTGTTGCGTCGCTATTTTCGGGATAAGTTAGAAGCATCACCCCACGCAGAACCAGCAAAACGCCGTTATTGTGGGATTATGGCCAAAAAATCGGCAGAAATGCCACAGAATCCCACTATAGAAATCGTTGAAGAATTTAAACCTTTCCTTCTCCATCTACAAGCATCTGTCGGGGAATATCCCCAATATATCGCTGATGAGGATTTAGCTTGGTCCTATACGGGTTTAGCTCGTTATTATGAAGGACAAGGATTGTATGCTACTGCTGAACCTTACTGTCAAGATTGTTTAACCGCAACTCGAACCCACTTAGGAGACAATCATCCCCATGTGGCACTTTCCCTCAACAATTTAGCACACTTGTACTATTTCCAAGGCAGGTACACAGAAGCGGAACCTCTCCTTCTAGAAGCGATTAATATTGTCAGGGAAAGATTAGGGGAAAATCATCCCCATACCCAAACCGTTTATCATAATTATCTGAGGATGCTGTCTTAACTATGATTGGAATGATTGAATGATGGACTATGACTAGGGAGCTAGTTAAGAGTTTCTGAAAAGTAAATGCCTAACCCTAGTGGATTAGAGATGAAGATTGATTGAATGAACGAATCATAGTCAATCACATAATCACATCAATCATAGTTAAGACCGTTGGAAAAGAGGGTCTGTAGGCGCAGGGATTTTCCATTATGAATATAGTATCATGTCAAGTCGCCTTTGTCAAGAGAAAATTTAGCAACATCCAGACAAACGTTATTGTAGGGGTAATTCATGAATTACCCCTACACCTATTACCTAGTCCAGTAACCCACCACCATCGACTATGATTGAATTAATCACTGCTCACTGCTCACTGATAACTGATAGCTGATAACTGATAACTGATAAGAGATTGTCGAAGAAGGGGTGAACATTCGGGGGATAACCCATCGCTGAAACCGTAGATTTCCTATCCGAATGTTGCGCCCCTACTTTTTCAGCATACCCTAATTAATCGGGCAATTTATACTGTTCCACAATCTTTTTAGCATATTCAGGAACATGAGCCGCTAATTTTTCAGGATAATTACGTTTAACATAAAGGTAATTACGGGTAAAGTGAGAATCGATAGAAAAGCGAGCATATTCTAAACCTTTAGGCCCGATTTTTTCAATTACTACTCCCATCATTTTTGCCGCCCACATCGGCAAGGTTACACCTTTATCGTAGGCAGGAATACTATTTTGTACCGCCTGTTTTCTATCACCACTAGACATAACATCTTGGGTGTCTAATTGATCTTTAACTAACTCTAACATTTCCTTGCCCGTATCATTACGAACCATAATCCATTGCCAGCCAAAAGGTGCGCCCATATAGCCCACAACTAAATCAGCAAGGGAGTTAACATAATCAAAACAAGTCATACAGGAAGGGGCAAAAACATCTTTTAATTTATTAGTTTTTAAGCCAAAAAAGGGAACCATTTCCATCGAGCCGTCTTCGTGTTTAAAGTGTACCCGAAAATCCTGCATAAATTCGTAGTGAACCACAGTTTCTGGGGAACGACTGGTAGTTTCTAGAAACTTTTGCAGCCCTGAGCGGGTAACATTATCGACGCAGGGAGTTCCTAAGACATATAACTTTTCTAAGCCTAATTTTTTTTCTACTGCTCTTAGGGCTTGAATTTGACAACCAACTCCGATAACTAATAACCGTTTCATGCCCGATTTTTCAATTTCTTCTAGGACTGATAAATTGGGAGAAAGAGTCGGTTTATTAACTTTAGCGGCGAGAATTTCTTCAGTGGTACGGGCGAGAATCGGCTGCGGTTGAAAGCGATCCTCGGCGGTATTCTGCACACAAACCACCCCTTCTACTAAACCACGATTGAGCATTTCACAGGCAATTGTACTGACAATTCCTGTCCATTGCGCCCCCGGAATAGCTTGTTTTTTCTTGGCAGCCATCATATCTTGATGAACACCAAAATAGAGATCATTTTCCTGATTTAAGTCGCGACTTTTGCCGTGTGCTGCTGCTTCTAAATCGGCGATTTGTTGATTGAGAAAAGCACAAGCTTCTTTAACATAGTGAATGTAATAAGTGTCACAAAGTCCGCACTCGCTGCACAATTCTTTGGCAGGACGACGACTATTGGACTTGAGGGCTTTGGCTTTTAGGTGTGGTGCAAGGGAGTTCATAATCTTAAAAAGCAACTAGGTCAAGGGTTTTTTTCTATTGATCGTTTACCTTACCGCATTAGATCACTTTGTTACCAATCTTTTTAAAGAAATGTAACGATTACCCGGAATAGGATCAGAGCAAAGCTTCTAAGGTGGCGACGACGGAAGCCGCTAAAGTTTCTAAATCATAACCGCCTTCTAAGCCGAAAAGCAGCGGTTTATTGAGAGTTAAGAGGTATTTGGTTAAAATTCCATAATCTTGTGGGTGTAAACAAATTCCCGCCAGAGGATCCGCTTGATTGGCATCATATCCAGCACTAACAATCACTAAATCCGGTTGAAAATTTTTCAGAAAAGGTATGACTTGCCCCTCAAAATGTTCTTGATAATCTTTAATCGTACTTCCCGCCGATAAGGGAATATTCAAAACATTATTAAACTCCCCTTTTTCTCTCGCTTCTCCCGTGCCTGGATAAAAGGGGAATTGATGAAGGGAACAATAGGCAATCTGGGGATGATTTTCGACTATATCCTGGGTGCCATTGCCGTGATGTACGTCCCAATCAAGAATCGCTACTTTTTGCACTCTTTTGTTTTCCAAAGCATAATAAGCGGCAATAGCAGCATTAGAAAACAGACAGAAACCCATGCCATAATTAGAAGTGGCATGATGTCCGGGTGGACGGGCTAAAATAAAGACAGGATCGCCAGTAGATAAAACTCGATCTACCCCATCTAACCAGCCACTAACCGCTAGTAACGCCACATCGTAACTACGCGCAGAAACGGGAGTATCGGCATCCAATCTTCCTCCGCCCTGTTGACAAATTCGCCGCAATCTATCAACATAATCTTGATTATGAACTTGTTTAATCAAAGGAATTACTTCGTCGCGAATTTCGAGCGGTGTGGGTAAATGCCATGTTAATTTTGACTGCCATTCTGTTTGTTTTAAAGCCTCGACAATTGCCGTTAAACGCGCCGCTTGTTCGGGATGGTAAATACCTGTATCGTGATCGAGAAATTCATCGGAATAGATAATCGAGATCATAATCAAATTACTGCTTAACTCGTTGATTTTTGAGCAACCCAATGGTTTTAATCTACCAGAAAAACAGGGGATTGAGGAACTATAGTGAAAAAACTTTACTGATTGGGCCACTTTTGCCGGATGATGCAATTATCTCCCCTTAAGGTGACAGGAGGCAAAAATGCTGACAAATTTTCAGAAATTTCAGCTAGAAGTTAATGGCATTACTATCAATGGTGTCAAAGGTGGGCGCGGTTTTCCGCTGCTTTTGCTGCATGGTTATCCCCAAACCCATCAAATGTGGCATAAAATCGCCCCCCGATTAGCGGCTAATTTTACGGTAATCGCCACGGATCTGCGCGGCTACGGGGATAGCGATAAACCCTTACCCCTAGAGGATTCTAGCAATTATTGCAAGCGGGTGATGGCCCTCGATCAGGTGTTGCTGATGGAAAAATTGGGTTATCAGGAGTTTTATCTGATCGGCCACGATCGAGGGGCGCGAGTTTCCCACCGTATCGCCCTTGATTTTCCCGAAAAGGTCAAAAAACTCGTTTTACTCGATATAGCACCGACGCTGGCGATGTACGAGGCGACTGATAAAACTTTTGCCACTGCCTACTATCATTGGTTTTTCTTGATTCAGCCTTCTCCTTTTCCCGAAACCCTGATCGCCGCTAATCCCGATTATTATCTACAACATTGCTTGCAAAGTTGGGGGCGAGATTTTAGCGCTTTTACAGAGGAAGCTTTGGGGGAATATCGGCGTTGTTTTCGAGATTTAAGCACGATAACCGCCACCTGTGCCGATTATCGGGCCGCCGCTACCATCGATTTAGAGCATGATCGTCAGGATTTAGACCAGAAAATTTCCTCTCCTCTCTTGGTTCTTTGGGGAAAAAAAGGTTTCATTGCACGTCAATACGATGTGATCGCTCTTTGGCAGCAGCGAGCTAATCAAGTCACGGGACAGGCGATCGCCAGTGGTCATTTTTTACCGGAAGAAGCACCGGAAGAGACGGCACAGGCGATCGAGGATTTTCTTGGCTAAGTAATACTAAATCCAGTTATTAAAAACTGATTATTTATTCTCCGTTTTGCAGGAGTGCCTCTCCTGATATGTAGTCCATACTCAGCGGATTTAGTATCAAAAAAAAATCGGGCTAGAAATAGCTTCCAACCCCATAGGATCAATAACCTAATTAGTGATTAAATTCTCGACTTAGTAAGCGTCCTGTAGTTCGTAGAATTCGGGAGAAACGTAATCTTTGCGTAGGGGCCAACCGACCCAATCTTCCGGCATTAAAATCCGTTTCAGGTGGGGATGTCCTTCATAAATAATGCCGAACATATCATAACTTTCTCGTTCTTGCCAGTCAGCAGCTTTCCAAATCCAGTAAACCGAGGCAACCCGGGGATTATCTCTAGGAAGAAAGACTTTTAAGCGCACTTCCACGGGACTATCGACATTATCGGTTACTTTGACCAGATGATAGAAACTAACTAATTCTTTCCCTGGTCCCAAATCGTAAGCGCCCTGACATTGGAGATAATTAAAGCCATAAGCGAATAAAGCAGTGGCCAGAGGAATTAAAAATTCTGCTTCTACTTTAATCAATTCCACACCACTATGGTCAGCTTCTAAAGCTTGATGATCAAAACCATTTTCGCTTAACCAAATCGAAGTGGGGCCAGCTTGCACAATAGCTGTCGTTTCTTCAGTCATTTAGATTTCTTCCTTTTGTTTCGTGGTCAAAAGAGCGGGAGGAACAGGCATCCCGGTGGCTTCTAGTAACTCTTTCGGAGGTGCTTGACGGGTGGCCGATTGCAGATATTTACCCGTAAGAATCGGTTCCGTGGCCTGCATTTTGTGGGTGGTGCTGTAATAACGATTGGTTTGTTGGAGGACAGTCCCGCGTTCTTGAATAGATTCGTTAGCGACTTTTTTCCGCAGTTTAATAATCGCGTCGATAATCGCTTCCGGACGGGGGGGACAACCGGGTATATAGACATCCACGGGGATAAGTTTATCTACCCCTCTAACTGCGGTGGTGGAGTCACTGCTGAACATTCCCCCCGTAATCGTACAGGCACCCATGGCGATAACGTATTTAGGTTCCGGCATTTCTTCGTACAGACGCACCAAAGCGGGGGCCATTTTCATGGTGATTGTACCGGCAGTGATGATTAAATCGGCTTGCCGGGGACTAGAACGGGGAACTAAACCAAAGCGATCGAAATCAAAACGGGAACCAATCAAGGCCGCGAACTCGATAAAACAGCAAGCTGTACCGTATAGCATCGGCCAAAGACTTGACAAACGCGCCCAGTTATACAGGTCATCAACGGTAGTCAGGATGACATTTTCCGATAAATCCTGGGTAACTTTGGTGCGTTCGATGGGATTGAGGATTTTTTCGCTTTGTTGTGCGATAATTTGCTTAAATTCGCTGGTAGGGTTGGGACTCATCGGGTTATCCTCTCATGAAAAGTCAAAAATAAGGAAAATTATGGCCGTTATGACCATTCTAAGGCTCCTTTCCGCCAAGCATAGACGAGAGCAACCACAAGGATAGCAATAAAGATCAGTGCTTCTACAAAAGCTAATAGGCCCAATTGATTGAAAGCCACTGCCCAAGGGTAGAGAAAGACGGTTTCCACGTCAAAAACCACGAAAACGAGGGCAAACATATAATAACGAATGTTAAACTGAATCCAAGCACCGCCGATCGGTTCCATCCCCGATTCATAGGTAGTGCGTCTTTCCGGACCGCCACCACTAGGCCGTAGGACTTTGGAGGCAGTTAGGGATAGGATTGGTACTAAACTGCAAGCGAGCAGAAATCCTAGAAAATACTCGTAACCTTTGAGGACAAACACTGGGTTTTTTTTCTCCTTATTCGCTATCGACAGGGGAAGTTGTCGGCATCTCTATGGCTACTTATTATAGAGGCTTTAGCAACCCCTCTCCTTCTCAAAAGCAGTACTGAAGATGTTTATCGATAGCATTAGCTAATCATTGGGTTGAGCTTCGCTTCTGTCTCTGTTTTGCTCTTGCTCTGACGGGGTGACGAAAAAGCCTAAAATCCCTATGAGAAGCCAAGTGTAGCCAAATATGGTAAAACAGAGGTGGCTGCGATCAGCTGTTGACTATCTCAATGAGTACCGGTGTTGTCAGTTCGAGCATTTGTACTAAAATTTTTCCTAGGCAGTGTAAATTATGAGAAATGCTGTCCAGCGGATTATAGTTTGTTTGTTAATGCACAGGCTCAAAGCCGCGATCGCTTAAGACAATATATCATTATGCAGTTACTAAAACTGACCCCCTAGAATTTTGCTAAATCTCTTAATAGCTTGTTTATGTCTTAAAATAAGACTGATTAGATTATAACGATTACAATTTAAGTAAGTAGTTATTGCCTCTGATCCCCCCTGCCCCCCTTAATAAGGGGGGTGCCGATAGGCGGGGGGATCCCCCCTGCTCCCCTTGATAAGGGGGGTGTCTGACAGCTTTTAACCCCTACCTACTTAAATAGTGACGAGTACAATTTCCAATCCCCAGTCGGATTAACTTTGTTAGCTATAGCATCCCTAAATGAAATGTGAAAAGGTATCGTATTTTTTAAGGTTAGGAAAATTAAATGATTGAAATTTAGCCAAAAACTCGAACAGTCGTTTAACCACAGAAAAACCTTTCGCCATCCCATAAAATCTGCTCAAAAGAGTTGTTAACTGTAGCCAAATCGCTTCTACTAGATTTTTTTCGGTTTGGTGCGCTCTCAGTTGTTTGCTGACGCTTTTGGCACTATTTGACCGAATAAACCCTTTTTAAGGCATTAGGGAAGGATGGGCTATGCAGATTTTTGTTTTACGAGACTAGGCTATTTTTAATTAAACAGCTAATCTGCTAAAGTGATAAGTAAATATTATTTTAATTTATTTAAGGCTGTGATTACTAATGCTAAGTTAAGCTGAGTAAATTTTCGCGTAGTATCAAAAAGGAAACTCATTCGAACCGTTCAGTCTAAACGGCGATAAAAGGTAATTTTGACACTGCCGTTTTCACTAGATTGATTAAGAGGAACAATCTATGGCAGATTATAAAGTCACCCTGAAAACACCCGATGGCGATTATACAATTGATGTTCCCGATGATAAATATATTCTCGATATAGCGGAAGAAAAAAAATTAGATTTACCTTTTTCTTGCCGTGCTGGTGCTTGTTCTGCTTGCGCTGGTAAAATCGAATCTGGTAGCGTTGATCAATCCGAGCAATCCTTCTTAGATGACGATCAAATTGAAGCGGGTTATGTCCTCACCTGTGTGGCCTATCCTACTTCTGACTGTGTGATCGTCACCAACAAAGAAGAAGATTTGTACTAATTTAACTCAATATTTGGGGGTTAGATACTCCAACAATACAACAATAATAGAGCGGGAACTGCAAGGGCGACAGTTCTCGCTTTATTTGTATTTTTACCTCTTGACTCGACAATGAGATAAAGCCCAAAAATTAATCCTGCAGCGGCAGGGTGTGGGGTGTAGGGTTAATGGGCGCTGATCACTGATTATCGGCCCACTTCAGCGAAAATCTCGGCTAAAATCTCTCCAGCACCAGCCTCGCGCACTTTATGGGCTAAATCTCGTCCTAAGACTTCCCCATGGCTAGGATCGCCGCTAACCGAGTCCTTAATCAGGCGCTTACCGTCGAGACTAGCCACCATACCCGTTAAAGTTAGAATACCATCCTCGATCGCCGTATTCACTCCGATGGGAACTTGACAGCCCCCCTGCAACTCGCGTAAAAAAGCGCGTTCAGCATAGCATCTATCGCGGCTAGGGGCGTGTTCCAACACTTTTAGGACTTGCAAAACCTCCGCATCCCCATCGCGGCATTCTATCCCTAAAGCCCCCTGTCCCACCGCATGGAGAGAAATTGCTGCCGGAATAACCTGATGAACTCGATCGCCTAATCCTAACCTTTCTAGTCCCGCTACTGCCAGAATAATCGCATCGTATTCTCCCGCGTCCAGTTTTGCCAGACGGGTGTTAACATTGCCGCGCACATCTTTAAAAGTCAGATGGGGATAATGATAACGCAACTGGGCTAATCGCCGCAGGGAAGAAGTCCCCACCACCGCACCTGCCGGTAAAGTATCTAATTGATAGTCTTGGTTTTGGCTATTTACCACCAAAGCATCGGCCGGATTAACTCTTTCCGTGACGCAACCCAAGATTAAACCTTCGGGCAAATTAGTGGGCAGATCCTTGAGAGAATGGACAGCAAGATCGATCGATCTATCCAACATTCCCACTTCTAATTCTTTGGTAAATAAACCCTTATCACCGATTTTCGCCAGGGCCACATCGAGAATTTTATCGCCTTGGGTACTCATCGTCTCCACCTCAAACTGTCGATGGGGGTGGTGTTTACTCAATTCTGCCTGTACCCAATAGGTTTGTACTAGGGCTAACTGACTTTTACGCGAACCGATACGCAGGGAACGAGGAGGACTAGAAACGGACATATCTGAAGTAGGAATTTAAGTAAACATCTATCTGACTGCTCGATCTAGACTATCCTGATCTCACCCCTGTTGAGTAATCACTTTCTAGGTTAGGCATAAATAGTTACATCTCTTAATATTTTTAGACAAATAGGGTGATGGGGTTTTCGGGAAGGGGACAAAGTTTTAAGCTCAGTGGTTCGGTTGCTGCGCTGCTATCTAAAAAATTAACCCACTACAAACCCTGCAAGGGTTAATCAGGGTTGGGGTTGCAAGCAGTTCGATAAACTCACTGACCACCTTGCACCCCTAGAGGGTTTCATCGGGATTAATGCCTAATTCTCTTAATCTTGCCGTTAACTGCTCAATTTTTTGTAAAGCCAGTTCTTTTTGTTGTCTTTCATATTCCTTTTGCTGTAAAACCAGTTCTTTTTGTTGACGTTCAGATTCTTTCGCGTGTTTCTCCAGAAGAGCGGCTTCGACCGGTGTTGGGATTAATTGACCTTTAGGACTAAAATAACGGAATTTATCGGCGTAGATACCTAAATATAAGCCCAATTCTTCACTTCATAACCAACCCTTCGGCCTGGCTCAGGGCAAGCCTTGCTGATTGGGTTCAATCGGTTGATATTTTCCCTCTTCTTGCCATATTACCCAACTTTTCCGGTTTTGGTTTCTAGTTGTCCCTAATACTACAAAAAAGTCAGGTTCTCTAAAGTATTCTGATTTTTTCTGATTTGGGCTGTAGTAGATGGTTAAATTCCAGGTTGCAAAGTAATCTTCTCTATCTTGCCATAACCATTCTAGGCATTTGATCAATAAAATAATCTGAGTTAGATGTAAATTACTTTCCCAGGTTGGTTCATCACTCCAAAATTCGCCTTTTGGGAAGATTATCTCATCTTTTCGGGCGGTTTGGCCAGGGGATAGGGGTTGAGTCGTAGTCATGGTTATCTGCTAGGAATAATAAGCTGCCTGTGTATTTAAACTGCTGGTTGTGATGGGACAAGGGACAACAGTAAAGGGATTGGGAGAGATGCCACCAATCTAAAAATAAGCGGTTTGAATGCCTCTTAGCTTATTTTTGGGGAAATGGGGTTTTTGGGAAGGGGTTAAAGTTTAACTTAGTGTCAGCATTCGTCCCTCGCGCTTAGTGCGATGGGACGGGCCTTTTAAAGGAGCGAATTAATTCGCCCCAGGTTTCCCCTCATGAATGCTGACTTTGTATATATACAACTCCCGAAAGCTGTGTGATCATAAACACAGTGTCCTGATAACTTGATGAACAAAGCAGACAAATTTAAGATCTGCCCCAATACCGAGCAAAAAATAGCTTTAGCTAAAAAAAAGCTTTGGCTGTTGCAGTTGGTTTGGGAATTATTCCCTGAATTTATATTAACTTTCTGAAAATACTTGACTACCCACCCACCCCGTGTTAGCATCGACCGTGTAGCTAATGGTATTTTTTCCTTAGAAAACAATTATGTCCTTAAAAACCTCTTTAGCCGTTGCCACTACCGCCATCGGCTTAACCATCTTGGCTTCTCCTGCCCAAGCTGCCCTGTTCTCTTTCTCCTACACTTTCAATAACCCATTCTCATCACCAACAGCTGATACTCCAGTAACTGTCACGGGAACACTGACAGGAACAGCTACAGGGAATATTGTGGATGTCACTCAAGTAACCCCGCTATCGCTCTCCTATGCCGAAACTACGCTTAACTGGACTGATTTCGATTCCTACAGTAATGCGTTTTCTAGTAGCGGTGCCCCTGCTAAGGTTAGTTTCGATGGTTCAGTGATGGATATTGTCTTTGGTTCTGACACTGGTTGGTCTGAGTATTTTGGCTTTGGCCCTAGTGCTATCGACCCTGCGAATGGCTTGGTTTTTAATTCTTTGTTTGCTGCTGCGCCACTTGATGCTCTTGACACAGACGCTGAAGATACCCCATTTGTGCCTACTGCTCTAACGTGGCAGTTACAACTCGTCCCGGAACCGGGTAGCGTTGTTGCCTTATTGGGGTTAGGGTTGGGTGCCTTGGCTTCTAAAGTTATCAAAAAAGGTTAATTTTGGTTTTCCCGATGAGGGTTGGGATTGCAAGCAGTTCGATAAACTCACTGAACACCTTGTACCCCTACAGGGTTTCATCGGGATTGATGCCTAATTCCCTTAATCTTGCCGTTAACTGCTCGACTTTTGGTGAAGCCAGTTCTTTTTGCCGACGTTCAGATTTTTTGGACTGTCTCTCCAGAATAGCGGCTTCGACCGGTGTTGGGATTAACTGTCCCTTAGGACTAAAATAACGCAATTTATCGAAAATTTGGGTTAAACACAGTAATCAACCCGAAACCGTTAAACCCGTTTTTGCCACGGAGGAAAATAATTTAAATTCTGCCACAGATAGGGCATGGCAACGGAAAGCCGAGATGAGAAAGCGTCTTCTAGAGTTGGGAATTGATGGTAAGTTTTTTAAAAATCTCGTCAAGGAATTGTTTAGCCTCTGCTACGGGGATATCAAAGAGGAAAAACAGAAACAGGAACAAAGAGATATTTTAGCAGCAGAAATCCTCGGTATCGCTTAGAACGTCTCGATTTTGAACCTAGGGAAGCATTAGGTAGCTAAAACGAGCAACAGCGACAAAAATGGCGAGAACAAGTGAATCAGTTACGATTAAGCAGTATAGTCCTTAATTTACTCACTGATAATGCCTTTTTTCAGCTATTTCCAGAATTGACAGAAAGACCAAATTTTGATAAGAGTCTAGGGCAATTGTGGAGTGGTTTGGCCTGGAATCAGTTAGAATCTTTACAGTCTGGCCTATCCTAACAAGCGATCAAAAGTTTAGACGCGGGAGGAGAAGAGATTATCGAGGCAATTTTCAGCCAGGGACAAGGAAAAGCCTATGGGATAAAATTGCGTTCCAGTGATCGGTTAAACTTAAATTTAGAGACGGAAGGCGAAGTTTTACTATCTTTCTACTTTCCCACGGGTAATATTACCCTTTTAGACAAGTCTAGCGATCGGCAATGGTCTGGTCAATTATCCGAAGAGGGTTAATCACAGGAACCAAAAACCTAACTAATACTATCCAAAATTACTCATGACTTATGCTATAATAGTTTTATGAGTAAGTTGACCATATCAGAAGCGGCTAAATTAAAAGGTGTAAGCGTATCGACATTAAGACGTTGGGAGTCTGAAGGTAAACTAATACCAGAAAGAACTGCTAACGGGCATCGACGTTATACCGTCTCTCAGTTGCTTGGAGTAAAAGAGAATCTTTCCTATACTGTTGGCTATTGTCGCGTTTCTAGTCATGATCAAAAGAAAGATTTAGAACGTCAAAAAGAAGTTGTCGAACTGTTTTGCGCTCAAAACGGTTGGCAAGTTGAAATTATAGACGACTTAGGTTCAGGACTTAACTACAACAAAAAAGGATTAAAGCGATTAATTCGATTGATTGTTGATAGTAAAGTAGAGAGATTGGTCTTAACTCATAAGGATAGATTACTTAGATTTGGTAGTGAACTAATCTTTAGTCTGTGTGAGCAATTCGGAACTGAAGTTGTCATTATCAATCGAACTGAAGACAGTACATTTGAGGAGGATTTAGCGCCAGATGTCTTAGAAATTATTACGGTATTTTCCGCTAGATTGTATGGCTCTAGAAGCCATAAAAATAGAAAAATCGTAGAGGAGTTAAGAGACGTTGCTACTAGGATTCAAGACTGAGTTAAAACTAAATAATCAACAACGCTCATTATTAGCCCAACACGCAGGAACCGCACGTCATGCTTGGAATTGGGGTTTGGCTTTAACCAAGCAAATTTTAGACCATAATCAAGCTAACCCTGATGAAAAAATCAAGTTTCCTACGGCTATTGACCGACCTGAATGGTTGGTAGCATTGGTAAAATCAGAGCATGATTGGTATTACCAAGTGTCTAAATGCGCTCCCCAATGGGCGTTAAGAGCTTTATCTGATGCTTGGAAAAGATGCTTCAAGAAGATAGCTAAACCACCAAATTTCAAGAAGAAAGGTAAACAGGATAGTTTCACTTTAGATGGGAGCATTAAAATTGCCCATCAAAAGATAAAAGTTCCTGTGATTGGTTGGTTAAAAACTTACGAGCGGCTACCTGATGGATACCAGCCAAAATCTGTTACTATTAGTAAAAAAGCTAATAGGTGGTTTATTAGTTTTAAGATGGAAGTTGAACAGCAAACAACCAATAAAACTCATGATGTAGTTGGTTGTGATCTGGGAATTAAATCTTTGGCTACTTTATCGACAGGTGAGACGTTTGAAGGCTCTAAAAGTTATCGTAAATACGAAAAACAATTAGCCAGACTTCAATACTTGAACCGACATAAGGTAAAAGGTTCAAATAATTGGAATAAAGCCCAACGGCAAATAGCTAAACTTCATTTTAAAATAGCTAATATCCGTAAAGATACGTTACATAAACTCACCACTTATTTAGCCAAGAACCACGGCCAGATAGTAATTGAGGATTTAAACGTGTCTGGGATGATGACTAATCACAAATTAGCTAAAGCCGTTCAGGATATGGGTTTTTACGAGTTCCGAACCATACAACTTGATTATAAAACTCAGTTGTATGGTTCGGAATTAATCATAGCTGATAGGTGGTTTCCTAGCAGTAAAACCTGTTCCAATTGTGGGTACAAAAAAGAGTCTCTATCTTTAACTGAAAGAGTTTTTGAGTGTGAGCAATGCCATGTAGTTTGCGGTCGAGACTGGAACGCTAGTCTAAATCTAGCTTCTTTGGCGGTGAGTTCCACCGTGTCAGCTTGTGGAATAGATAGTGCCGACACTACTACAGTGAAGCAGGAAGTTAACGTCAAATTTGCTCATGAGTAGATTTGAGTAAGTTTAACAGAACGGATTTTATGAATTAGTTATTCTTCCCCAGTCTTCTACCCTGGTTCACTTTCACTTACAGTTAAAAGTAAGTCAATGACTTTAACTGTCAGCCTTTTCAGTTATAAGTTATCAGTTATCAGAGGTGAGTTTTCAGTTCACTGATTACTGTTTACCGTTCACTGTTCACTGATAAAATCTCCCCACTTCTCCACTTCCTCACTTCTCCATTTCCCACTTCCCCAACCCCTAATCTGCTTTTTTACTTTTTCCCATGTCTTTAACTTTCCAAGCTGTTATCGCTAAATTAAATGAATTTTGGGCTGCTCGCGGTTGTTTAGTGGCTCAACCCTATGATACCGAAAAAGGTGCGGGAACCATGAGTCCCCACACTTTTTTAAGGGCAATTGGTCCGGAACCTTGGGCCGTTGCCTATGTGGAACCCTGTCGTCGTCCTACGGATGGCCGTTATGGCGAAAATCCCAATCGTTTTCAGCATTACTATCAATATCAAGTCCTAATTAAACCCTCTCCCGATAATATTCAGGAAATCTATTTAGACTCCCTGCGGGTGTTAGGAATTAACCCAGAAGATCATGATATTCGCTTCGTGGAAGATAACTGGGAATCTCCCACCCTCGGTGCTTGGGGTGTGGGTTGGGAAGTGTGGTTAGATGGGATGGAAATCACCCAATTTACCTACTTTCAACAGTGTGGGGGTATCGATTGTCGTCCCGTGGCGATCGAAATTACCTACGGTTTAGAAAGATTAGCCATGTATCTGCAAGATGTGGAGGCAATTAATAAAATTCAATGGAATGAAAATATCCTCTACGGTGATATTTTTCTACAAAATGAAATCGAACAATGTACCTACAATTTTGAGGCTTCTAATCCTGAGTTATTATTTAGTTTATTCAGTTTATACGAACAGGAAGCTAAACAACTCATCGAGCGTTCTCTGGTGATTCCCAGTCTAGATTATGTTCTCAAATGTTCCCATACTTTTAATTTACTCGATGCTAGAGGTGTGATTGCTGTAGCTGAAAGAACCCGTTATATCGGCAGAATTCGCCATTTAGCCCGACAGGTTGCTCAATTGTATTTACAGCAACGAGAAGCTTTAGGTTTTCCCCTACAAACGGTTTAGCGATCGGTGGCATCTCAATTGTGGCGATGCACCCTTAACAAGTGTACTGGCCTGCTTTTAATAACTTCTTTTTATACTAAATCCTATCTAAAAGTTATGGGAGAGTGGGGAGAAAAAATCCCTAACTTGGGAGTTAATCAGACTATTAAAAAGGGATTTGGTATCACAAAGAGTTTCTAAGAAAAAAAGATGTTAGCGATAACATCTTTTTGGCATTTTTTACAACTTAACTTCAATATCAACCCCTGCGGGTAAATCCAATTTCATCAAAGCATCGATTGTCTTAGAAGAAGGTTGGTAAATATCAATAATGCGGCGATGGGTGCGGGTTTCAAAATGTTCACGGGAGTCCTTGTCAACGTGAGGGGAACGCAGGACACAATAAATCTTTCTTTTGGTCGGTAGGGGAATCGGTCCGATCGCTGTGGCGTTAGTTCTATTGGCAGTATCGACAATCTTCTCACAGGAAGTATCGAGTAGGCGGCGGTCAAAAGCTTTCAAACGAATGCGAATTTTCTGTTGTTGTAACGTAGCCATAATTTCACCTATTGCAGTTGTCAAGGTACGAGATAAAGACAGTAACGGAGCAGCTTTTAAATTCACTGCCCCGTTAATTAGTAGATTAGCCTACTTGATAATTTTCGAGATAACGCCAGAACCGATGGTGCGACCACCCTCGCGAATAGCGAAGCGCATACCCTGTTCAATAGCGATCGGGTTGATCAGTTCCACGGTCATTTTGATCCGGTCTCCCGGCATGACCATTTCTACAGTGCTGCCATCATCGGCGGTGTAGTCTTTGATAGTGCCAGTTACGTCGGTTGTGCGTACATAAAACTGAGGACGATAGTTTTTAAAGAAAGGAGTGTGACGACCACCTTCTCCTGCAGTTAACACATACACCTCACCTTCAAACTGGGTGTGGGGTTTGATTGTATTCGGTTTAGCGATCACCATGCCGCGCTCGATGTCGGTTTTTTGGATACCACGCAGGAGGATACCAGCGTTGTCACCGGCCATCCCTTGGTCAAGACTTTTCTTGAACATTTCGATCCCGGTGACGGTGGTGGGGCGAGTTTCTCTGATCCCGACCAATTCCACGTTATCACCCACTTTCACAATACCGCGTTCGATCCGACCGGTAGCCACCGTCCCCCGACCGGTAATCGAGAATACGTCTTCTACCGCCATCAGGAAGGGTTTATCGATATCCCGTTCGGGGGTGGGGATATAGCTATCCACCGCGTCCATTAATTCATAAATTGCGTCCACCCACTCGTTATCGCCTTTTTGGGCCTTGGGATTTTTGGCCATGTAGTCGAGGGCTTCTTTCGCAGAACCGGCAATAATGGGGATATCGTCGCCAGCAAAGTCGTAACTGGTGAGAAGTTCGCGCACTTCCAGTTCTACGAGTTCCAGTAACTCCTCATCGTCCACCATATCTTTTTTGTTGAGGAAGACCACCAGGTTAGGTACACCCACCTGACGAGCCAGCAGGATATGTTCCCTGGTTTGGGGCATCGGGCCATCGGCAGCCGAGACCACGAGAATACCACCGTCCATCTGTGCCGCACCGGTGATCATGTTTTTTACATAGTCCGCGTGGCCGGGGCAGTCCACGTGTGCATAGTGGCGATCAGCAGTTTCGTACTCAACGTGAGCGGTGTTGATGGTGATCCCGCGAGCCTTTTCTTCGGGAGCGGCATCGATTTCATCGTATTTTTTAGCTTGGGCATTACCCAGAGCCGCTAGGGTCATAGTGATAGCGGCGGTGAGGGTAGTTTTGCCGTGGTCAACGTGACCGATCGTACCGATGTTAACGTGGGGTTTCGTCCGTTCAAATTTAGCGCGTGCCATTTACTTTCTGTTCCTTTGTTTTTTTTTCTTCTTCAGCTGGGTGAACATTAATCAGTCACCAGAGATCAGTTTTAAGTTAGCAGTTATTAGGGTTGACCGATCAAATTTAAATGATCGGTTTGTCTTCACTGCTCACCGGTCACTGGTCACTGATTATCCGTTCCCTTTACTTTTGGCGATAATCGCCTCGGCCACGTTGCGGGGGACTTCTTCGTAATGGCTAAATTCCATGGTGAAGATGCCCCGTCCTTGGGTTTTGGAGCGAATATCAGTGGCGTAACCAAACATTTCCGCTAAGGGAACTTTAGCGGAGACTTTGGCGATGCCGGCCTCGGTTTCTTGGCCTTCGATTTGTCCCCGACGGGAGTTAAGATCACCGATGACGTTACCGATGAAGTCTTCGGGTACTTCCACCTCGACCTTCATCATCGGTTCGAGGAGAACGGGGGTAGCTTTCATCACCGCTTCCTTGATCGCCATGGAACCGGCAATCTTAAAGGCCATCTCGGAGGAGTCCACATCGTGGAAAGAACCATCTACCAGGGTTGCTTTCAGGTCGATGACGGGATAACCCGCAACGATCCCCGATTCGCAAGCTTCTTTCATCCCTTGTTCTGACGGGTTGATGTATTCTTTGGGGATAGCACCACCGACAATTTTGGAGACGAAGACAAAGCCTGACCCCGGTTCACCCGGTTCGAGTTCGATGACGACGTGGCCGTACTGCCCTTTACCGCCACTTTGACGGATAAATTTACCCTCGGCCCGTACGGGTTTCCGCACAGTTTCCCGATAGGCAACTTGGGGAGCGCCCACCGTCGCTTCGACTTTGTATTCCCGCAGCATCCGATCGACGAGGATTTCCAGGTGCAGTTCTCCCATCCCGGCGATTACCGTTTGATTGGTTTCGGGATCAACTTTGACCCGGAAGGTGGGATCCTCATCGGAGAGAGCTTGCAGAGCTTTGCTGAGTTTCTCGATGTCCTGTTTGGTTTTCGGTTCCACCGCCACGGAGATCACCGGTTCGGGGATAAAGAGGGATTCTAGGATAACCGGGTTTTTCTCATCACATAGGGTATCCCCGGTAATGGTGTTTTTCAGTCCGATCGCTGCTCCTAGATCACCGGCGCGCAGTTCATCCACTTCGATCCGTTCGTTGGATTTGAGGACGATCAGGCGAGCGATCCGTTCTTTGGTTCCTTTGGTGGAGTTGTAGGCGTAGCTGCCTTTGGCTAACACACCGGAATAGACCCGCAGGAAGGTTAAACGACCGAAGGGATCGGCCATGATTTTGAAGGCCAGGGCCGAGAAGGGCGCATCGTCCTTAGCCTCCCGGATTGCCTCGCTACCATCGGGAAGAATCCCTTTAACGGCGGCTACTTCCGAGGGTGAGGGCAGATAATCGACGACGGCATCGAGGAGCAGTTGTACCCCTTTGTTTTTGAAAGCCGAGCCGCAGAGGACGGGAACAATTGTACCTGCAATCGTCCCTTCTCTGAGACCGCGTTTGATTTCGGCTTCGGTGAGTTCTTCACCTTCTAGATATTTTTCTAGGAGTTCTTCATCGGCTTCCGCTACAGCCTCCACCAGCTGCAGGCGGAATTCTTCGGCCTTTTTCAATAAGTCTTCGGGAATGTCGGTTTCTTCTATGTCTTTGCCCAGATCGTCCTTATATATATAGGCGCGCATCTTGACGAGATCGATGATCCCGCTCAGTTCGCTTTCCGCGCCGATCGGCATTTGGATGGGAACGGCGTTAGTTCTGAGGCGATCTCTTAATTGTTCGTAAACTTTGAAGAAGTTCGCTCCCGTTCTGTCCATTTTGTTGACAAAGGCAATCCGGGGTACTTTGTACCGATCGGCTTGTCTCCAGACGGTTTCTGATTGGGGTTGTACACCACCAACAGAGCAGAAAACTGCCACCACGCCATCGAGTACCCGCATGGAACGTTCCACTTCAATGGTGAAATCGACGTGGCCGGGGGTGTCAATGATGTTGATGCGATGATCTTGCCAACTGGTACTGATGGCGGCGGCGGTGATCGTGATTCCTCGCTCCCGTTCCTGTTCCATCCAGTCGGTAATTGCCGTTCCGTCGTGGACTTCGCCCAGTTTATGAGCGACTCCCGTATAGAACAGGATTCTTTCTGTTGTCGTTGTTTTGCCCGCGTCTATGTGAGCGGCGATTCCGATGTTTCGCACTCTCTCTAGCGGGATAGTCCGTGCCACAGCAACCTCCTTGCTTTGCTTGCCAGTGATGGGGTTTTGTTCTAGGATTTTTTACACTATTTACAATTCTATACTTTTCTTGACAGTTTTTTGGCGGCAGCGGTGTGGTCTACCGCCCTTAAAGTATCTTTAAAGTATCTTTCTTAGTAACGATAGTGGGCAAAGGCTTTGTTTGCCTCTGCCATCCGGTGGGTTTCTTCCCGTTTTTTGATCGTGCCGCCCGTTTCATTGGCCGCATCCATGATCTCGTTAGCTAGTTTACCAGCCATGGTTTTGCCGCCTCTAGTCCGAGCATAATGGACTAACCAGCGTAGTGCTAATGTACTACCACGGTTGCTCCGTACTTCCATCGGTACTTGATAGGTGGCTCCACCGACCCGACGGGCTTTCACTTCCACTAGGGGGGTGGCGTTTTTAACGGCTTTTTCAAATACTTCTAGGGGTTCTTGACCGGTACGTTCGCCGACGGTTTTTAGGGCATCGTAGACGATGTTAGCGGCCAGGGATTTTTTGCCCGATCGCATGATCCGGCGGATGGTCATGCTGACTAAACAGCTATTGTAAACGGGATCTGGGGGAATAGGACGTTTTTTGACGTTTTTACGGCGAGACATCGGAATATTCCTTGATTTTTTAGGTTAACTTTAACTTTTGCTTGACAGTCGGATGATTACAGCCCATCTCAAACCCTCTCCTGCGAGTCTTAAGTCTCTTGGGTTAACTTTGACCGACTCGGTGGGAGTATTTTTTTGGTTAATCAATTTCCTGTTTATTTAGCGGCGGGTTTGGGGCGTTTGGTTCCGTACTTAGAGCGCGCCTTTTGACGGTTTTTCACCCCGGTGGCATCGAGGGTGCCGCGAATGATGTGATATCTGACTCCGGGTAAATCTTTGACCCGACCGCCGCGAATGAGGACGACCGAGTGTTCTTGTAGGTTATGACCGATGCCCGGGATGTAGGCTGTCACCTCAAATCCAGAGGTCAAACGTACCCTAGCCACTTTCCGTAGGGCTGAGTTGGGTTTTTTCGGTGTGGTGGTATATACTCTTGTACAAACTCCCCGGCGTTGGGGGCATTGTTTGAGGGCGGGAGATTTGGTTTTTCTTTTCGCTTTGGATCTTTCGTCGCGTATTAATTGCTGAATGGTGGGCATGATAGGGCTGTATCTAAGGTTACTCTGAACTCCTATTACCGAAGGTCAAATCGTTGACAAAAGGTCATTATAGCAAATTGTCGCTCTTGTTGTCAAGTCAGCGATTGTGCTTTTCTCCGGTTTAGAGGTTAGAGATTGTCTTTTTGGCTAGATAGCAAAATCTGGGTGGCTGTGGAAGGAAAGGCGGCAACCGCAGGTATTATGGATAAATTTGGCAATAATTGACAAAATTATCCTTAGAGACAGGAAATTGCGATAAAATCAAAAAAAGTCAGGGAGAGGATAGCTATGCTCGATCTTGCGAAATTAGCGGCAAAAATGCCAGGGATTAGTCAACATTTTCAACAGGAAGTGGCAGCTAGTCGTGAGCGAGTGCAAAGGGCTAAAATTCTTTTAGAACAGGCTCAACAGCAACAGGAAAAACTGCTAGAACTCTATGATAACTGGCACGATCGCCTAATTTTCTCCGTAGCGCTACCGATCGAACCTCTCGACACCCGCATTACTATCCTTCCCCCTCCCGAAAGTCATAGCGTTTTTGCCACGGATGGTTCCCAGATTGCCCCTTCCCACCACGAAATCGCCTACTGTTATCTAATTAATATCGGTAGGATCATGTTGCACTATGGTCAAAATTTACACCCTCTCCTCGATAGCATTCCCGAAGTCTATTACAAATCAGAAGACCTCTACATTTCTAAACAGTGGGGTATTCGCGTGGATGAGTGGATGAGTTATCGTCGGACGGTATTAGAAAGCCAAATGTTAGCGGAAATGGCTACTCGTTGGGTAAAACCCCCCGGCGCCCATTATGAACCAAATTTAGCCCTCGTGGATGGTTCTTTGATCTATTGGTTTATCGATAGTCTCCCCCCGGAAGCAAAAGATTTAATTTTGCCACCGATTTTTCAGTCTTGGGACGATTTAAAATCAGCTAGAATCCCGCTTATAGGTTATATTAGTGCTTCTCGTAGCACGGAAGGCTTAAATTTCCTGCGTTTACAATCTTGTCCCCATGATACTCCCAATTGCTTGATCAATTGCGGTGATTTAGAGCCAGACAAAACCCCTTGTCGCGTTGTCGATCCTCTCCGGGATGCCTCTGTCTGGGGTTATTTATTGGAACCGGGGCAAAGAAGTCCTTTTTGGCGCAGTTCTTTGAAAATCCTCGATCTTTATGGGGATGAGCATCGTATTTACTTCTGTTATCTCCATGTGGGGACGGAAATCGCTAGGGTAGAGGTTCCTGCTTGGGTGGTGGAGGATCGAGAATTACTCGATCGCTCTTTGAGTATTTTACTGGCCCAGGTGTTAAAAGGTTATGGTTATCCGATCGCCTTAGCGGAAGCGCACAATTTAGCGGTGATTAAAGGTGGTGATCGCCTGCGTTTTTTTGCCCTTTTGGAACAACAAATGATTAAAGTCGGTTTACAGGATGTGGGAACATCTTATAAGGAAGCGAGAAAACGCAGTAGTATTGCTTAATTGAGGAGGCAGCAGATGGGGAGTGGTTATACTAAATCCAGTTATTGCATGAGTGCCTCTCCTGATATGTAGCCTATACTCAAGGGATTTAGTATTACTTCCGATTTTATCGCTCAATCCAAGCTTTTGGGGGGTAGAACCCCCCAAACCCCCCGTTGGGGGCGTGGCGCCGCCCCCAAACCCCCCGCGCATTAGTTTTTCGGTGGGATGCTTACACGCAGCTGCTGACACATCTGTAATAATTTAAGAGTCACTCCACTTCCATGAGTGCCTCTCCTGATATGTAGCCTATACTCAGCGGATTTAGTATCACTGATAACTGCTAACTGATAACTGATAACTGATAACTGCTAACTGATAACTGATAACTGATAACTGATAACTGAAAAAGGTGGGAATTACCCACCTTAAACTTGATTTTTGCTGAATTGTTCTAGCGACTGCTACGATCTTGGTCCAAGACGCTGACGGGGAAATTATTATAACTAACGTGATGTTTGCTGGTTTTTTGAATTTCTTCTTTGATTTGATCTAAATCAACATAGCGATCAGCCACATTAATTAAACTATCACTGGTCATCGATCGCAAACTAACCACTTCCACTCGCGCACCACGGTAACTAACGGAATCGGCAGCATAGGCTAAATCCCCATCACCACTGACAATGACTGCGGTATCATAGGAACCCACTAGAGCCATTAAATCCACGGCGATTTCCACGTCGAGATTGGCTTTTTTGGAACCATCGGGCAATTGTACTAGATCTTTAGCGATGACTCGATAGCCGTTGCGACGCATCCAGAGGAGGAATCCCTGCTGTTTTTCGTTAGTGCGATCAACTCCAGTATAAAAGAAGGCCCGCAAGAGACGAGAACCGGCAGTTAAACGACAAAGTAATTTGGTGTAGTCAATTTCGATACCTAATTGCAGAGCTGCATAAAATAAATTAGAACCATCGATGAAAATCGCCACACGACCGCGATTTTCTAGCACTTGTTCGGGGGTAAAGACTGGGGCTGTGTCATAATCATCAAACATTTTATTTTTCCTCGTTTGTTAAAAGTTTAGTGTTGGGTGTTTGCCAGTTGTGTCCGAAAGGACAACAGACCTTAAAAAATAGAGTTATCAAAAAATTCCCTTAGGAATCGTTTAACGGCAGTTCTAGTTTAGAAAAGATCGGTTCAGGTGTTCCTAGTTGTGGATTTGTGGGTAATCCCCATTGACAGTGTTGGGAAAAAGAGACACCATCAGGGGAGTTTTCTCCGTCCTCCGACCTGAAAGTATTAAAATCAATAACAAAACCCAGTTGTTGATAAATTTTACTGCTCAAGGTCGGTATTATCGGTGAAAGTAGGTAGGCAGAGAGTCTTACTGATTCCAAAACTGCGTAGAGGACTTGTTCTACCGCTGCTTGTTGTTTCTGTTTAAATAAACTCCAGGGCGCACTCTCATCGATAAACTTATTACTAGCACGAATTAACGCCAATATTTCCTCACAGGCTTGATTAAATTGTAGCGCATCGTACTTCTGTTCAACAATGCCCCCTAAATTGATCCCCATATTCTTAAGGTGATTATCGTTGGGGATATCTACACCGGTCAACTGGGGGGGGTTATTTTGGCAGTATTTTTTAACCATGCCTAGGGTGCGATTGAGGAGGTTGCCTAAATCGTTGGCTAAATCTGCGTTAAGAATATTAACAAATCTGGTTTCCTGAAAATCGCCATCCTGTCCTAATTCAATCTCTTTGACGAAATAGTAACGGACGGCATCGGCCCCGTAGCGCTCAACTAAATCGAAGGGATCGAGGGTATTACCGAGACTTTTGCCCATTTTCCGCCCGTCTTTGGTCAAAAAGCCATGGCCGAAGACTCTTTTAGGCAAGGGTAAACCCGCCGACATTAGCATAGCCGGCCAATAAATGGCATGGAATCTTAATATATCTTTACCGATCAGATGCAGATCGATCGGCCACCATTTGGCCAAGGCATTTTCTAGGGTGGGTTCGTCTTCGGGGTCGAGAAGGGCGGTAACATAGCCAAGAAGGGCATCAAACCAAACGTAGATGGTATGCTTGCCATCGTGGGGAATGGGAAACCCCCAAGCCACATTAACCCTAGAGATGGAGAAGTCCTGTAGTCCTTGGTTGACGAAGTTGAGGACCTCATTACGTCGGCTTTCCGGTTGAATAAAATCGGGTTGCTCTTGGTAAAGTTGTTCTAGTTGCGTCTGATATTTAGAGAGACGGAAAAAATAGTTTTCCTCGTCGCGCCATTCGGCGGCCAGATTAGTATGAATGGGACAACAGCCATTATCTAACAGTTCTCTTTTTTCCTTAAATTCTTCACAGGCGACGCAATACCAACCCTGTTGGCGATCTAGATAGATATCGCCTTTTTCCCAGACTCTTTCAAAAAATTCGTTAACAATTGTCTGATGACGGGGGGCGGTGGTGCGACTAAAGCGATCATACTGGATGTGTAGCTTGGCCCAGAGATTGGCAAAACTGGTGGCGATGCGATCGCAGTGTTCCTGGGGATTGAGTCCTTTGGCTGCCGCAGTCCGTTCGATTTTCTGTCCGTGTTCGTCGGTTCCTGTAATTAGGAGGACAGAATTCCCCTGTAACCGCTTCCATCGTGCCATAACATCCGCTACGATCGTTGTGTAAGCACTACCGATGTGAGGGACATCGTTGACATAATAAAGAGGTGTTGTTAAAGCAAATGTTTTTCGCTCATTTAAATCATTCATGAAATTTATTTTTTTAAATAGACGAGGCTGCCCCGAGGCTGGTCCGTAGATGATTGGGACATAATCCCTTATATTTTATGATCCTCTAATTCTGTTTTATCCTTTAGTTGTAGTCTAAGTCAATAAAAACAATCTTAAGGCCGATTTTTTTTTTCCATGAAGCTGCTTACCCCCCTATCCACCTCTCGTTTAATTCTTGATACCACGCGCACGAGTCTGTTTACCGTCGGTCAAGAAAATCTACCCGGCCAAGGAGTGGCGATCGTGGTAAGTAACCATCGCAGCTTTTTGGACGCGCCGATCTTAATTCAAGCTTTGGGCAAAACTCTCCCGATCGCCTGTCATCACTACATGGGAAAAACGCCGCTTTTGCGGGAATTAATCGGAGAATTGGGCTGTTTTCCCTTTGATACCCCTGAAAAACGCCACCGGACTTTTTTTCGGCAAGCAACGGATTTTTTACAGTCCGGACGATGGATCGGTTTATTTCCAGAAGGTGGATCGCCGATGTTAAATTTGACTGCTCCTCGTCAAATTAGCCGTTTTCAGAGCGGATTTGCCCATTTAGCCCTGCGTTGTCCCGTGGAGAATTTATTTGTCTTACCTGTGGCTATTCTCTCCGAGTCGGAAACTGTTATTAGTCCTTTTCCCGTGCGTTTGCTGCGCTGGTTAGATACCACGGAACCTTTATTCGATCAAGATGGTTGGCATCCCGTTGTATTTTATCATCGTGTCAAGGTGGCGATCGGTCGTCCCTATGGAATTACTGAGAGCGATCGCTCAGATTATCAAGGTAAACAAGGAAAAAAAGCCCTTAATCGTTTAATTGGTCATTGTCAGTCGGAAATTAGCGATTTATTGCTGAAAGGGTAGGTCATGAGACTCCGAGACAGCCTTGAATCAGTTATCAGTTATCAGTTATCAGTTATCAGATGTGAGTTTTCAGTTCACTGATTACTGTTTACTGTTCACTGAAAATACTTCCCACTTCCTAACTCATAATTCATAATTGATACTGGAGTGATTTGTTATAAGTAGGGAGGCACAATTATTTGTAGGATGGGTTAGCGGTAGCCTAACATGATCGGGCGTTGGGTTTCATGCTTCAACCCAACCTACGTTCTAGGGTTGATTCAAGGTAGGGTTGATTCAAGGTAGGGTTGATTCAAGGTAGGGTTGATTCAAGGTAGGGTTGATTCATGAATCAACCCTACCCCGACTGTTTACTGTTCACTGAAAATACTCCCCACTTCCCCACTTCCCCACTTCCTAATTGATAATTCATACTCCTTTTTCTTATTGCGCTAATATTCTGACTAGCTCTGCTTTCTTCATCTTGCTTAAACCAACGATTCCTTTTTCTTTGGCTAGAGTCTTTAATTCGGAAACAGTCTTGAGTTTGAGAGTTTCTTCTGAAAATTCCTCAATCACTGCATCTTGTTGAGATTCAGGAGTGAGATAAAAGACAGTTTTGAGTAAATCTAATCCCTTCCCTTTTGTAATTCCACACTTGAGGGCAACAATTGAATCTAAACTCTTCCAGAATTGACGGGGAGCTTCATCAATCCTAGCAGTAGCAGTAGCTAATTTAACTGTTTTTAGGGGGCTATTCGGTTGTTCAATTAAGAACTGTAAAGCAGATTTAATTTCTTCTCTTGAAGCTGTTGAAAGATTTAGTTTTGGGGTTTCTTCTCTTGCCAAAACTCTGGATATATTCCTAGCATCTTCTGTTCCATCGGCAATAATACACCAAATTCTTTCTAGTCCAGCCCTTTCAGCCACAGCATAAACAAATGAGTTGCCGATAACTTCATAGCGATCCTCTGATAGTTCTTTGACGATTACAGGCAGCCAATTGCGTCCACCTGTCTGCTGTAATAGTTTGGCAGCAACTTCAATTAAAAAACTATCAGCATCGGTCCCATTGGTAATTTCTATTTCATCTAAGTAGAGATACTTCAAAGTACCAATATCGGTATATTCCATCATTGTAAAAAATACTCCTTTGCTAAGTCTTTGTAATACTCATAAACGGAAATATGTTTATAAACGGCCGGCACGCGAGCGAAAGCAGCACTGGCTATAATAGCGTATTCTGGCAGGTGATGAATATGTGAATTTTTACTGGCAGGAGTGTATTTGGGATAAAAATAGTGTACAAGGTTTTTGTCATTTTTTAGTATTTGATTAATTTCTTTTTGGGCAATCTCTAACTGTGGTTGAGTAATCTTCTCACCGTTGAAAAAAATTGGTAAGGCTATGGGAGTCCCATCTTTTTTTAATTTTTGCATTGGCGGCAGAAACTCCTTGATGGCAATAGCTGCATTATGAAGGGAGAATGAATTGTTATGTTTTGTGGGTAAGAGGACAACATCAGCAGCATAAACAGCCAGCTGGCTAGGAAATCGCCAATTGGGAGCTGCATCTATAAAGATGTAATCATATTCATATCTAGCTAAGTCTAATTTTCTATGGAGAGTGAATATTTTCATTTGAGAATTATACTGAAAGTCCGGATAGTCTGCCATTTTAGGATCAGCAGGAACAACGTCGAAGGTAATTTGTCGTTTTGGATTCTTAAAAGTATAGGGAATAATCACTGATTTTAGATCAATATTGCGATCAGTTAAAGCCTTTTCTAGTAGGCCATCTTCTGGGTTTATATTTAGGATAGATTTAGTTAAATCTCGTTGATTAAAATCAAAGTCTAAAACTAAAACTTTTTTACCTAAAAAGGCAAGGAAAGCGGCAAGATTTACGGTTGTGGTGGTTTTGCCTACACCGCCTTTATTATTGTAAACAGTAACCGTTAATGCTTTGGGAGTATTGTCAATTTTTGTCTTGATCCGAGCTACGGTCTCATCAATGTTCTCAGGAGTTATTGCTATGCAAGTAGTGGCAGGAAAAATGATTTTACCATGTTTTCTAAATAACTGGATGTGTGAACCGTTAGTGATAATTCCCCATTGGGCTGCTTTACAGTTATTCCCTAATAACTGACGCTTTAACTGATTGACAGTTGCCTTATAACTTGGACTATTTTCAGTTAGGTTAATATCTCTACCTTTTAACTCTATTAGCAGAAAAGGATTACTCTTTGTCTGCAAAAAAATATCGTTTTCTAGGTTTCTCCGAGTGGCAAAGTCGGTAATCCCACCGCCTCCCGTGTCGTACTGTGGAATTATCTCCGTGGTTGAAAATCCTAAATATGATATCAGGTAAGGTGCAAAGTTGGTGCTAACGATCGCTTCCGACGCATCTTGAGGCAAATGCTGAAGATAAGATTTGAGACTTGTTACTCTGGGGGTGTTATCTTTCATCGAAAAAATGGGTCTGAAACCCCGCCCTTTAGCGATAGCGGAGGGCAGCTTTATATGAGTTAGCGAGAAACAATTAAACCGTTAGAACGACGAATTAACTGAATCTTACTAACAGCTATCTGTCCCAATCGTTTCCAACTGGTATCGCTTACAGATAGCTGTTTTTCGGTATCTCCACTTACATAACCAATCCCTTTGGGAGAAGAAACTAAATCTCCTTTACGGAACCCATGTCTTGTGGTAGAGCCACCATATTTACGTCGTTTACCACCCTTAGAAAAAACCATCAGGTGAAGTTGACGACGACTAACAGGAGGACGTTTGATGACAGCAAAGGGAGCGTTTGTTACTTTAACAGAACCCTTCCAATCATATCCATGACCATTAGAATTGTGAAATGGCCAATAATCTAAAAACTGAAAACAGGCAAGAGCAATTCCATCGTTAGCATGACTTTCGGGTGATTGTTCTGCTTTATTTTTGGACTTTTCTAGTCGCAAATACTTTCTGAGATTAGAGGTTTGCCAACCAAAGCGAGTATGGACTGTTGCCAATTGAGACAGTTGCTCAATAGCCCATTTTTGTCCGACCATAACCGACGAGAAACCTTTTCCAGACTTAGCTCCTTTTCTACCAGAAGTTATATCAATATCGGCTTTGATGTACTCAAAATAAATATCGGTAATTGGATAGATTTTGGTTAGTTCGGAAACGACTCGAAGTTCAAGTTGACGATTAGCTCTGATTGAGGGAGCTAATTTTCCTGTTCTTCTATTTGAAAATCGTTTTTGTCGATGCGCTCTTAGATTAAAAGGAAGTTGGCGGTTAATCCGTCTTCCTCTACGTCCTCTTCGCATTAAGCACCGATTGTCCATCCGCTCTTTTACTCGTTTAAAAGGAAGTTCTAAGTGAGCCTTCCAAAGAGTAAAAAGAGAGGATTGAACGCCAATTCCCGAAAATAATTTACCCGGGTCAATACCAATGGCAATCGGTTGGGTTTTACTATCGGAAGGTTCATCGGTTAGCTGGACATAGAAAATACCTAAGTCGTTGAATTTACCGATAGCTTTTCCTTCCTTAATCCACCGTCTAGCCCGACTGGGTTTGGTGGGCATTAACGGTTTTCCGTCTTTTGAGATAACAGGAACTCTTGCCATGGAGATAATCCTTAAGAGTGAAGTTAAAGTCCCTTACCGCAACACAATCAAGATGTCTTGTCTAACAACGCTTTACCAATAAAGCTGAGAGGTAATCCGAACTAGGGAAGTATTCGGAAGTCTGTGCCAGATTGTGTCTCGATGCGGTAGTCTCTACTTGCGTCGCCTAAATTGGTTTAGGCAAACCCCGTCCCTTTTAGGGCGGGGTTAGTGACTTCAGTTCACAAACTATAGACTAAAGTTAATGAATCGCTGTTTTTTTGAGTATAACACTCTATTTCCTCAACCCCTAACCCATTATGGAAAAATTAACTAATCTCGATCGCATTGCTGAAGAAATTTTAGGTTTAATTCCAACAGAAACGGTTATCATTGCCGAATTTGACGGTGATAGTATTTATTATCGGGCGGGTGCGGGTAAAAACACCGGGGCAATTGTGGGCAAAAGGGGTGATATTGCCACGTCGGGATTGTGTACGGTGGTTTACCGGGATAGTTGTCCGGTGGTGGTGGGACAAACTCTCGGAGATAATCGCATCCGTCAGGATATAGCGGTCGCTTTGGGGATAAAAACGGCTTTAGCTGTGCCAATTAGGGTTAATAATCAGTTATTTGGCGCAGTAATGCTTTTAAATCGTCTCGATGGTCAGGAATTGACCGATCGAGATAGTTTGTTAGTGGAGGAATATCTGAACTCGCTACTCAGAAATGAGGGATAGAAGGGGTTGGGTAATCCAGTTGAATGCTACGGCGATTTGATGGTTAAGGGTGGGCAGACGGTAGAGATAGACTAAGCGACGGGTAAGATGGGCAAGGGGACCGGCTAATTCTAGTCCTAAACCGCTAATGGTAGCTTCATCGACTCCGAGGGTCAACATTTCGCCTAAAGGTTGATAACGGAAGGGCAAAGCCGGTTTATCGTGGAAACTCGCCCAAATATTCCAAGCGCAGTAGTCGGACTGTTGAAGGGCGACCTGGGCCGTGGCAGCGTAGGGTTTATCCTCTTGGTCGCGACCATCGGCCGCATCGCCAATCGCGTAGATGCTGGGGTTTTCGACAGTTTGTAAATATTGATTAACTTTTAGTAATTTGCGCTCATTATGTGCTAGTGGCAAATTAGCGATCAGTGGAGAGGCGATCGGACTAACGGTCCAGAGAATTAGATCAACGGGGATATTGTCTATCTGTCCCTTGTAGTCAAGGGAGAGGCGATCCGCTTGGATGTCGGCGACGGTGGTTTCGAGGTCTAACCAAACCAGACGTTTTTCTAGGGCTTTTTTGGCGGTGTCGCGGTTAAATTGGGTTGAAGGGCCAAGTATATCGCTATTTCTTTCGATCAGACGAATTCTTCCCCTTTCTCCGAGACGATCGGCCAGCTTACAGGCTAATTCTACGCCGCTATAACCGCCCCCGATAATGGCGACCCGAATTTTATCGCGATCGGATTGTTCTAGGGTTTTGAGTCGATCCCGAAGACGATAGGCATCCTCTAGACTACGAAAGGGGATAGCGTGGGTTCTGGCCCCGGGTAGGAAGTCAAGGGAAGATTGACCACCGAGGGCGATGACGAGGCGGTCATAGCATATATCGTTTTGATTGTCAAGGGTTATTTTATGATTATTAACATCGATCGCCGTGACGGTTCCCTGTTGGAAGTCAACGGGGGTATTAGCGAGTAATTCGCTGAAAGGGGGAGCAATTTCCCAAGATTGTAGTTCTGAGGTGACTAATTCGTAGAGAAGGGGAGAAAATAAAAAGCGATCGTTTTTATCAATTAAGGTAATTTGGGGGGGGTGTTGATCTTGCCAAGGCAATTGACTCAAACGTAAAGCAGTATAGAGTCCACCAAAACCACCACCGAGAATACAAATTTTTGGGCTTGAGTCAGTCATATTAATCGCTGAAGGTTTTGTTTCTTATTTTGACACTCCCTGCCGTAAAATGGCTCTCTTCTTCTTTGTGTGATCAGTTTAACTGATATAGGAGCGATCAATCTTTGTGTCCTTTGTGCCTTTGTGGTTCGTTCCACTCCCTCGCCAGCAGGACTGTATCTTAGAGTACATTTTACCCACCAAACCTAAGAGAGCCGTAAAATGGACGGGGAACCTTAACCCCAAATTTTCGGTAAAGCAAGGAAAGAAAAATAGTTTTTAATTATCTACCCAGCCAAATCGTCAGCAAAGCCACAATTGTAGCCAGAAAAAGGATATGATTCATCCAATCATCGAAAGACCAATTTTTAAACATAATTTAGTTCCTTAAAATCGAGGCTTACTGCTCAACAGCTTACCTTAATTCCTGATAGAAGTGCTATCGCGGGCAGCCGGTTGACCGGGGCAATATATTAAGATGAGTTAAGGGCAGTAAAGGGATCGTTAAATCAATCATAAATTGTTATAGTCCATCTCTTCTAGAGCCTAGCATAGAGGGGAAACCTCCTTAATTACTAGGTAATTGCATGAATGGACTACAACAACAGATTATCAGTCTTGATCGGAAAGTCGATCACCTACAGGATATTGTCGAAAGCCTCAGCCGGCAAATTGCTATCCTAGCTGGGGATAAATCGAGTCGTTCTCCGCGAGAATCCCTGGAAATGGTCGGTTTTTCCGAGTTATCCGATAATAGTCTCTACGATCATAAAGATATTCTCCGGGATCACGGTGGCAAACAGGCCCCGGCTGTCAGTGGAGAAAATTCTTTTTCCGATGAAATCCAAATTCGCCGATTAACGGCACAATTGACGGCGGCTTACAATCGCATTGCTGCTCTCGAAGAGCAATTACTCACCTATCGCATCCATTCCTAGTTAATTTCTGCCTAGAGGATTGGTTAACCCGGGTAAGGTGGGATTAGTCGGTAAATTGGGCAAAGGATTGCTATTTTCCAGGGTGGGATTGTTAGCCTCCCCCGATAGAGTCGCTAAAGCCACGCGATCGCCGCCTACCTGTCGCAGTAGGTCTAAAACCCCTACCACTTCGTTGTAACTGGCATTACGCGAAGCATTCAGTACCATCAGTCCATTGGGACTATATTGATGATAATTCTTAATCGCCTCGAACAACTGGGCGCGAGTCACCATCTGTTTTTCGACGTAGAGTTGTCCGAAATCATCGAGACTAACCACCAACATTTCCCGCATCGGGGTGGTGGCGGTACTAGCTTTCGGTAAATCGAGGCTGATGGCCTGTTGGCGAGACAATCCCACTGCACCGAGAATAAAGAAGGTGAGAATACAGAAAATTACATCGATCAAGGGAATGATATTAACCTGCACATCCTCTTGAATGCGGTGTTGATCATGCCATAATTTGAGCGGACGAGCCGTAATATGGCTACTTTTTGGCTTTTTGTGGTTAAGAGATTTAGTTTCGGCCATGGGTGATTAGGGAGAGATTTAGCGATCGAGAGGTTTTTCTAGGTTAGCACTGAGGGAATATTGTTGGTCTTCTCCATCTAGCCAACGTTGACGGTAGATAATTTCTAAATCACTGCCAGCCTTGCGAAAAATTCGGGCTTGATTGAACCAAAGTCCCTGAAAAACACGATAGAAAGCGAGGCTAAAAATAGCGACGATTAGTCCGGTAGCGGTGGAAATTAAAGCTTCACTAATACCTAAAGTTACTCCCGCCGTGGAAGACGTTCCCAGGTCACTCAGTTGAATATTAGCCAAAGAGGTAATTAAACCGAGTACCGTTCCTAATAATCCTAACAGGGGAGAAAGGGCGATGACTGCCTCAAGGATTTTATCGCCCCGTTTCATTAGCGATAATTGTTCATCGGCAGCTGACTCGAGGGCGAAGTGAAAAACCTCTGGATCTGGATTTTCTAAGCGAAGAGGTGCATAAAGATAGCTACCGATGGGATGATTACGGGAATCCCGGGCTACTTTAGTCGCTAAATCCCAGTTACGCGTAGCTGATTCCATAATGCGATTTAAAATCTGCCCTTCACTGAGGAGGGTGCGACTCCAAAACCAAATTCGTTCGATAATAGTGCTAAGAGCTAAAATAGACAGAAAAAGCAGCGGCCACATGGCCACTCCGCCTTTTTGGATTAAATCAGTTATACTCACGAGTTGTTTTGTCCCTCCTGGGCGATCGGGTAATGATTATAGTTTAAGGATTATAGTTTAAGATTTAGCTTAATCGATTGACATTTATAGTTCTTCCGCTGACTTAGAATACAGGATGAGATGGGGCTTTTCAAGAGGCCAGAAAATATCAGAAAAGGGATTGCCCTGACTCTATTTGAAGCTAATTCGGGTTTGCCGAAAAAGTTTTTCCTGGGGCAGGGTGTAGGATTTTACGCCAGCTACTATAAAAAAAGGAGTGAAAATAATCACTCCTACTGATAGTCAGAATAAAAACTGGCTTAAACCTAGAGAGCATTGGCTCCCGCTACTACTTCTAACAATTCTTGGGTAATAGCGGCTTGACGAGCTTTGTTGTAGGTACGGCTTAAAGTGCCAATTAACTCGCTGGCGTTATCGCTGGCGTTACTCATCGCCGTCATCCGGGCTGCTAATTCACTCGCTGCCGATTCCTGGAGAGCGCGCAGTAATTGGTTATTTAAGTACAAAGGTAGGAGAGAATCGAGGATTTGGACGGGATTCTGCTCAAAAATCATGTCTTGGGGAAAAACCTGCGCCGGTTGGCTGGCCATTTTTTCCCGTTGTACCTTAAATTTTCCCTCTTTAGTCACTAAACGGAAAATCTCGTCATCCTGTACCGCTAAACCTTGGGTAGTTAAAGGTAACAGGGTTTGAATCACCGGAGTGGAACTGATCAGGGAGATAAAACGAGTATAAATTAACTCGACCCGATCGACTGTTTCCGATAAAAATAAGGAAAGCAATTCATCCCCAATAGTACCAGCTTCATCGGCAGTGGGAATCTGTTCGAGGTTAATAAATTTAGCGGCAATGGGAGCATTGCGGCGCTCGAAATATTGTGCTGCTTTTCGGCCGGCAACAACTAATTGATAGTTAATCCCTTGCTCTTTTAATTCATTCATCCGTTGTTCGGCACGACGGATGACGTTAGTATTATAACCGCCACAAAGACCTCGATCGCCTGTGACTACTAACAGAGCCACGGTTTTTACTTCCCGTTGGGCCAGTAGGGGTAAATTAACATCACTAAAGGCTAAACGACCTTGCAGATTATAGAGTACCTGAGCGAGGGCATCGGCAAAAGGACGGGTACAGAGAACTTGTTCTTGGGCGCGACGCACTTTGGCGGCCGCCACCAGACGCATGGCCTCGGTAATTTTTTTGGTATTTTTGACCGATTGAATTTGGTCGCGAATCGCTTTGAGATTAGGCATAATTCAGTTATCAGTTATCAGTTATCAGTTATCAGTCATCAGTTATCAGTCATCAGATTGGAGTTTTAAGTGAGCAGTATGTGTTAAGTGAGCAGTACTAAATAGCAGTTTCTGGCCATCTTTTCACTGTTTACTGGTCACTGTTTACTGATCACTGATAACTGAAAAGGCTGACAGCTTAAAGCTCACAGAAGTTTACTTGAAAGCCTGTTTGTACTCGTTGATGCCATCTTTGAGCAGGCCTTCCGCTTCGTCGTTGAGTTGTTTTTCAGTGCTGACGATCTCAACGTAGCGAGGTTTGCTGGTTTTCAGGTATTCGCGTAAACCGGCGCAGAAATCGATAACTTTATCGGTGGGGATATCGTCGAGATAACCGTTTAAACCGGCATAAACCACCGCGACCTGTTCCCAAACGGAGAGGGGGAAGTTTTGGGGCTGTTTCAGGATTTGACGCAGACGTTGACCGCGAGCCAGTTGTGATTGGGTGGCCGCATCAAGGTCAGAAGCGAATTGAGCAAAAGCTTCTAATTCGTCAAACTGGGCTAATTCCAGTTTTAATTTACCGGCAACTTTTTTCATTGCCTTCGTTTGGGCCGCCGAACCCACGCGGGATACGGAAATACCAGCGTTAATAGCGGGACGGAAACCAGCGTTAAAGAGGTCGGTGGAGAGGAAGATCTGACCGTCAGTAATCGAAATTACATTGGTGGGAATGTAGGCGGAAACGTCACCGGCTTGGGTTTCGATAATCGGCAGGGCGGTCATGCTACCACCACCGAGGGCATCGCTGAGTTTAGCGGCACGCTCTAGTAAACGGGAGTGGAGATAGAAAACGTCGCCGGGGTAAGCTTCACGACCGGGAGGACGACGCATGAGCAGGGATAGCTGACGATAAGCTTGAGCCTGTTTGGTGAGGTCATCGTAGATAACTAGGGTCGCTTTGCCTTTATACATGAAGTATTCGGCGATCGAAGCTCCGGTGTAGGGGGCGATATACTGGAGGGTGGCGGGGTCGTTAGCGTTAGCGGCCACCACTACGGTGTAATCCATGGCGCCTCTTTGGGTGAGGGTGTCGATTACTTGGGCGACGGTGGAGGCTTTTTGACCGATGGCGACATAGACACAGATCACGTCTTCGCTTTTCTGGTTAATGATCGTGTCAATGGCGATCGCTGTTTTACCAGTTTTTCTGTCACCGATAATTAACTCCCGTTGGCCACGACCGACGGGAATCATGGCATCGATAGCGGTGATGCCGGTTTGCATCGGTTCACAGACGGATTTGCGAGCGACAATACCGGGGGCGGGGGATTCCACCAGACGGGTTTCGCTGGCGAGTATGTCTCCTTTACCGTCGATGGGACGACCGAGGGCATCAACCACGCGGCCGACTAAGGCTTCACCCACGGGAACCTGAGCGATTTTACCGGTAGCTTTCACCGTACCGCCTTCTTTAATCCCGAAACCGTCACCCATTAACACCGCACCGACGTTATCTTCTTCGAGGTTAAGGGCGATGCCGACGGTTCCATCTTCAAATTCTAATAGTTCTCCCGACATGGCCTGTTGTAGGCCGTAGATGCGGGCAGTACCGTCACCTACTTGTAGGACGGTTCCCACGTTGGAGACCTGTACTTCTTGGTTATAGGATTCGATCTGTTGACGAATAATCGTGCTAATTTCGTCGGGTCTGATAGCTACCATAGTTTAATCTGGGAAAAAGTAAAAAATTAGAAGGTGAAAAAACGGCAAAAAAGGGAGATTCGATGACCTTAGCGCAGGGAGAGGCTGAGGCGTTGTAGTTGACCGCGAATGCTGGCATCAAAGACCTGAGAACCGACTTTGATCACCACACCACCGATCAGGCTGCCATCAACTTTGGTTTTCAGTTCGACCACGTTCGCCCCGGTCAGGGTTTTTACTTTGTCGATGACGATTTGTTTTTGGCTATCGTTCAATTCGGTGGCCGAGGAAACTTCCGCTAAAACGGTGTTAGTCAGCACTCTGGCCAAGGTGAGATATTGTTGACAAACGGGTTCTAAAAATTGAATCCGACGTTTATCGACCAATAACATCATGAAGTTAGTTAAATAGGGATTGGCACTGCTCCCCATTACTTGGGAAAGAACGGCTTTTTTAGCTTCTTCTTTGATCACGGGATTGCCGATAAAAGCTCTTAGATCGGGGGCATTTTCCAACAATTCTAAGAGGGATTTTATTTCGCCGCCGATCGCTTCTAATTGTCCGCTGCTTTGGGCGACGGAAAGTAATGCTTGGGCGTAGGGTTCGGCGATTTCTGAACTGATTAAACTTCCCTGCATCTATTTACCTCCTAGGTTCGCCAAACTGCGATCAATTAGGGTTTGTTGTACCGATTCTTCCAGGCCGGCGCTTAACTGGGATTCCACGTTAGCTAAGGCTAAAGCGGTAATTCTTTGGCGTAATTCTACTAAAACGCGATCCTGTTCCGCCGAGAGATCTTTAGCGGCACTTTCGCGCATTCTTTGAATATCGAGATCGGCTTGGGCGGAGATGTCGGCGGCGACGGTTTTAGCTCTAGTTCGAGAGTTATCGATAATTTTTTCCGCCTCTTGTTTTGCCAGGGCGAGTTTTTTCTGTTCTTCGGCGAGGGCGGTAGCGGCAATATTTTTCCGGTTTTCTGCTTCGGCTAAAGCTTCAGCAATCTTCGACTGACGTTCTCCGAGGATTTGTCCGAGAACTTTGCGGCCGTAGAAGATGACTAAACCGAGCAGAATCGAGAGGTTAAATAGGTTAGTTCCTAAGATATCGGTGTTGATGCCGAATCCCTCTGCTGCCGCTTCCTTCGCCTCCGTGGCTAATAATAAAACTGTGTCGATGATCATGATTATTGAGGGCGGGGAGTAGGTTGTTCAGTTATCAGTTATCAGTTATCAGTTATCAGTTATCAGTCTTCTAACTTGAAAGTGGGAAGTGGGAAGTAGGTACTACTTTCATGCTTGGCGGTGCCAACTTTGGCATCGGGACTAACTCCTGACGACTGAGTTCTATCTTTTTACTGATCACTGTTATTAACCAATGGCTGGGGTTTAGCGAACGAGTTCGGGGCCGAGGAGTTTTTCGAGAATTTGACGGGAAAGAGAGGCCACTTGTCCTTCTAGAGAACGAAAGGCTTCTTCTTTCTGTTGGGCAATTTCGGCGGCGACGGCTTCCTTACGGGCGATCGCTTCTTTTTGGGCTGCGGCAACTCGTTCGCTGGCTAGTTTTTGGGCTTCAGCTTGCGCTTGGGCGATAATCTCTTGGGATTGTTTACGAGCCGAACTTAATTGTAATTCGTACTCTTGTACCAGTGCTTCGGTTTTGGCTAGTTGTTCTTTGGCTCCGCCTTCCGTTTGCCGAATATACTCCGCCCGTTCATCTAAAACTTTACTGAGGGGTTTATAAAAAACGGCGTTCAGGATCACTGCCAAAAGAATAAACTGTAGTGCCATCACTGGCAGGGTGGCATCGAAATCAAACATTGATTTATTCCTGATAAATAGAAGCTATAGACAGGTTCAAAAAAGGAAGACGATCCCCCTGATTTAACGATGAACAGTCAGGGGGGATCAGCAAAATTCCCTTAATTAGCTATCAGCCTTCTGTCCCAAAAACCAGACTTTTTAGTTAGCTGCTTCGGCGTTTTTTGAGAGTTTTGAAAACTCCGCTGCCAAGCTGGGGACTGGGGGCTGATAACCGACTGCTTTTTTAATTAGGCGAAGGGGTTAGCGAACAGTAAAACGAGAGCGATAACCAAGCCGTAGATGGTTAAGGATTCCATGAATGCCAAGCTGAGGAGAAGGGTACCACGAATTCTTCCTTCAGCTTCGGGTTGACGGGCGATACCGGAAACAGCTTCTCCAGAAGCGGTACCTTGACCAACACCGGGGCCGATAGCGGCTAAACCAACGGCGAGGGCGGCGGCGATAACGGAAGCGGCAGCTACTGTGGGGTTCATGGTGATTTTTTCCTCTATTTACTAATCAATTTCAATCTGTTGTTTACAGAGCGCGTTCTCAGCCGTAAAAAATAGCTGGTTTTCTGCTCAAAACTCCCGAAAGAGTTTTTGGGAAAGAACGATCCTAGAATTCAGTTGCTCATACTGAATTCGACCAATAATTTCTTAGTTATTATCCTATTATTTGGACACTTTTCCCTAAGAAATTTTTCTGTTTTCGTCCCTCGCTTTTAAGCGTGTTCTTCTTCGTGTTCCGATTCCAGGGCCTCATGGATATAGGCCCCGGCAAGGGTGGCGAAGACAAGGGCCTGGATAGCGCTGGTAAATAAACCGAGAGCCATCAGGGGTAGGGGTACGACTAGGGGGACGAGGAAGACTAATACGGCTACTACCAACTCGTCCGCGAGGATGTTTCCGAAAAGACGGAAGCTGAGGGAGAGGGGTTTGGTAAAGTCTTCTAAAATTTTGATCGGTAATAGCACGGGAATCGGCTCTAGGTAGTGAGCGAAGTAACCGAGTCCTTTTTTACTGATGCCTGCGTAGAAGTAAGCGAGGGAAGTCAGTAGGGCTAACGCCACCGTGGTATTGATGTCGTTAGTGGGGGCGGCTAATTCTCCTTCGGGCAGTTCGATTAACTTCCAAGGAATCAAAGCCCCTAACCAGTTAGAAACGAAAATAAATAAAAATAGGGTGCCGATGAAGGGCAACCAGGGTCGATATTCCTTTTCTCCTAGCTGGTTTTTGGCTAAATCGCGCAGAAATTCCAGAACGTACTCCATGAGGTTTTGAATACCGCTAGGGACTTTCTGGATTTTGCGGGTAGCGGCGATCGAGGCGATGATTAAGATAGCGAAGACGATCCAGGAGACCGCGATCACTTGCCCGTGAATTTTTAGTCCGCCGATGTGCCAGTACCAGTGTTGTCCCACTTCCAGAGAAGCGAGGCTATAAAAATTAAGCACACTTAAACTGTCTAACATTTCTACCTTAGAGAGATTCGGGTTCGCAAATCAGGGTTATTTTAACGGTCAAAGGGTTTAGGAATCGCCTTTCTGCTCCAGCTTGAAGATGGTTTGCAGGGTATAGACGATGATCGCCCCTTTATAGGTCAAAAACCCCAAAAAAACTGGCACTATGTGCAGTTCTTGCCAACGACTGGCGATGATGATTAATCCGGCGAATAGGGCTAATCCTTTTTTGCCCACGCGATTTTTCGTTACCCCCAATTTTTCCACTTCCCCGGCGAGGAGTTTTAGGTAAACAACTCCCACCATTGCCCCTAATAGGTAATTAAGGGCGGTATTGAGGGAATAAAACAGCCACACGGGTATAAAGATCAGACCGCTTAAGATCAGGGTGGTGATCAATAAGGTGTTTTGTAGTTGATAGTATTCCCGCATCGGATCTGACGGCGGGTTTGTTTCTGGGGTTGGGGGAGATTCGATCGATGGGTCAGACAAGGTACACCTAAATCAGCGATAGACTAATCTCAATATCTGGATTGCTTTCCGAGCTATGACGCTCAGGTGAGCCACAACACATATTATCACGGCAGTGGCAACAATTATTAAGCAATTGTAAATTGTCATGATTCCCACCGCTCTCAGCCATCAGCCTTGAATCAGTTATCAGTGGCTCTCTTGGGGTTATAGTGATGAGCAGCTCTTATCGAAGAAAGGGCGTGGGCTATAGGTCCCTACCAATCACACAGGTGCAATGTAGGGGCGTAACGTGGTCAGTGAGTTTATCGAACTGCTTGCGCCCATAATGTAACAATGTGAACATTTTTCAGCCAATATCCAAGAGAGCCTTTTCAGTTCACTGATTACTGATTACTGTTTACTGGACGGCTACGCCGTGCCTTTGGCAACACCGAAAAGCTCCCCGCTCCCCATTTCGCCAGAATTAGTCTCAATCAGGTTTTTTTAAGAGTTTTGCGCCACAGTTTTTACAAAAGTTGGCATCTATATCGTGACGGGGTAAACCACAATCTGGACAAGGATAATCAATTTGAGTGCCAGATTTTAATGTTTGTTTGGTCAGATCGCTAATTTGCAAGGGAATTAACAAAACTCCCGTTAAAATCATTAAAACTGTCACCATTTTGCCCCCATCAGAAAGGGGAGTCACATCCCCAAATCCCACGGTAGTCATAGTCACAACGGCAAAGTAAAAAGCATCAAAAAATGTTCGATAGACTTGGGGATTAATTGGGTGTTCGATCTGATAAATTAAACCAGCATAAACAAAAATAATCGAGAATAGAGTTAGTAATATGCGAGTAAATACTATCTGATCGGAAGTTTTAATTTGAAAAATAGAAAGATCGGAACCAAAAAAACGAATCACTCGCAAAATTCTAAACCAGCGAAAAATTCTAAAAAATCTAATATCAAAAAAACCAAAAAATAGAGGCAGAATTGACAATAAATCTAGGATGGAAAAAATGTTAAAAACAAAGCCTAGTTTTGATTCCGCACACCAAAACCGAATTAAATACTCTAGGGAAAATAAGCTTAAAATTCCCCAATCAAGCTGACGTAACCACATTTGCCAAGTGGCGGATAAGGGATAGGTTTGAGCCACATAAATCGCCAAAGAGAGTAAAATTAATGCCAAGATAAGCAGATTTACCGTCAGTCCGATCGCCGTGGTGACATCCTCTAAATAAAAAGCTATCTTGGCACGAAAAGAGAGCATAATACTAAATACGCTGAGTATAGGCTATTTATGAGGACAGGCAAGAGGCAAGAGGCAAAAGGAGGAATAAATAATCAGTCTTTAATAACTGGATTTAGTATAAATTCAGCTATCAGTAAACAGTAACCAGTAATCAGTGAACTGAAAAATCCCATCTGATAACTGATAACTGATAACTGATAACTGATTAAGGTAATTCCACCGAAGTTGGTTTAGCAATATGAGGCAAACCCCAGCCCAATTTTTCCCGGAGGATGCGGAAGAATTCCGTCGATTGCAGACGAATAAAATGGACTTGGTGGGGCGATTTCTGCACATTAATTCGATCTTCTGGCAAGATATAAGAACCGCCATTACCGTCCACTACCATCACCATCCGGTTAGCAGTTGCTGGAAAAATATTCACAGTTTCCTTGTCAGAAAATACCAAGGATCTGGAAGCTAAAGAATGGGGACAAATGGGGGCTAATTGTAATACTGGCACATCGGGAGTTATTACCGGGCCACCGGCGCTGAGAGCATAGGCAGTAGAACCAGTAGGAGTGGAGAGAATCACCCCATCGGCAGCGATATCGACGGGTGCGTGTTCACCAATTTGAATCTCAAAATGACACATACTGGTGAGGGGTTCCCGGTGGACGACCACCTCATTGAGAGAAAGTGCCTCCCAGAGGAGGGTATCTTCGCGAAACAGTCGCACCGTGATCATCGAGCGATTTTCGATGGTGTAATTCCCCTCTAAAACCTGCTCTAAGGCGGGTTCAAGCTGATTTAGGTAAATTTCGGTCAAAAAACCCATGTGTCCCGTATTGACCGTTAACAGGGGCAAATTGAGGGTGGCCAATTGCCGGGCCGCCGATAGGACTGTACCATCGCCCCCCAAAACGATCGCAAAACTTAAATCCTGATCGAAGTGGGGGGGGACTAACTGATCGATCGGGGTAAAACAAACCGGACGAGAGGGTTTAGAATGGCCTAGTAGGCCACCGCTGCCGGTAGCCATAAACACCTGCCAACCTAAGGAAAGTAGCTGATCTTGTATCTGATGGGCTGTTTTACAAGCGATAGGCTTAATATCGTTGTAAATAATGCCGATTTTGGGCATTGACAAATTTTCCTACTGCTGAATCACGCTTTCTTTTTGAAAGGAGTTTTCTTCTTCTTCTGAGCTTTTTGTTTCTCGAAGTCGATTTCCTTGAGCTTCTTGAGAATGCGGCTAAAGTATTCTTGTAAATAGGATTCTAAAGTAGTTGTTTGACTCGGATCAAGGCCAAATACTTGATAAACTTCTTTCATTGGAGCATCAAGGGCTTGACCACTAGCGAGAACCTCCGCAAAAGCTAGTCGGTCAGATATATTATAGGTCCATTGGAAACAATGGGTTATTCCTCGCATAAAACGCAGTAATCCCATGGGTAAACGCCAAATTTTCCCCTCTTTACCCGATAGGCGCTCGCAAACTTCGATAATTTCTTCAGCTTTCCAAGCTTTGCTGCCGACCACGGGATAGGATTGACCGACGGTTTCGGGGACTTCTAGGGCGCGAACGGCGAATTTAGCGATATCTTGGGTGTCCATATAGGCGATCGCTGTACTTTCCCCCGTGATCCAGACGGTTTGATTATCTAACATCGGGATGGCGTATTGACCGATTAAACCCTGCATAAAGCCACAGGGACGGAGAATTGTATATTTTAAGCCCGATTCTGCTAGAAATTTCTCCGTACAGCGTTTTATCTCCATTAAAGGCACGTTGGGATATTTTTCGGCATTGAGAATCGAAAAGAAAATAAAGCGATCGACTCCGGCAGTTTTGGCCGCTTGAATCAGATTAACTTTACCATCCCAATCCACCTGTTTAATGCTGGCCGAGTCCGTCGCCCGGGCCGTAGCGGCATCGATTACCGCATCCATTCCCTCTAAAGCGGTAATAATGGTACTCTTATCCCGTAGGGTTCCCCCGACTAATTCCGCGCCCCATTCCTTCAAAAAAGCCGCTTTTCTCTGACTGCGTACCAAACAACGCACTTGATGTCCCTGATCGATGGCATGACGCACGATCTGTCGCCCTAGGGTTCCCGTCGCACCGACAACTAATACTTTCATCTATAATTAATTTTTTGTTACATTTGTTAACACTTCTCTAAGATAGTATCAAAAAAGTGGATCATTCTGGATAGAAAAATTCTAAGATTCCCCGATCCCCGTCCAGTTCTACCATTGTTCCCACCGGTAAAGCGGCATTATCGCCATCATGACCGAAAGGTAACTCAGCAATAACCGCAATACCCAAATCGCTCAAACGCTCTTTTAAGACTTCCTCTACGGTTTGACTATCACTGCCGGGGGCTGCCAAACAACGGCTAAAACGACCGAGAGCAATGCCTTTAATTTGGGAGAAAATGCCCAGCATTCGCCACTGAGTTAACATTCGATCAATTCGGTAGGGGGCCTCGGTTACGTCCTCTAGGGCTAAAATTACCCCCTCTAAGGTGGGTTGAACCGAGGTTCCGAGGAGATGGGTGGCTACGGTTAAATTAGCCGGTAATAAGCGTCCCCGCACTTTGCCACCACCCCAACCTTGACCGACAAAAGGGGCTAAAGGACGACCTTCTAGGAGAGAAAAGAGGCGATCGATTGATTGGGGACTTTCTTGGGCTAAGGTGGTTAAAACTGGCCCGTGAACGCTACAGATGCCCTGTTTCGCTAAACTCCATAAAATCCCCGTCACGTCGGAAAAACCGATTAACCATTTGGGGTTAGTTTTTGCCCATGTCCAATTTTCTAAGAGGCGAGCGCTACCGTAACCCCCCCTAGCGCAGAGAATTGCTTGACAATCGGGATCTTGCCATGCTTGGGCTAAAGCTTGACGACGTTGCTCGTCGCTACCGGCGAGATAACCGAGACGATTCGACCAATTCTCGCTAAATTCCACTTGATAACCCCTCGATCGCCAGATTTCTACGCCTTTTTCTAGGGCGGCTAATTCCTTGACGGCTCCACTGGTGGCCACCAGAGAAACTTTAGCACCGGGTTGCAGAAACGATGGGATGATCATAGGTTAGTTCTCTTTTGTTGGCGGATTAAGCTGAAATTACAGGCAATTTTGTGACAGCATGAAAACTGACAGCATATTCTATCGAATGTTTCTCGATTTTCCCGATTCGTTCTTTGAATTAATCGCTCAACCCGATGCTATCGTTAGCAATTATCGATTTACTTCCCAAGAAGTCAAACAACTAGCTTTTCGATTGGATGGTTTATTTTTGCCGCTCGATAATCTGGAAAATTTGCCCTTTTATCTGGTAGAAGTGCAGTTTCAAAAGGATGAAGACCTATATTATCGATTATTTTCGGAACTTTTCTTGTATCTTAGACAGTATAAACCTTTGTCACCCTGGCAGATAGTTGTTATTTATCCTAGTCGAGAAATTGAGCGAGAACATCCCCAGCAATTTGCAGATTTGTTATCCTTGGACAGGATTAAAAGAATCTATCTGGATGAAGTGGCCAATGATGAGACTCCTTCCTTAGCGATCGCCATGATCAAATTGGTTACGGAAAGTGAGAGTCAAGCTGTTAATTCTGCTAAGATTTTAATTAAACAGGCTCAAAGAGAAGTGAGCGATCGCTTAGTACAGAAAAATGTCATTGATTTAATCGAAACGATCATCATTTATAAGTTACCCAAAAAAAGTCGAGAGGAAATTGAAGCTATGTTAGAACTACAAGACCTAAAACAAACTCGTTTCTATCAAGAAGCTTTTGGAGATGGTATTCAACAGGGAATTGAACAGGGAATTGAACAGGGAATTGAACGGGGAATTGAACAGGGAATTGAACAGGGAATTGAACAGGGAATTGAACAGGGAATTGAACAGGGAATTGAACAGGGAATAAACTTGCAAAAATTGAAAACAATTCCTCTACTGCAAGAAGTCGGTTTAACCCCGCAACAAATCTCGGAACGCTTAGACTTGACTCTGGAAACAGTGCTTAACTATTTGGCACAACAGCAACAATAATCAAACCTGTTTCAACAATCTAGAAAAGCAGCAATTTCTAAGTAGTTGGCAAATTAATAGTAGTAAATCAGTGACCTTTAAGCTATCAGCGATGACATGAAAACTGACAGCATATTCTATCGAATGTTTCTCGATTTTCCCGATTCGTTCTTTGAATTAATCGAACGACCCGATGCTATCGTTAGCAATTATCGATTTACTTCCCAAGAAGTCAAACAACTAGCTTTTCGATTGGATGGTTTATTTTTGCCGCTCGATAATCTGGAAAATTTGCCTTTTTATCTGGTAGAAGTGCAGTTTCAAAAGGATGAAGACCTATATTATCGATTATTTTCAGAACTTTTCTTGTATCTTAGACAGTATAAACCTTTGTCACCGTGGCAGATAGTTGTTATTTATCCTAGCCGAGAAATTGAGCGAGAACATCCCCAGCAATTTGCAGATTTGTTATCCTTGGCCAGGATTAAAAGAATCTATCTGGATGAATTGCCAAATGACGAGACTCCTTCCTTAGCGATCGCGCTGATCAAATTGGTTACGGAAAGTGAGAGTCAAGCTGTTAATTCTGCTAAGATTTTAATTAAACAGGCTCAAAGAGAAGTGAGCGATCGCTTAGTACAGAAAAATGTCATTGATTTAATCGAAACGATCATCATTTATAAGTTACCCCAAAAAAGTCGAGAGGAAATTGAAGCTATGTTAGAACTACAAGACCTAAAACAAACTCGTTTCTATCAAGAAGCTTTTGAAGATGGAATTGAACAGGGAATTGAACAGGGAATTGAACAGGGAATTGAACAGGGAATTGAACAGGGAATTGAACAGGGAATAAACTTGCAAAAATTGAAAACAATTCCTCTGATGCAAGACCTCGGTTTAACCCCGCAACAAATCTCGGAACGCTTAGACTTGACTCTGGAAACAGTGCTTAACTATTTGGCACAACAGCAACAATAATCAAACCTGTTTCAACAATCTAGAAAAGCAGTAATTGCTAAGTAGAATGGATAGTAGTGAATCAGTGACCTTTAAGCTATCAGGGATAACTCGATGAATAACGACTTATTGACTTTCTTCTTTTGTGTTGCTTTTCTCATTCTCTATCTAGTTTTTTCAGCTTTAACCGAGATGGGAACAAAATGGCCTTGGACAAAAAAATAAGAGAAATACTTAATCGATGTGAGTAAACATAACACAGGCTAAGGGATTCGGTCATTGGAAAAATTCTAGAGATTTGCTATCTAAAAAATTAACTCGATCGCTCTACTGATAAAATATGAAACTAATTGCTGATATTTCCCCGAGCTTGGATTTATTCTTGTTGCTTTTTTTCTGGCATTGTCTCATCGGTGGCCTTGCTACAGTCATCGCTATCAATAAAGGCTATCCAAGATTAAATTGGCTAATCTTCGGACTTCTGGGAGGAACCTTTACCTTTTTTATCGCTCTTTTCCTGAAAAAAAAGCCCAAAATTTAAGGGATAATATGGCTTGACTATCCTTTAATAGTTCCCATCAACACCTCTAAATCTTCTGCGTCTAACTCCTCTGGGATACCATTGCGAATTAATTCCGAAAAATCCTCATTGGGAACCATAAAACATAGTGCATAAAGTCTTCCGTCTCCCACATTTCTAATCTCGTGAATACCCGTGGGACGGACTAATAAACTATCCCCTGGACCTAGGGGAATCGGTTTACCATCACAGATAGCCATTCCCTCCCCTTTGAGGATAAAAAACATTTCTACGGCAAAATGATGACGATGGGTAGGGGTGCAACCGTGAGGATCGAAAATTTCCACACAGACGGTCAAGGAATCCCCCGCTACGGTAGAATCGAAGACGATCGCTAAACGATTCGTATCCCCAGCGCTAATGCGAAAAACTTGATAATCCCGGGGAGATCGAATCACGGGTAACATACAATGATCGCTGGTTAGTTGGCTATTCATCGCTAATTTCGATCGAACTGTGGATGATTCTAAGACTAGCAAAAATTTTCAACTTCGCTCGATTGCGTCCACCACTTTACTCACATCTACGATCGCGGCCACATCATGGACGCGCAGGATATCGGCCCCCTTAGCGATCGCTATAGCACAGGCCGCCGCCGTTCCGAAAACTCGTTCTTTTGGGTCATCTTTGCCTGTAATCTCGCCGATAAAGCGTTTTCTCGACAATCCAATTAAAATAGGTAAACCTAAATCCCGAAATTGCCCTAATTCTCGCAATAACTCAAGATTTTGTGTCCCGGTTTTGGCGAAACCAATCCCCGGATCGATGATAATATTTTCCCTAGCAACACCCCACTGTAAAGCTTCCTTAACGCGATTCTGTAAAAATTCTTTAATTTCCTTGACTAAATCATCATAATGTGTTAAGGATTGCATCGTTTGCGGATTGCCCCGCAGGTGCATGAGGATGATGGGAACAGCCAATTTAGCCACCGTGGGCAATAATAGGCGATCGAAGGTTCCCCCAGAAATATCATTGATCAAATCGGCCCCGGCGGCGATACCTTCGGCCGCGACGATCGCCCTAGTGGTATCGAGAGAGATAGGAATAGAACTTTGTTGTCGAATAGCGGTGATGACGGGGATAACTCGCGATAATTCTGCTTCTAGGCTAATTTCTTCGGCTCCCGGACGGCTGGATTGACCACCGATATCGATTATATCAGCCCCGGCCTCGATCATTTTCATCGCCTGTAGCAGGGCATTTTCAACATTGTCAAATTCTCCCCCATCACTAAAACTATCGGGAGTAACATTCAAAACACCCATGATATAGGTGCGTTTTCCCCAAGCAAAAATATGTTCACGAATTGCCGTTAAATTAGACATAATACTAAATCCTGTTGTAAAAATCAAAAATTGTTGTTAGGGTTAGAAGTCAGGAGTCAGGAGAATTAAGAATGAATAATAATCAATTAAATGGTCTATAGCGTTTCCTGTTCGCACGAGGTACATTATCGATGTTGAAAAGTTTAATCAGCAAAGGTTTAAGTGTGCCGCACAGATGCGAGAACCGCTATATTTACATATTTTATGCAATTTAATCATTATTTTTGCCGTTTTTGAACCCTCAAAAATTAATTACGCAAGAACTCTACACTAAATCCTGTAACTGATCACTGATCACTGATCACTGATAACTGATAACTGATAACTGATAACTGATAACTGATAACCATAGTTAATTTTTAGGTAGGGAAGAATCTTTTAATTCAAAATAAGCTTGTACCTCTTCTTTCCAGAGTTGATATTTTTCTTGAATTAGTTGATATTGACTGGCAAAATCGAGGTTACAATTAATGAGATTGCTATCGATATCGGATTGCACTAATTCCCGTTCGATCAGAGTTTCTCGGATAAATTTTAAACATTCTTGTCTCAAAGTTTCCGCTTGATCAATAATTAGCTGGACTTGATTAATTGCTCGATCATACAATGGGGTTTGTGAATGAAAAATTTCCGAAGATGCGGCCAGATTTCGCAGTCTATGTAATTGATTTCTCTTTTCCACTAAACTGGCAATTTTGGGGTTAATTTCAAAAAGTAAGGTTTTCACCAGAGGAGCCAAGCGGCGAGTATTAGTATAATCGTAGTTATCAAGGTCTGATTTAATCAGGTGTACCTGTTGTAAATCGACGGTAATATCGTGGAATTGGATCTCGGTTTCGGTGATGGTAGGATGAATCGTTTTAACTTTCCAAGTAGTAACAGAAGTCAATTGCTGGTGATCACTATTAACCATTTGCTGCTCCATTTTCAGCACATCGAGGGGAATGCTATAAAGTTTTTTCTCAGGAATATAGATGACATCGCTACCGAGAATGCGATCAATTTTAGGACGACGATATAAATAATGATACAGGAATCGATAAAAGCTTTTACTGCCTTGAAATATCTGGACAAATAACCAAATTTTCCAGCTGAATAACCCGCTGAGAAAGCGTCCGAATAAATGGGAATTCGAGGAGGAGTTATTCATGAAATTCCGTTATCATTTATCAGTAGTGATCGGTAAATAGTAAACAGTAATCAGGGATAAAGATAACTAACTAATTAACTTAAAACTTACATCTGATAACTGATAACTGATAACTGATAACTGATTAAGGACGTTCTCCGGGTAGATTTTTTAACGATGTTGGTTTCGATCTTACCTGTTGACGACCGTTGCGGATAACTTGTAACATTTGCCCTAATTGTCCCTCGAGATCTTCTAAAACCGCTTCGGCATAGTTGTCAGCGCCTTTTTGAATTTCATGACATTCAACTTGGGTTTTTTGTCGTAACTGTTGCACTTCCTGCACGGCGCTGTGACGCATCTGTTCGATTTCATCGAGGGTTTGTTGTTGCAAGGATTCGCACTCCTGCTGAACCCGTTGACGAATTTGGGCCGCTTGCCGTTCTGCTTGTTGAATAATACCGGACTCATCGAGAATTTGGGCGGCTCTTTGTTGAGCGGAACGAAGGACTTGTTGAGCGTATTCTTCCGCTTTAGTGATAATTTCCTGTTCTTCCTGCAAAATTGCTAAAGCTTTCTGTACTGCCGGTGGCACGGTTTCATAGATGAGATCGATCTGTTCGGATATCTGTCCCTCATCGATCATTGTCCAACGGGTGAGGGGGATATGGAAACTATCAAAAATCATCTCTTGCAGACGCGCCAAATCCTGATAGATATCGAAATCGACGGGTGGACTGGGAACCCCACTATTAGAAGTGTTAGGTACTGCTTTTCTGCGATCATTAGGTTCTCGGCGCGCCATAGGTTCAGATCGTCCTCATTACTGTATTCTAGTATGTTAACTGTAGTATGAGTAAATATCTCTAGAAACGTTTTCCGGGACTAGATGGCTGACGGAGCCACCGAATTGAGCGATTTCTTTAACCACGCTACTGCTTAAAAAACTATATTCTTTAGTGGTGGCTAAAAAAACCGTTTCGATCCCTTCCCAGAGAGTTTTATTGGTATGGGCCATTTGCAGTTCTTTTTCAAAGTCGGAGAGGACTCGCAACCCCCGCAAAAGTACCTTGGCCCCTCTCAATCTGGCATATTCAACCGTTAATCCTGAAAAACTGTCTATCTCAACGTTTTTCAGGTGTTTTGTACAGTAGCTGATCTGTTCTATGCGTTGTTCGACGCTAAATAAGGGGTTTTTATGGGGATTGCAGAGAACTGCCACGATGACTCGCTCGAATAGTGGCACACTACGTTCGATAATATCTAAATGACCGAGTGTAACTGGATCGAAGCTGCCGGGGTAGATGGCGATCATTTCTCAACCTGCACACCTCGCCAAAAGGCGATATATCCTTTGATATTTTGGGCTTTTGGCTTAGGATCGGGATAATACCAAGCGGCATCTTTATTGTCCTGTCCATCTACCCTGAGAGTATAGTAACTAGCCTCTCCTTTCCAAGAACAAATCGTATGGGTGTTACTGGGTTGAAAATATTCAGCTTTGATGGTATCGGGGGGAAAATAGTAGTTTCCCTCGACAATTTCGCAGTTATCGCTTTCCGCTACCACTGCACCATTCCAAATCGCCTTTGCCATGACACTAACTCCTAGTTCTGGTTCAAAATCATCTTACAACAGAGTTTGTAAATGTTGAACCAGTTGGTTAACCTGCAGCACTCCCTCGATTCGATCGATCGGTTGACCATTTTTAAAGACTACTAAAGTGGGTAAAGCTTGAATACCGTACTTACTGGCTAAATTGGGATATTTGTCTGTATCAATTTTGACAATTTGTAGGCGATTTTTGAAATACATTCCCGTTTGTTCTAGAATCGGAGCCATCATTTGACAAGGACCACACCAAGTGGCATAGAAATCCACTAACACGGGAAGATTAGTGGTTTGCAACAGTTCCTCAAAACTGGAAAACTCTTTTTTGACTGCCATAAATTGTCACCTCGCCAGAAAAATAGCCTTTTTCCTACTATAGCTTTTCTAGATGTTCCTGAGACCTCCTGCAAAAGTAAGTTCTCGAGGTGCTATCGGCTCAAAATATCTTAAAAATCAGATAAATTTGCGATAATCTTCGGTTTTATGCCTATAATAATTGTCTCTTGTCTTTTTTATCCTCATCTCCCTACTACCACACTCCCTTCTCCCCACTCCTATGTCCTGTCTCCTCAGCTAAGGGAAGATTTTTGATTTCTCTAGAGTGGTCATCGATCGCTGGGAAAATGCTAAGTTAAGTAAAGACTCGACAGCCAACTTTCCATGAATATCCTAACCAAGCTGCTTTTTCCCGAAACTAAAACTCCAGAGCAAATAGGTTCGCCGCGAGTACAGAAAAGCCGCCGGGGAATCGAAACCAAATCCGCCGCAGAAATCGTTATTATGCGACAAGCGGGTAAAATTGCCGCCACAGTCCTCAAGGAAATTGCCGAGATCGCTCAACCCGGGATGACAACGGCGGATCTGGATGCCTATGCGGAAAAACGTATCCGCGCAATGGGTGCTACTCCCAGTTTTAAAGGTTATTATGGCTTTCCTGCCTCGATTTGTGCCTCCGTTGATAACGAAGTCGTTCACGGTATCCCTAGCCCGAAAAAACGCCTCAAAGCCGGTTCTGTGTTAAAGGTAGATACGGGGGCCTACTACCAAGGTTATCATGGGGATTCCTGTATCACGATCGCTATCGGTTCCGTCTCTCCCAAAGCCGAAAAATTAATCCGCGTGGCGGAAGAAGCTTTATATAAAGGCATAAATCAGGTAAAAGCCGGCAATTATCTGCTCGATATCGCAGGAGCGATCGAAGATCACGTTCAAGCTAACGGTTTTCAAGTGGTAGAAGATTTTACCGGTCATGGAGTCGGCAGAAATCTCCACGAAGAACCCTCGGTATTTAATTTTCGCACTAATGAGTTACCCAATGTCAAGCTCCGCGCCGGGATGACTCTAGCCATTGAACCAATTGTCAACGCGGGATCTAAACATACCAGAACTTTGCGCGATCGTTGGACGGTGGTGACGATGGATAATGCTCTCTCGGCTCAGTTTGAACATACTGTCTTAGTAACCGCCACGGGTTACGAAATCTTAACCGATCGTAATAACCGATAAAATTGTTTATCTAGGCTTATTATCCTTAGATAATGGCACGATAAAAGATTTTTTGCCCTGGGATCTTAATTGGAAGTTTATTTAGCGGCAGGATTTAGTCAAAATGTTTAAAAATATTGTTGTTGCCTTAGATTGTGGGGAATCATCCCATCGAGTCCTCCATGCTTTGAATTCCCTTTCTCTGACGGCAAATTCTCGCGTCATACTCACCCATATCCTCGGCAAGGAGGGAGATGAATCGCCAGTTGATCGTCCTCACCCCTCCCGTGAGATCATTGAAGATCAATTGCGCGGCTATCAATCCCAGATTGCTGCTCCCAGTGAAATCGAGGTCATCTTTGGTGATCCGGCGGAGGAAATTATTCGTTTAGCTAATATATATCATGCCGATCTGATCGTGATCGGTAGCCGGGGATTAACGGGAGTTCAACGGGTGATCGAAGATTCTGTGAGTAGTCTCGTGGTGGCAGAAGCTACCTGTTCAGTATTGGTGGTAAAAGCATAGCAGCCAGCACTCAGCTAGAAAAGGTACTCTGGCAAGAGTGCCTATTTCAAAGATGAAAATTAATTTGGCACCACTACTGATTAAAATTTGCAAATCTTATTTTTCCCCAATGTTTTCCCCCATACATTCCCCAGTATTTCCCCACTCAATCTTAAGTTTTCCACAGTTTACCCAGACTTTTCCACAGGCAACAGCGATAGAATCGGCACTTGCTTCGAGAAAAAATTAATCTTGATTGTCAAAATCCCCATCGATAGATACTGAGTTACTGTTAAGTTAAGTAAATAAAATCTAGCTCTAACCCTTATTCCCTCGTAAATATTAAGTTTTTCTAAAGCATTCCTTTACATCTGGTAATATTGCAACTCCCCCCAACTTGGCTCACAATAGTCCTTACTGTCCACTGCACCAGTCAGGGATTTCCCCACTTCCGATCAGAGGTAAACGATATGAATACATCAGTCAGTATCTTGGCAGAAATCCCCGAAATCCTCCACCAATCCCTACAACAATACCTAGAAACTCACCCCGGTTGGGATCAAGATGGTGTGTTTACGGCGGCTCTTTCATTTTTTCTGCTTAATTGTCAATCCTCCGAAAGGATGAATTTTGAGGAGCAAAATAGCTGTGCCAAGGTTTATCTGGAAACTTTGTTCCAGCGCTCGGAGTGCTAATTCGGTGATAATGAGAGTCGGGTCATTGTTAAAAGCCCGATTTTCCCCTATGAATTCCGATAAAACCCCCAATTTAATCATTCCTCGGCTAATTATCGGTTTGGGCAATCCCGAACCCAAATATGATCGCACCCGTCATAATATCGGTTTTGAAGCTGTGGACTCATTAGCGCGGGATTGGGGGCTATCTTGGCAGGAAAACAAGCGATTTCAAGGTTTTATCGCCGAGGGTGACGGTCCTCTCCCGGGCAAAATTCGTCTTTTGAAACCCCAAACCTATATGAATCGCTCCGGGCAATCGGTGCGCTCGGTGCTGGACTGGTATAAACTAGCACCAGAGTCGATTTTAGTCATTTACGATGATATGGATCTACCCCTAGGCCGGTTGAGAATCCGTCTATCGGGATCGGCGGGCGGACACAACGGTATTAAATCGATGATTGCCCACGTTGGCACGGAAAAATTCGCTCGTTTACGCATAGGAATCGGTAAATCAACCGAAAAAGCGACTATTTCCCATGTTTTAGGCCGATTCACCCCCCAAGAAAACGAAGTAATCTTGAAAGTGTTAGACTTGTCCAGAAAAGCGATCGAACTTGGTCTCAAACAAGGGTTACAAAAGGCAATGAGTCTCTACAATAATCAAAGTGTAGAGATTGGTTCTAATCTATGCTGATAGCAAATAAGCCCGATTTTAGTAATGGTTATAATCGCTATTTTTGTCTATACTCTTACAGAACCCTTGCTTAAATTTTGATCGCCCTTTGCTAGATTAGGGCAATTTTTATCCTCGATATTAGCAGTTTAACTATGATTAATCGCCAAAGTTTGCTGAGATTCGCCCACAAGTTTAATCTCATTTTATTGATAATTGCTACAGTTTTTTGTCTTTGGAGTAATCCCGTTTTTGCCCATCGTCCCCATGATGTGATTAGTCAAGTAGAAGTTTCTCCCGATTTCCAGACAGATAATACAGTATATATATTGGTGCGAAATAACTTTTATAAATCTAGCGACGGAGGTAGCAACTGGAAAAGATTAATTCAAGGTTTAGATTATACGGGGGAATTAAGTTCCCTGTCCCTATCTCCCCTCAATAAAAATATTCTCTATTTAGCTTCAAGATCTAATGGTATTTATAAAAGTGAAGATGCGGGGGAATCTTGGCAGAAAGTTAATCAGGGTTTAGAAACTAACTTTATTAACTTCCTAGAAATTGCCCCTTCCGATCCCAATATAGTAGCGGCAGTGGGATTAGAAAAAGGGGTTTATTTAACCGAAGATGGCGGTAAAAATTGGTCAAATATTTTCCCCACCACGGCACTGATAACCTCTCTAGCTATTACCCCCAACAATCCGGGGCGAATTTTTTTCGGGGATGAAGAAGGTAAATTATACAGTTCCTCCGATGGGGGTAAAACTTGGCAGAATCTACCCTTACCTGCTAATGTGGGGGCAGTGGATACAATTGCTTTTTCTCCTAATCTAGACAGGGATAAAACCTTTTTTGTCGGTACAAAAGAAGCAGGTATTTTTAAAACCGTTGATGATGGTAAAACCTTCCAAGCTGTTAACGAAGGAATTAAGGATAAAATCATCGAAGACATTGTTATTTCTCCCGACTATGCCCGAAATTCCACCCTTTATGTCATCACTTGGTATGACGGAATGTATGTTTCGCAAGATGGGGGGAAAACTTGGACAAAAATGAGCGAGGGTTTAACCAAAGATCAACAGGCTGATGATTATAAAGTTCCCCATTTTATGGATTTAAAAATAGTTCAAGATACGATGTTTTTGGGGGGATTTAATGGCTTATTTAAAACCACAGATAGCGGCAAACAATGGCAGGAAATAGCAACTTTAGCCCGGGGAACAGTTATCGCTATGGCGGTTTCCCCCAATTATGCCGAGGATGCCACTGTCGTCATTGCTAATTATGTAGGCAATATCTTCATCAGTCGCGATAGAGGGGAAACTTGGACACCAATTAATCGCGGTTTAGAGGTTTATCGACTTGGTAAAGATCCCGAAGAATCAGGACAGGATCCCCGGCGTTTCTTTGACATTGCCTTTTCTCCTAACTATGGAGAAGATAGAACTATTTTTGCTGGGTTTTTACGCAATAGATTTGCCAAATCCGCTAACGGTGGTGATTTATGGAAAATTATCGAAATTGATGAAGGAGTCCGCGGTCCGAGAATAGTTCCTTCTCCAGATTTTGCCAAGGATAAAACTCTTTTTCTCACCAATCAGCAGGGTAGAATATTTCGTTCTACTGATGGAGGAAATACGGTTAAAAATATTAGTGAAGTGGGCAGAATTTCTGGTAATTATGCCCCTGCTATGGTAGCTTCCCCCGATTTTGCTAAGGATAAAACTTTGTTTGTCACGGGAAAAGAGGGTATTTATCAAAGTGTCGATGGTGGACTAACTTGGAAAAATGTCAGCCAAGGAACCCCCCTATCAAAAAGCTCTAATGTGCAGTTGGCAATGTCTCCCAATTATCCCAGCGATGGAACTATTTTTGCTGGGACAATTTCTGGTTTGTTTGTCACCAAAGATGGGGCTAAAAGTTGGACAAAGTTAGAGAAACCGGGGTTTAATCCGCAAGCATCAGTAGAAACCATTGCTATCTCTCCTGATTATGCTAATGATCCCACGGTAATAGTTAGTTTACAGGGAGATGGATTGTTTAAATCTACCGATGGCGGAGAAACTTTTAAATCAATTGGTGATCCTAAAATACCCCTAGTGAAAATTCATAGTATCCCTTCCTCTGGGATCTCCGTCCAGTTTTCTCCTAATTACGCCCAAGATCAAACTTTATTCGGTTTTGGTGGCGCTCAAACTACAGTTTTTCGTTCCACCGATGGGGGGGAAACTTGGACAAGTGTAACTATTCCTCCTCACGCGGAAGAAAATACACCCCGCTATAAAATTGGTGAGTTTTTCTCCGGTCCCCTCGGCACAATCTGGCGCTTAGTTATACCGATTCTCCTGGCAATCGTCGCTTATTTTCTGGTGGGTTTCCTACAACTGGAGAAAGTTATTAATCTTCCTAAATCCTTCTTCCGCATGGCAGGAGCATTTATGGTTTTTCTCTTTGTTTTCTTCTCTATCATTAGCCAAGTTTAGCGGAAATTTTTGCTGGCGGGGCTTGACAAATCCCGCCGCTTGCCTTATACTTATATATATAATGGGAATCCGTGCCTGCCTGCGACCTCTGATTTTTACGGTAGTCAACCCCTCAGAGAATTAACCATCGGCAACGTAGGGATTAACCATCTTAGCGGGGTCAACAATGCGATCAAAATCCGCTTCCTCGATGTATCCTAGTTGCAAGGCTGCCACTTTCAGAGTTAAATCTTTTTCTAGGGCATAATGAGCGACGTAGGCAGCCTTTTGGTAGCCAATCACGGGACTTAAGGCAGTCACCAGCATCAAGGACTGATTTAAAAAAGTCTCAATTTGTTTTTGATTAGCAGTCATCCCCTGAACCAAAAACTGACAGAAATTAGCGCAACCATCCGTGAGCAGCCGGATAGACTGCATAAGATTATGAATCAACAGCGGTTTATAGACATTCATTTCCAGATGTCCTCCGGCGCCTCCCATCGTCACCGCTAAATCATTAGCCATCACCTGCACCGCTATCATCGATAAAGCTTCGCATTGGGTGGGATTAACTTTCCCCGGCATAATTGAAGAACCCGGTTCATTTTCCGGCAGCTGTAATTCTCCTAATCCACAACGGGGACCACAGCTAAGTAAACGGATATCATTAGCAATTTTATAGAGGGAACTAGCGATAGTTTTCAGTCCCCCGCTCAAGAAAACTAGAGCATCGTGGGAACCTTGCACGGTAAACTTATTAGGAGCCGTAATAAAGGGTAATTTGGTCAGATTAGCGATTTCGGCAGCCACATCTCGATCAAAATCTGGGGGAGCATTAATTCCCGTACCCACTGCTGTTCCTCCCAAGGATAAACGATAGACTTTTTCTAGACATTTTTCTAGCCAATCGCTGCCATCATCCAATAAACCCACATAACCGGAGAATTCTTGTCCGAGGGTTAAAGGGGTGGCATCCTGTAGGTGAGTGCGACCAATTTTAACTATATTTGCCCATAATTGCGCCTTTTCATCGAGACTATTCCGTAATAGTTGCAGACTGGGAATTAATTTTTCCTTGACTGCCAAGGCAACGGCAATATACATGGCCGAGGGAAAGGAATCATTAGTCGATTGGGACATATTAACATGATCGTTGGGGTCAACCGGGGTTTTGCTCCCCAAAGGATTCCCCGTCAGTTGACTACAACGATTGGAGATGACTTCGTTGATGTTCATGTTAAATTGAGTGCCACTTCCCGTCATCCAAACGTAGAGGGGAAAGTTATCTGCGTGTTGTCCGGCTAAAATTTCATCGCAGACTTGACAGATTAGGTTTTTTCTCTCCTGACTGAGACGATTTTTTTGCTGATTGACAATTGCACAGGCTTTTTTGAGAATGGCATAGGACCGGATCATCTCCCGGGGCATGAGATTATCACCGATACTAAAGTATTGTAGGGATCTTTGGGTCTGCGCTCCCCAAAGTTTATCGGCAGGTACGGGAATTTCTCCCATGCTGTCTTTCTCGATGCGAAATTCTGTCATCTTTAAGTTACTTCTGAGGTCAGCAAAAGATGGTCGTTATCTGGCCTGAAAAGAGGGGGGTTACAGGGCGACACGGATTCCCACTATAAGAAAATTATAAGTCAAGTCTGGCTAGTTTGTCAAGCCCTATTGGGACTTTTTCTGGCGGCATTTTTACCCGGGAGGTTGACAAGAACAGCTGTCAGGGTGCTGGGGCGATTAGGATGATTAAATGAGACAAAAACTGTTATATTTTAGGGAAGATAATCGGTAAAAAAGAAGGGATTGGAGACTATGGACACAGCGATCGCATTAAGTTGGACATTGGGAATTATCTTAGGGTTGATGACCCTTTTGTTTATCTTAAGGATCGTGCTGACTTGGAATCCACAGGTAGATTTAAATAGCTTTCCCTTTAATATTATTGCCTGGCCAACAGAACCTTTTTTAATCCCCGTGCGTAAACTGATACCACCCTTGGGAGGAGTTGACATTTCTCCGATTATTTGGGTGGGAATTTGTACGCTGCTGCGGGAAATTCTTCTCGGTCAACAGGGTTTAATTACCATGGCCTTAAAATAATTATTTAAGCAACTAAAATATGCTGACATAATTTATGTTCTAACTCTCGTTCCTGTTTTTCTAGGGTAAGAATCGCCTGTGTGATAATACTTTTAACATCCATACCCTGGTCGTATTGTTTTAACCATTGTTGTGCAGTGTTACCCTCGCGGAGGATTTTTTGTAGGGGAGAGAGGAAACAACTAAAACCCCTTTCTTTAGCGATCGGATAAACTTGAACATAGAGATCTTTAATCCAATCCCTAGCTAAGATTTCTCGACCATCGTACCAATGTCTCAGGGTGGCATCAAGACTAAAACGCGCGGCAGCCTGTTCGTTTTCTTGGGTTAAAGTTAATAAATCCTCCCTGCGATTGCTGCTGGGTAATTGACTTAAAATTAAGGGGTCTAATTGGGGATCCTGTAAAAGTTGAGTTAAACGGGCCTCTAAAAAAGCCATAACTGCTAATAAACTAATAGGATCAGTAATCAGGTCACAAATTCGCAATTCTAGACGATTGAGATTATAGGGACGATTGCTCCCGTTAGGACGTACCGACACCCAGAGATGGCGAACATTCTGCATCGTACCGAGTTTTAATTGTTCCTCAGTCCAAGTGACAAAATGTTTATGACTTTCAAAGAGGGGAACAGAAGCGGGAGTTTGGGGGAAAACTTGCCAACGACGGGAATGGGAACCGGTGATTTTACCATCGAGAAAAGGAGAGGAAGCGCTTAAAGCCAAGTATAAAGGAGCTTCTAGGCGAATTAAGCGACAGGCACGCATTAAATCCTCATAATCGCTAATACCGACGTTAATATGAATACTGGCCGTGACTACATTAGTGCCGTAGGTCTGTTCGATATAGTCATGATAGGGATTGTCGGGATCACTGCGATAAAAATGTTGACTATCGCCCAAGGAGAGGGTACTGCCGGGGATGAGGGTATAATCGCCTAAACGACGCAAATATTGCCGTAGAGCCAGACGAGGTTTTAAAGTAGCGCATAAAAGACGGTCATAGTTAGTCATGGGAGCCGTAGTATATTCTACGTTACGACTATCCGGTTCCCGGACAAAACCATCTAGATCCTTGACAATGCGATCGGATAAACCGATAACTTCTCCGGCTGCCGTTCCGGTGTACATTTCCACTTCAAAACCTTTACTTAGGAGCATCGTCAATTCACCCTGCTGTGTCTATTTTGTAGTGTGACATTATTTGGACTGTAAATGACGTTCAATCAGCAGAATCGCTACTATATCATCAATAGGGCGATCGGGAAGACGCATCCCCTGGGGGATGAGTTTCTGTAATCCTTTGGGGGGGAACATTTGCCAATAGCGATCGCGAGCTTCTAGGGTACTATTGCGTTCATCTACTAGAGTAATCGGGATGGTGAGACGAGCGGCAATTTTTTCGCGCCAACTTTTCGAGGTGGTTTGATTCCCCATCACCAGTAATTCGATCGGATATTGTTGACAGAGACTGGCTAAACACTCGATCGCTTGTGACGATGCTATCACCTCATGGGTATAAATTTTCCCCGTCGATGACCTGACGGCGATCCCACATTTATCCTTACCCGGATCAAAACCGAGAATACACATAGTTTTTATCTTCTGCAGCAGTGGTCGGTTTTATTAAATCACTAAATTAGCGACTGTCTTGATTGTCAAGGGTGTGGCGTGTGGGAAATGGGGATAATAAATAAAAATAGTCTCGGAGTCTCGGAGTCTCCTGAATACTGTCTCCTGACAAATATGATAATGCCCAACGGATTTAGTTTCGGTGAAAATTTAACGGGAGAGATAGCGGCTTTGAGTGCGGCGGCGCTTTGGGCGATTTCTGCGGCGATTTATAGCCTATTAGGCCAGAAAATCCCGCCTTTATTGCTTAATTTTCTGAAAGGAGTAGTCGCGATCGCTTTAATTGCCCTGACGCTGCCCCTTTCCGGACAATGGCGCGGTATTAATCAACAAAGTTCGGTATTTATACTCTTGACAAGTGGCGCAATTGGTATAGGAATCGGTGACACGGCCTATTTTACCGCCCTCAATTATTTGGGACCGCGAAAAACCCTCCTGTTAGAAACCCTTTCGCCTCCCTTGGGAGCAATTCTAGCGGCGACTTTTTTGGGGGAATCCCTGAAAATATCGGCTTATATTGGCATTATTTTGACCATCTTCGGGGTTGCTTGGGTTATTTCCGAAAAAACTCCCGAAATCAATAGTCAACGTCCTTGGCGGCGAGGAATTGCCTGGGCTTTAATCGCTGCGATTTCCCAAGCGGTGGGGGCGGTTTTATCTCGTCAGGCACTGGTGGAGTCGGGAATGTCGTCTTTGCAGAGTACCCTTTTTCGTCTGTTAGCGGGGACGGGAATAGTGTTAATTATGATGTTTTTTCGCCGTCAGGAATCATCGCCAGCGATTAACTGGTCATTGCGTCTGATTGCTATTATTATTGTCACCGCTTTCGGCAGTACGTTTTTAGGGATATGGTTACAGCAAACTGCTTTAAAATTCTCTCCTGTGGGTATTGCCCAAACTCTCACCGCTACCAGTCCTTTATTTGTCTTACCGATAGCAGCCATGATGGGGGATCGGATTAACTTGCGGGCGATTTTCGGGGTGATTATCGCTTTGCTAGGAATTGGGATTTTGTTTCAATAAGTAGTTTATTCATCGGTTTGTAGTCTTGTTTTAGCAATAATGCGGGTTTTCTTTAAATCTCCCTCGCTCAATTCTTCTCCCACCTGTAGACGGGTGGCATTAGTTTGGAGGACAGTGGCGGCATTTTTTTCTCCCAATTGTAGGGCTGTTTTGGCCGCGGTTTGTAGCATGGTGGCGGCGGCCGCTCGATCGCCCTGTTTTAATTTTTCTTCAGCGATTTGGGTTTGACGATATTTGGCTAAAGTCAGAATCGATTTCTGAACTTGATCGTTTAATTGGGATTGATAGAGAGCTTGGGAGGTGATATCAAGGCTAACAGTCGCAGTTTCTAGCCCTTTTTGACCGGAAGCGGGATCATCGTAGCGAATCTTTACCTTAGCTATGGTGTGAGTACCAGGGGGAATTTGGTCAATATAGAGATTGAGGAGGAGAATTTTTTCTTCATCTATCATTAAATCCCCTAAACGGGTGATGTAAAAATTACCCTCTTTTTGTAGGCTCATTTCTATGGTTTCTGGGGCAACTTGGGCAATGGGTTTTAACTCCGCTAAATGAGTCTGGGCATCTAATTCTAATTGCAGGAAAGCGTTAGTTAACCGGACAGATTGCAGACGGTTAAATAAACGAGTAAATTCAATTAAAGCTTGTTCGGGTCTTTCGATATAGGATAAACTTCCGCCAGCGATATCGGCAATTTTTTCTAGGATATCTTGATTCCAATGATCGCCAAAACCGAAGGTATTTAAGGTGATACCGTACTCGGCCGCCACTGCGGATAATTTTAAACAGCGTTGATTATTTCCGTGTTCATTTTCACCATCGGTAAGCAGAAAAATATGAGACACATAACCTTTGCTGCCGGTAGAACTTTCTTGAATACCTAATTTTATCCCTTCATCAATCGCCGTGCCTCCTCCCGCTTGTAATCGTTGAATTTTTGAGCGAATTAAGGTCAGATCATCCTGTCGCGATTGGGAGGGAAGAATAACTTTGGCGCGATGATCGAAAGCTATCACCGAGAGACGATCATTAACACCGAGGGATTCTATTAAACTTAAGGCCGCTTTTTTGACCGTTTCTAGGGGTTTTCCCTGCATAGAACCGCTATGATCGAGAACTAAACAAAGATTAATCGGTAAATTTGTGTTGATCTGTTCACTGGTGGCGGCGATCGATAGCATCAGTTGACGTTGACTGCTGCTTTGATTAGCATCGATATGACTGTCACTCAAGGCCGATTTTAGAGTTACCCGCATAAGAGCTTTTATCGTGGTCGTTGATATTTATATTGTAATGAGTATAGTTAGATTTGTGGTTATTTTCCCGTCCGGCATCGAGTTAAACAAGTTCGAGAAGTGGCTGCATCTCATTTTTGTCAATCTACATTGATCTTAAAAATTAGGAATTACCCAAAAAAAGAGCCTAAATCAATCAATAAGTCCTTAACAAAAATAAAAAAGGAATAAATACGACTCTCTTATTCTTTGTGTGATAAGTTTAACTTATATAGGAGCGACCGATCTTTGTGTCCTTTGTGTCTTTGTGGTTCGTGCCACTCGCTCGCCAGCAGAATTATATCTCAAGAATACATTTTACCCACCAAACCCAAGAGAGCCTAAATACTAATGTTGAAAGCCTCTATTAATGGCACTTTTGCTCCTTGACTGTTCCCTTTTTGTTAACCACAAAGACAGGAAGTTAGGACTTTAACTAAGGGAGAGAAGGAAAGTGAGAGGACCCGTTTAAGATAAAGCGGCGATCGCTTGTTCTAGGGCCAGGGAAATATGAGTCCAATGGGTTCCCCCCTGACAAAAAACGATATAGGGTTCCCGTAGGGGTCCATCGGCGGAGAATTCCGAGGTGCTGCCATCGATAAAAGTGCCACCAGCCATCACTACTTGGCTCTCATAGCCCGGCATTTGGGCAGGAATGGGATCCAAGTAGGAACCGATGGGAGAATAGGCTTGAATGGCTTTACAGAAGGCGATCAGCTTATCGGGGGAACCGAGTTTAATCGCTTGAATAATATCGCGTCGAGGCACAAAAGGAGCAGGATTGACCGGATAACCCAACTTATCGCCCACATAGGCAATTAAATGACTGCCTTTCATCGCTTCTCCCACCATTTGCGGCGCTAGAAACAATCCCTGATAAAGAAGACGATTTTGGTCAAAAGTTGCCCCTCCCTCGCTACCGATTCCAGGTGCTGTCAGACGATAGCAGGCCATTTCCACTAATTCCGCTTTACCTGCTATGTATCCCCCAGCCGTGACAATTGTACCTCCGGGGTTTTTAATTAGAGAACCGGCCATCAGATCTGCCCCCACATCGGTGGGTTCTTGGGTGTTGATAAATTCCCCATAGCAATTATCGACAAAACAGACCGTATTCGGGTTTTGTTGTTTAACTATACGGACAATTCTCTCGATTTCGTCAATAGACAAACTCGATCGCCAGGAATAACCGCAGGATCTTTGAATATGTACTAAACGGGTTTGGGGTTTCACTGCCGTTGCCAAGGACAACCAATCGATCGCACCAGTAGAATCTAGCTCTAATTGCCGATAACTAACGCCAAAATCTTTTAAAGAGCCTTGACCACTGCCCCTAATCCCGATTACTTCCTCTAGGGTATCGTAGGGCGCACCCGCTACCGCTAACATCTCATCCCCCGGTCGAAGAACCCCATACAAGGCACAGGCGATCGCATGGGTTCCTGAAACAAATTGTACTCGCACCGCTGCCTTTTCGGCCCCCAGGGCTTGGGCGAACACTTGATCTAAAGTATCCCGTCCCAAGTCATCATGACCATAACCGCTAACACTAGC